>JAFRSR010000201.1 GCA_017427485.1 Kiritimatiellia bacterium
CGACGCCTTCGGCTTTCTCGCGCCTTACTTTTCGGAATAGGCCGCCCCGGCCGCGGCGCGGATCGCCGCGATGCCCGAGAGCGCGCCGCCGTCGAGCGTGGTCGCCCCGCCCGAGAACGCGCACTCGCGCGCGATGCCGCTCGCGATGCTGTTGCCGGAGCCGGAGAGGAAGCTCGCGGCGTCGGGGGCAGGAAGCGAACGCACGAGCTCCCCGCGCACCGCGCTGAGCGTCTCCTGCGGCGCGTTGCGGAAGAAGTGGGCGATGATCTCCATCGTCTGGTCCACGAAGAAGGTGTGCTGGAGCCAGGTCATCGTGGACGAGTTGAACGGCGGCGCGTAGCCGAAGCGGACTGTCCCGCACACGGGCTCGACGGCGTGCGGGCGCATCCCCGCGTCTGCGAGCGCGTCGAACGCGAGCTGCACCGCGAAGTAGCGGTCCTGGTTCTCGCCGAGGCTGAGCTCGCTCGGCACGTCCTGCTCGCGCGGCACGAAGGCGTAGAGCGGGCCGAGCAGCGCGCCGTGCGTGGGATAGGGGGCGTCGAAGAGGTTGCGGCTGCCGTAGGGGAGCGACAGCTCCTCGCCGAGCGGCGCGATGCCGCTCGCGCGGTGCATGATCATCCGCCAGAACGCGCCGGGGTCCGGCGCGCAGGCGAACCGGCAGCTCACGCCGACGATCGCGATCGGGGACGCGTCCATCCCGCCGCCGCCTCCCTACGCGCGCACCACGCCGTCGCCGGAGACGACGTACTTGTACGTCGTGAGCTCCTCGAGGCCCATCGGGCCGCGCGCGTGGAGCTTGTCGGTGGAGATGCCGATCTCCGCGCCCATGCCGAACTCCGCGCCGTCCGTGAAGCGCGTGGAGACGTTGTGGTACACGGCGGCGGAGTCGACGTCGCGCAGGAACTGCGCGGCGCGCGCGGCGTCGTTCGTGACGATGCAGTCGCTGTGGTGCGAGCCGTAGGCGTTGACGTGCGCGATCGCCTCGTCCACGCCCGACACGATGCCCACGTTCAGGTCGAGCGAGAGGTACTCGCGCGACCAGTCGGCGTCCGCCTCGTGCAGCGTCACGCCGCGCTCCTTCGCCCACTCCTCCACGCGGGGCATGAAGGCGTTCGCGACCTTCGCGGCCACGAGCAGGGTCTCGGCGGCGTTGCAGGCGCTCGGACGCTGCACCTTCGCGTTGTCGAGGATCTTGAGGGCCATGTCGAGGTCCGCCGCGTCGTCCACGTACACGTGGCACACGCCCTTGTAGTGCTTCAAGACGGGGATGAGGGCCGCCTCGCACATCGCGCGGATGAGGCGCTCGCCGCCGCGCGGGATCGCGACGTCCACGAGGCCGACGGACCGCACGAGCGCGGGGACGGCGGCGTGGTCCGTCATCGGGACGAGCTGCACGGCGTCGGCCGGCAAGCCCGCCTTCGCGAGGCCCGCGCGCACGGCGGCGTTGAGGGCCGCGTTCGAGCGGAGCGCCTCCTTGCCGCCGCGCAGGATGATCGCGTTGGAAGTCTTGAGGCAGAGCGCCGCCGTGTCCACGAAC
This sequence comes from Kiritimatiellia bacterium, assembly GCA_017427485.1. Taxonomy (GTDB): domain Bacteria; phylum Verrucomicrobiota; class Kiritimatiellia; order RFP12; family UBA1067; genus RUG572. Next base: position 1,538 of record JAFRSR010000201.1, read on the forward strand.
ACGTTCGGACGGCTCTCGAACACCACGGCCACCACGCCGAAGGGCTCGCGCACCTTGCGGATGGAGATGCCGCTCGGGCGCGTGCGGGTCCAGATGTCGGCGCCGACGGGGTCGTCGAGCTCCACGATGTAGCGCACGCCGTCGACCATCGACTTGAAGCGCGCGGGGGTGAGCGTGAGCCGGTCGACGAGCGCGGGGGCGAGACCGTTCGCCTGCGCGGCCGCCACGTCCTCGGCGTTCGCCGCGTCAATCTGCGGCTTCGCCGCGTCGAGGGCGTCCGCGATCGCGACGAGCGCGGCGTTCTTCTGTGCGGTCGTGAACGCGCGCAGCGCGGTCGCGGCGGCGCGGGCCTTCACGCCCATTTCATGAATCTGCTCTTCTACTGTCATGTGAATCTTCCTCCTGACGGCGCTATTATACCATAACCCGCCTACTCTTGCGCGAACTCGATCGCCTTTTCGAGCTGGGCGTCGACGCCGCGCGCCCACTCGGCCGGGGTGTCGTCCACGCGGATGTCGGGCTCCGCGCCGTGGTTCTCCATCTCCGTGCCGTCCTGGGCGAACCACCGTCCGTGCGGCACGCGGAACTCGCCCCAGTCCAGCACGCCGTAGTTGAAGGTCGAGAGCACGCCGCCGGCCGTCGGCCGCCCCACGAGCGTGGCGCGTTTGAGCGTCTTCAGCGCGTGGGCCATCATCTCGCCGTTCGAGAAGACCCCCTCGTCGATGAGGGCGACGATCCGTCCGCTGAAATGGGGTGCGCCGAGGTGGTCAGGCAGGTAGCCGCGACCGCCCCGTTGCCAGTCCGACCAGCCGTGCGGCGGCGTCATCAGGCTGTCGAGCATGGGGTCCGCCCAGGAACCGCCGGTATTTCCCCTCAGATCGAGGATGATTCCCGTGCGGCAGCCCCCCTCGCGGAAGATGTCAACGAGGAACGCATGGTAGTCGTCCTCTTTCATCCCGGACACGCGCACATAGCCCCACTTGCCATTCGTGGCCGCATGCACCCGCGCGCGCGCCTTTTCGACGTTGCCGACTTTCCTCTTCGTACGGACCGTCCGGCCCTTCGGCAGCTTCCATTCCCGACGGGCGTTGTCGTTTGCTGAGAAATTGAGGTGCGAGGTGTCGAGCTCGCCGAGCATCTGCAGCATCACGCGCTGGAACTGCTTCCAGGACGGCGCGTTCCGCGCGGCGGGGAGGTATTTGGCCCGCAGGGCCGTCCAGTCGACCGCGTCGACGCGCGGTCCCCACAGACGCGCCTTGAGCCGGCTCCACACGGACAGAAACGCCAGTTCCTGGTAATCGGCGAGAACGGTTCTCTGCTCCGCGCGGAACTTGGGGAAGTCGACATTCTTCTGCTTGACCACAGAGGCCTTCAGCGCCGCCTCGTCCTTCTTCGCCACGAGCCTGCAGCCGCCCCTCCGCAACGGCTTCTTCATGTCCACCGAAAACAGTCTCACGCCGCCGCCCTTGCGGAAGCGTCCCTTGAACACGAGCTTCGTCGCGTTCGTCGTCCACTGCAGCTCGCCGTCCCACCCGAAATGGTCGGACACGTTCACGGGCGCGTTCGTGCCCGTCATGGGGATCACCCAAACGTCCACGTTCTTCGAACCGTCCGCCGCCGCCAACGCCACGTGGCGGCCGTCGGGGCTCCAGGCGTATTCCCACTGCTTGCGCGTCCCCGGCGGCGTGTAGTTTCGGATCTTCGAACCGGCTTTTGTGGCGACCACGTAGAATCCGCCCGCCCAATCCACCCAGCTGAGGCGGTCGCCCTTCGGGGAGATGCCGAGACGCGTGCGCAGGCCCGGTCCGCGCACGACGGGCCAGTTCGTGACTTTCTTCTGCGCGTGCCATGGTTTCTCTGGTTCCGTGCGGCGCATGCCCCAGACCTCCGCATGGTCTCCCCAGTCTCGCAGGTAGTAAATGGTCGATCCTTCGGGAGACAGCACGCAGTCCCGTTCGTGCGAACGCGTCTCACCGCGGAGGCGCGTGACCTTATTCGTGCCCTTGCCGGGCTGGACGGCCCAGAGGTCGCCGCCCGTGGTGAAGATGATGTCGCGTCCGTCCGGCGTCGTCCTCGCCACCTCGCGAACGTCGTTGTTCCAGCTCTTGTCGTACCAGCGCTTCCGCACGGGAGCGCGCGGCTTCCACGTCTTCTCCGGATGGAAAACCAGTTGAACCGAGTCGACGACTTCGCCGCGCGCGTTAAGCGCGTAGCGCCAGAGATCCCAGCCGTGCCGCACGACGAGCACATGTCCGCTCGGCGACGCCGTGAGGAAATTCGCCATGTCGCGCCCACCGCCGGTAGGGCGGTCGCCCCGCGACCGCCGCTCTTCGCCAGGGACGAGAATAGTATCCGCGCCCGTTGCGAGGTCGTGGCGGCGGATCTCGCATCCGCCGCATCCGTCCTGGGCGAGGTAAGCGAGCGAATTGGTTCCGAGCCACACGGGCGTCGAGCAATTGCCCGCACGGCGTACGAGGTTCGTATAGGCCTTCGTGCGGCTGTCGTAGAGCCAGATCTCGCCGGCGCGCGAGGAGAACGTGCCGTTCCGGCGGCGGAAGCAGTTGTCGCCGCGGAAACGGAACGCCACGCGCGTCGAATCGGGGGGAAGGGCGGCGTCCTGCCCCATCGCCTCGTAGATTTCATTCGTAAAAGGACCTGCGTTGAACGGGTTCTGAGCCTTGGCTGCAACACGCGCGATGCCGCCGGTGGCGGCCGCCACCCAGTTCGTGCCGCACCAAGTGAAGGAGATTTCGGAGCCGTCCGCGGAAAACGCGGGCGATTCAACGGCATAGATGCGCGACCAATCCTCTGTCTGCGCCTCTCCCCCGAAGGAGGAAAGGAAAACCAAGGTGATTCCTGCAACTAGCAGTTTCCCTAGCCAATCTCTCGTTTTAGCTTTCTGGTTCACGTTGCACGACTCAGGGATAGAAGGGATAAAAAGGTGAGATCAGAGACCAGAGACATGAGACCTGGGGAAGCGGAGACCTGAGACAAGAGACCAGGTCTCGGTTCCGGCAGACCCGAACCACCGAACCACCCAACCACCGAACCACCAAACCAAAAAAAAGAAGCCGGCGGCGCCCTACTCTCCCGCGGGCGAGTCCCGCAGTACCCTCGGCGAAGAGGCCCTTGACTTCCGTGTTCGGAATGGGAACGGGTATGACAGCCTCTCTATGGCCACCGGCAAAAGGAATGCCGAGTCGACGACTTAAAGGGAATCGCAGCGCAGCGGGAAGGAGATCCCTGCCACAATGAAGTTTAGTGGATAAGAAATTAAGCTAAGCCGCACGTCTGATTAGTACCGCTCGGCTCAACGCATCGCTGCGCTTGCACTTGCGGCCTATCGAGGTCGTGGTCTACAACCTGACTTCAGACCATTTCTGGTGGGTGGTCTTGTCTTGGGGGAGGCTTGGCGCTTAGATGCTTTCAGCGCTTATCCGTTCCGTGCATAGCTACCCGGCCTGCCGCTGGCGCGACAACCGGAACACCATGGGCACGTCATCCCCGGTCCTCTCGTACTAGGGAATGCTCCCCTCAAACCACCTGCGCCCGCAGAGGATAAGGACCAAACTGTCTCACGACGTTTTGAACC
>JAFRSR010000202.1 GCA_017427485.1 Kiritimatiellia bacterium
ACCAGAACGGAACAAGTGAAAGGCGAATAACTGTGAAAGAGAAAGTCATGCAAGGAAAGCCGTATGCGGGAAATCCGCACGTACGGTTTGACGAGGGGGCGGGCGCTCCGAGACATTCGGGGCGTTCCGCTCTACTCTACACGAGAAGAAGGATGTTGCTCGGGCGGTTGACGGGCGTTTGCGCGGCGGCGCTCTGCGTTTTCGTCGCCGCGCGGGCGGACGACGTGTATCTGCTCCGAAGTGACGCGAAGATCGACAACATCGATGTCCGCTCGTTCGAGGCGGCCGGCAACTGGAGCAACGGGGAAGCGCCATCGGATGCACATGACTACTACGTGATGACGAACTACTCGTTGCGTATCACGGGCAGCACCGCCGCCCATGTGTTCAAGGGCAACTCGCTGACGCTTGGCGGCACGGGGAGCGGCAACAACTTCAAGAGCCAGATCATGGGCTGGGGAGGACAGGCCGACGTCACAATCTCCAACTTGGTCGTGCACCAGTCCACAATCCAGTGCAACAACGAAGGGTGGTTCTACCTGAGGGGGACGACGACGGTGCGCGATACGGTGGGCGACCGTATCTTTACGGGAATCAACCACAATACCGGCGGCGGGCGCAACTTCGACGTCCAGTGCAAGATGAAGACCGTAGGGGACGAATCGCCGAAGGTCATCTTCAAGCACGGCAAGAACGCGGCCGACACCTATACGACGTTCAAGATGTCGGGCGATTTCACCGAGTGCAAGGCGTGGTTCGAGGTCCAGGGACAGAACAACGGGCTCGCCATCTTCCTGCTCGACACGGCGACCTTTGGCACCGCGTTCGATTCGGTCAAGACGAACGCCGTGCAGCTTCGGACGAACAGCAAGATCGTCTTTACGCCCAACGCCGTGCAGAACGCGAACGCGGGCATTTCCGTGCCGGCGGGGCAGACTGCGTACTTCGGCACGCGGACGTACAGCGCGTCCGGGAACTGCAAGGGAAGCGTTCAGTACGACTACCCCGACCACGACCTGCTGCTCCCCGTGTTCGGCTCCGGCACGTTCACGAAGGAGGATGACGGACGCATCACGCTGAAGAACGACTGGAGCGGCTTCCACGGCACGGTCGCCATCGAGGGCGGTTCGCTCATTCTGACTGACGACATGACGACGTCCGCCGACATGCGGGTGGTCGTGAAGGCGGGCGGCGTGCTGGAGACGGCGCGGACGGACGGCACCTACGGCGGGCTGGACGTCACGTTCGAGGCGGGCGCGGGGCTGATCGTGCCCTACAACGCCGAGACGGGCGTCTCGGCGCCGATCACGCTCGGGCAGTCGTTCCTCGAGTCCTGCACGTACCCCGTGGGCTTGAAGTTGTCGCAGCACATCTCGTTCCCCGTGAACGCGACGAACCGTCTGGCCGTCGCGAAGGTCGATCCGGCGATCCGCGTGGTGACGGGAGCGGACTTCACGGACACCACCACCAAGACGTACGACCTGCCGAAGACGTGGTTCGAGGTGGAGACGGATGGCGCGGGGATGCAGGTCGTCTACATGGTCGTGAAGCCCGTGCTCGTCCACGAGGGCGGTGGTTTCTGGGTTCCGTTCGAAGACGTGTTCATGCGCGAGAAGTCGAACAGCCCGTCGAACACGGACGAGTATGTCTGGAGCGACCACTTGGCCGCGCATCCGGGCGCGGACTACATCCATGCTGGCACGGCTTTGTCGGCCGTCTCGCAGGGCGGCCCAGGTTCCCGTAAGACCTTCGACGGCGATTCGCTCGTTTTCCAGGGCGGAAGCATCGCGTCCCGCAGCGAACACGTCGTCCTGCCGCATGTCATGGTCGTTTCGCCGAGCATGCTCTTCAGCTGCGCCGGCTACGCCCCGGACAGTCGGCACAGGTTCGAAGGCGGGCCGATCTACGTTTCTTCATCCAGCACGACGGAAAAACCCCTTGAGTTCAGGGGCCAGACGGAACAAGACCATACGGTCTTCAGGAAAATCGACCTGTGGGCGCCGTTGGAGGGGCCGGGCAGCGTCATGTTCCGCACGTATGATCCGCCGAACGACGCCTACATCTCCTGCGAGATGCCGAACTTCAAGGGCATCCTCATCGTCGACGCGGCATCCGGCGACAGCGTGAAGGACGGCCTCTCCCTGCACGTCAATTCGCCGCTGGCCCTCGGCGGCAGGCCGGACGCGTACGAGTCGCGCGGGCTTCAGCTGAGGAACCACAGCTGCATCGCCCCGGCGGTCTCCATGACGCTGGACAATTCGCTGAACCGCGGGCTTGTGATCGTGGGCGCTAACGGCGGGCTGACGTGTGGCGGTTTCGACGTGCCGTCCAACGTCGTCCTGACGCTGTCCATGAACGTCATCCAGAACGGGACGCTCCTGAAGAAGGGCGCGGGCGCGCTGGCGATCAACAGCGGGACGCATGGGTTCGGCGGCTGGGGGTCCGATGCGACCACCGGCACGAACAACGTGGTGGAGGTGCGCGCGGGCGGCGTGACGACGATGAAGAAGGCGAACAACGTCAACAGCCTCTGCTACGTGTTCAAGGACGGTGGCGGCATCGCGGTGTTCCGGACGCCGCTCAACGCCGCGCAGGAGGAGAACGGTCTCTACGCCTCGTTCATGCACGAGCGGGCGTTCTCGCACGAGGCGCCCATCCGCGTGATGCTGGCGGACGCAGGCGCCGAACCGCCCGCGACGCACTTCAGCCGCGTCGTCTGCACGATCCCGCAGGCGCTCAATCCGAAAACGGACTTTGCCGTGGACAAGCCGTGGGACGGCTGGCGCGGCGAGGTGACGCGCGCGGACGACACGCCGTCCGCCGGCATGTACCGCTACACGGTCACCTATCGTCCCGTCGGCATGACAGTCATTTTTCGTTGATGGCACTTCCAAGGAGATTATCTTCCGATGGCCGCCGTGGCGTGGTTGTCCTGTTTGCCGTCGCAGCGTGCTTCGTGCACGTTGCGTCGGCCGTGACCGCTGTACATGACGCGAAGGGCGGTTGGAAGTTCTTCCGTGACGGGGCCGATGCGCCGTTCGCCGAAATGGCCGAACCCTGCAAAGACGTCGCGCTTGCCGTCCACGCGGTCAAAGGCGCTTCGTTCGTGTTCATTGACGTCGCGCCTGCCGCCAGGGATGCGGATCGGGTGGCCGGAGTCGTCTCGCTCTCCGACATCCGCCTACGCCGTTTCTCGGCAAATCCCGTGAAAATGGGGTCTGCCGGGCTGGGACGGATGGACGACGGCGTCGTTTCATGCGGCTATTTGGCGATTGCCGAGCCGCGCGCGCGTCGGGGCGTCGTGACGGCGTGGCTGACGAATCTCAAGGCCAGCGGCGCGTTTGACAGCCGGCAGGACGCGGAGGGCCGCGTCGTGGTGACGCCGATCGCGGATTACGGCCCGATGTTGGTCAAGGCGAACAGGCGGCAGGTCGTCGACACGTTCGTCGTCGGCGAGTTCGACGACTGCCGGCTTGGGCTTGAGGCGTATGCGGATGCCGTGGCGGAGCGTTTCTCGATTCGGCTGCCGCCGAACGAAACCGGCTACTGCACGTGGTGTTCCGACCGATACGGCTACTCGGACAGGTCGGAGTCCAAACGCGGATGCGGCGCCGGCACGGAGGCGTCCACGGCCGAGTTCGCCGCCCTCGCCGCGAAGACGCTGAAGCCGTACGGTTTCGACTTCATCCAGTTCGACGACCAGTGGCAGGCGGGGAATCCAGACCTGAACGGCCCCGCGCGCGATTTCACGAGGACGGATCCGAAAGGACCCTATCCCGACGGTTTCGGCAAGACGGTCGCCCTCCTCCGCGAGAAGGGCTTCCGGGCCGGACTGTGGTTCATCCCGTTCGGCGGCGTCGCCAACGATCCGGCATGGGCGGGCAAGTCGAACCTCTTCGTCCGCAGCGCGGTCGAGGTGCCGAAGACCGTTCGCTGCAGCGCCTACCGGCAACCGCTCGTCCTCGCGCGGCGCAAGGGCGATCCGATCAAGACGGTCTGGGGCGGCGAGTGCCTCGACATGACGAAGCCTGAGGCGCGCGCGTATCTGGAGGACATCGTTCGCCGCTTCACGTACGACTGGGGATTCCGCTACCTCAAGACCGACGGCATCTTCACCGGTTTCGGATGCGACCTCTACGGCGGCTACGCGTGGAAGGACGTGAACTTCGCGAACGCCGTCTTCTCCGATCCCGAGGCGTCGAACGTCTCGGCATTCCGCGAAGGCTTCCAGACGATGCGCCGCGCCGCCGCGCCGGGCACGTTCATCCTCGGGTGCAATCTGGGGACGATCCGCGCGATGGTTCCGTCGTTCGGCCTCGTGGACGGCATGCGCATCGGCAACGACAACGGCCCGATCGACCAGTCGCCGGCGAGGTACATCGAGGGGCCGAAGGCCGGTTCATGCCGTTACTTCCTCAACGGACGCGTCTGGTGGGCCGATCCGGATTCCACGTACGTCCGCGCCGCCGTGCCGCTCGGCCGGGCCCGGTCCATGGCGAGCTGGACGGCGCTGACGGATTCGCTCTTCGAGGTCGGCGACTGGCTGCCCGACCTGCCGGAGGAACGCGTGGAGATCCTGCGGCGCACGATGGCCCATCACGGTTCGACATCCGTGAGGCCGATCGACTATTTCGAGAGCGCGATTCCGTCCGGATGGATTCTCGACGGCGGGAAGCACAAGGTGCTGGGGTTGTTCAACTGGAACACGAACGCCGCGCTGAAGGTCGATTGGCCGTTCGCGTATGCCGGACTTGACGCGACCAAGAAATACGTCGGGTTTGATTTCTGGCGAAAGGAATGCATCCCGCCGTTTTCAGGCCCCGTGAAGCTGGAAGTTCCGCCCGACGACTGCCGCATCATCGCGTTGGCGGAAGTGGGGGAAGGCGAAACGGTCGTTTCGACGTCGCTTCACGTCGCCGCGCCCATCTACGGCACGCGGGGCGACGAGGTGCTGACCATCGCGGGGGAGCCGCTTGAAGTCCGCACCTATTCCGCTTCTGCGGGATTTAGGAAGATCGTCATCCCGGCTGGTGCGGGCGGCTGGCGGAACTTGCGATGAGCGGAGGAGGAAATTAGCGGTTGAACGGAACGGCACAGAAATGGTAAAATACCGGTAGCAATTTAGGTCGCATGAAAGGAGCCAAAGTAATGAACAAGGCTGTAAGCATATTGAGCGTGTGGCTGGCTGCGGGGACGCTCGCCGCCATGACGGTAAACGTCGAATCGACGGATCCGGACCGGACGATCACGGCCGCGGAGGCGTCCGCGCTGGTGTCGTCGGGCGAAGACCTCGTGAAGACGGGCGGCGGCCGCTTCATCATCGACCGCTCCCTGAAGGGCTACAAGGGCGAAATCCGCGTGGAGGGCGGCTATCTGCAGGTTCTCCACAACGAGGCGTTCGGCGACGTCGACAAGGGAACCATCATCTCGTCCGGCGCCACGCTGGAGTTCAAGGACGACTCCATCTATCTGGCGTTCGGCAATGAGCCGTTCACGGTGTCGGGCATCGGCGTGGACGGGTGCGGCGCCTTTCGGCACATCGGCCTCGTGAAGTCGCAGTGGACGGCGGTGTTCCAGAAGGTCACGCTGGCCGGGGACACGCGGTTCGGCGGCGTGACGAACGCGAGCGGAAACTACCTGCGGTGGGACATCCGCGGCTCGCAGGGCACGTTCGACATGCAGGGGCACACTCTCGAGATCGTGGCGCAGTTCGGCCTTGCGGGCGTGAACGTGGTCAATCCCGGCAACATCGTCGTGACGGGCACGAACTCGACCTTCTGCCTGGAAAATACGGCGGCGAAGATGGGCGGTTCCTCGGCGAACACGTTGACGATGGGACCTGGCACAATCTTCTCCTCCCAGCAGTTCGGGCCGGCGCTCGAGTGGAGCGTGGTGCTGGACGGGTGTACCTGCAACGAGCAAAAGACGACGGACAACTTCACCGGCCATGCCTGCCTGAACGGGCCGGTCACCGTGACGTCGCGCGGGGCGAAGTTCACCGGCTACAGCAACAGGCATTGGTCGTTCGGCGGCGACGTGACGTTGGACGGCGAGATTTCCTCGAACAACAACGGCATCCGCCTAGTCGTGATCCAGACGGCCGACGACGAGCCGGGCGCGCGCCGTGGCGTCTATCAGGCGATCCGCGACCATGTGCAGGCCGGCCAGCTCGACTCCAGCGTGCGCGTCATGCTCCACACGGTCGGCGCAACCGAGGCGGCGCCGTATGCCTCCGGCGGCGATCTCGGGATGGAGTCCCTCAACCTGCACCTCACCGACGGCTCGGCGCTCGCGTTCGCCGGCAGCCAGGACTGGACGCGCTACTACCAGACGGACGGCTATGTGAAGATGTCTGGCGCCGACAAGACGCACAACTTCACGAACGTCTCGGTGTCCGGCAACGCCACGCTGGACTGGGTGGACATGGGACGCGTGGACATCCAGACGAACGCCCTGATCGTGGGCGCAGCCTACCCGTCCATCGCGCGCCTCAAGATCGCCAACACCGTCTTCCCGACAAACTGGCCGAACAAGGTCAAGAACGGCTTTACGCCCCTGACCGTCGGGGCGCGCCCGAACACGGTGGCGAACGGTATGGGCGTGGCCGCCTACAGCAAGTCGCGCGGCATCCTTGAGATCGGCGCGGGCGCGTTTGTAACCAACATGCTGTGGATGGGGTACTCGGAGAACGTGAGCGAGATGTACAGCACCTGCCACGGTTCCATCTTCGTGCGCGGCGGAGAGCTGACGTCCATCGGCGCGGACAGCCGCTACAACTTCGTGGGCCGCACGGGAAGCGGCTACCTGGAAGTCTCATCCGGGTCGTTCGTGGCGAAAAGCTGGTTCTATCTGGGCGGCGGACAGCGCGGACGCGGCCTCTTTTACCAAACGGGCGGCAGCGTGCTGTTCGAGAGCAGCGGGTTGGTCACGGGACAGTATTCGTCGCGCGCGAATCCCTCGGCGGGCGTCTACTACCTGAAGAACGGCACGACGTCCTCGTGGGGCCCGGTCATCCTCGGCAAGACGAAATGGGATACGAGCAACGCCGGCAGCCGGGACCAGGTGACGATCGCAAACGGCACGCTGTCGGTCGACAACGGCATCGACCTCGCAGGCGAGCCGTACGCGCGGACGACGCTGAACTTGAACGGCGGCCTTCTGTACGCCAGCTTCGCCCAGGTCCTGACGAACGAACTCCAGACGCAGATCTCCACGGGCGATCCTCGCGACCTGCCCGATACGTTCGCATGGGTGAACTTCAACGGCGGCACGTACCGCCGCCGCAAGTCCACGAAGTCCGGTGTGTACTCGCGCCCCGGCTACTTGGCGGAAAGTTTCTTCTTCGGCGATCCGGCGCGCCTGCGGATCACGTCCTACGGGAAGGGCGCGATCTTCGACACGTACAACCAGACGCTCAAGCTCGACCATTCCGTCACCGCGCCGTCAGGACAGGGTCTGCTGGCGCTTGCGTTGCCGGAGGGCTCCACGATCGCCGACTGGACGTTCGCGGGCGCGCCCTACATCGAGATCACCGGCGACGGCGAGGGCGCGACCGCCGTGGCGGAGTACGACTCCACGAACGGCCGCGTGACGGGCTTCACCGTCACCGCGCCGGGCCACAACTACACGACGATGACGGCCTCGCTCGTGCGCGGCGGCTACACGAACGCGATCCCGCTCGTCTGCACGTTGGGCGCGCCGACGCCCGGCGGGCTCGTGAAGACGGGCGCGGGCACGCTCAACCTCATGGTGGCGAACACGTACGGCGGCCCCACGCGCGTGGAACAAGGCGTGCTCAGGGCGCACCATGCGGACGCGATTCCCGCCGGAAGCAAGCTGGAAATCGCCGGCGGCATATTGGACGCGGGCGGCTACGAGAAGGCGTTTGGCGCGATCTCCGCCACGTCGGGCACGTTTATGAACGTGGCCGGCACGTGCGCCTCGTTCGAGAAGACAGGTGCGGGCGCGTTCTTCTTCGACGCGCCGCTGGTCGTGCAGGACGGTGTCCTGGACGTGAAGGAAGGCACGCTTCGTCTCGCCCAGAAGCAGCCGGGACTGTTTGTCGGCGATCAGATATATGCGGACAATACGGCCGGGAACGCGGCGTTGAGCAGCTTAGACATCCTGACCGGCCGAGGCGTGGAGCTGTTCCCGTCGCTCGCCTACGAGCCGGCCTCGTCCGGCTTCTACAAGTACTACCATCTCGTCACCTATTCGGGCTATGTCTGGAACCACGAACTGACGAACGTGACGTGGACGTTCGGCTTCACGTTCGACGACGAGGCCAACGTCGCGATCAACGGCGTGGTCCTGCCGAAATGGTCGGTGACGGGGTCGAACGCATGGGGAACGCTCCGCCTGGCGAGCGGCGAGTTGCGGCCGGGGGCGAACCAGTTCGTTCTCCAGCTGTACAACGTCACGAGCAGCGGCGGCGCGATACCGTACGCCACCGGATCCATCAACTGGCGCTCGGACATCTACGGCCTCGCCTACAACCCGAACGGCGGAAGTTCCACGAACGGAAACGACTACGTGCGCATGGTCGATCCCGGCGACGGTTCCCTGTTCACGACGGCGCAAGACGACGGCCCGGTCTACCACACGCTCAAGATGTCGCCCGGCACGGCGCTCGACTTCGGCGGCGTGGCCTACGCGTTCACGAACGAGCTTCAGGTGTCGTCCGCCGTCTTCGCCGAACCGGTCCAGGTGGCGGGCACGTTTGCGTTCGGGGCGGGCGCGACGGTGAACGTGACCGACCTCGCGACGCTTGACGAGGATCAGGCGCCGTACACGATCCTGCGGACGACAGGCGGGTTGACGGGCGATTTCCCGTCGATGGGGAATCGCTGGTTCCTGAAAGCGTCCTCGGACGGCAAGGACCTGCTGCTTGACGTGATTCGCGGCACGGTGATACTCTTCAGGTAATGGAAAGAAAGGAGAACACGAGGGATGAAAGCGAGATTGTTTTGTATTGCCTGCGTGGCGGTCGCAGTGGGCGCGGCGCTCCCGGCGAGCGGCGTGACGACGAACACGCTCTATGTGGCCGAGGGCCAGACGCTGACGGTCGACCAGGTGGTGGCCGCCAGCAACTTCACGTTCGCGGCGGGCGACTGGATCCGCAAGACGGGCAAGGGCCAGCTCAACGCCGTCACGACCTACAAGGACACGAAGATTAACCTCCTGATCGAGGAGGGTGTCTACTTTGTGGGCGGAAACGACAAGCAATACAGTCACAAGGGAGGGGCTACGCTTGTCATCAAGGCAGGTGCGGCCGTGAATGTCGATGGCAAGACCACCCATCAGTTCAACGACTCCTGGACGGTCTATTTTGAGGGGAACGGCACGGGCGAGGGCGACAACCTGGGCGCGATCTGCATCGGCGGCGGTCAGACGAACCCGACAATCGCGTCGAGCGGCAACTTCTACATGACGGGCGATGCGACGATCTATACCTACGGGTCGATGAACGCGGTTTTTTCCGGGAATACCTCCTCTGGCGGACCGACGCTCAACATGAACGGCAACACGTTGACGCTCCTTGGCAAGACGTCCAGTTCCGTATTCCGTCCGCGCTGGTACTGGGCCGTGCGCACGCCGGGACCCATCATCGTACGAAACGAGCAGTTCGCGCGGCACCTGACGACTACCAGCATCTCGCCCAACATCCCGCTCATTTCGTTCATGGACGGTGCGCAAATGGCGGCCTACACGGATAGCGCATCCTCCCCCTGGACGTACGTGAACGCGTTTTCATTTGAGGCCGGCACGAAGATCATGAAGGGCAACGGCAGCCCGACTACGGCGACGATGAGCATCAAAAAGCTGACTGGGCCGGCGGACATTTCGGCCGCAATCATAACGATCTCGCAGGAGCTCGGCGTGCGCGGGACGGACGTGGTGAACGGCGACAAGCTGACATCCGCGAACGCGCTCACGTTCGCGGACGGCTGCAAGGTGTCCGTCACGAATTGGGGTGCGATCTCGCTCTCGCCCGGCACGACCTACACGGTGGCGACGTGCTCGGCCGGCATCACCGGCACGCCTGTGCCGACGGGCACGGCCGCGGCGGTCTTCTCCGCCGCGAACACGGGCACGGCGCTCACGCTCACGGTGAAAACCGGCATCATCGACGTGGTGAACGACTGGGGCGTGCAGCCGGGCGCGGAGAACGCCGCCGCGAACACGGCGGCCGTGGCGGCGCATGTGGGCGACGTGACGGACGGCTCCGTCATCTACTTCCCGGCGGGCGAGTACTGGTTCACGGACACGTTCGACCTTTCGTCCGTGACGGCGACGGGCGTGACGGTGTGGAATCCGGAGAAGTTGGCGATTCTCCATTCCGGCATCACGCTCGGCGCGGCGACGGACATGACGGTGAACGGCCTCGCGTTCAAGGAATGCGCGGGCCCGGCGGTGGTGGCCACCGGCACGGCTGGTCTTGTGATCGACGACTGTGTCGTCGATCACGTAGCCGGCACGTACGCGGGCGGGCACTACCCGTTCGCGGCGGTGAATGTGACGGGCTTCAGCCTGACGGGCACCACGTGGAAGGCGGACGAGGCGATCTGGGACGGTCAGGCGTACTTCGACGGCGGTACTACGGTGGAGACTTTGAGTGAGGCGTACACAAACGCCGTTGTGGTGAACGTGACGGCGAACGGCTGGATGTATTGGAACAACACGACGAACCGTCTCGGTCTGACGGCGGCGGCCTACAACGGCAAGACGCTGCGGAAGATCGGCACGGGCACCTTCGATCCGCAAAGTATCGGCGTTTCCAACGTCAACATCGCCGCTGTGGAGATTCTGCAGGGGCAGTACGTCGCGCGCGCCGACGCGCATCTTGGAAAACCGAGGGGACCGGTACGCGTGTGCAGCGGCGCGAACTTGACGCTGGCGGGCAGTAACAAGAACGTGAAGGACCGCACGATCAGGATTTCGGGCACGGGACTCAATGCGGAGACGCCCGCCGTTCGCTTCTCGAGCTCGGTGACGTGGGACAAGACCGACGGCGTGACGTGGAACCTGGAGGGCGACGCGACGATGTATGCGGCCAGCACGGGCGAGAATGGCACCTTCCTGTGGGGCGGAAACTACATGAACGGCCATCACCTGACGCTGAACGGCGTCGCGAACAGCCACTACCGCTTCGGGCGCAGCTTCAGCTGGCGCGGCGGCGGCACGGTGACGGTGAGCCGCGTGACGCTCTCGGCGTCTACGGCGGTGAAAGGCGACTACAAAATCGCTCAAGGAGCCGCTCCGAAGTTCATTTTCACGAACAACGCGAAGTTCGTACCCGATGACGGTAACATCTGCGACATTGTCAAGGACTGTGACTTCGCCGTCGGGACGCAGATCGCCCCCAAGAACGCCGACACATCGCTCACGTTCGAGAACCTCACAGGCGCGCCCACGGGGACGGTGAATGCGGCCACGATCACCATCACGGGCAAGTACGCGGCGCGAGCAGCGGATGTGTCCGCCGGCACGCACGCCATTTTTGCGGGCGCGCTCGCGTTCGGCGCAGGCGCGACGGCGGAGCTGGACGATCCGACGATTCCGCTGTCCACCCATACGCTCTTTACGGCGGAGGGCGGCATTTCGGGCAAGCCCGTGACCACGGGCGCGACGGCGGCGGCGGGCTGGAGCGTGTTCAGGCGCGGCGCGAACACGCTCTGCATCGGCCCAATGCCCGGAACGATACTGGTGGTCAGGTGACAAGGTTTGGCAGGAGCTGAAAGGAGCAGGACACATGAGAAAGAGGCGTGTGACGATAGGCTTGCTGGCGGCGGTCGCGGCAAGCGTGGTTCTCCCGGTGCAGGCCGATGGCGTGAACGCGTTTTCGTACATCCAGAAGGGGCTGGTGGCGTGCTACGACGGCATCGAGAACGCGGGCGCGGGCGTGCACGACCCGAACGCGACCACGTGGGTGGACCTCACCGGCAACGGCAACAACGGAACGGTGGGCAGCGGCCTCACGTGGGTGGCGAACGGCTGGGTAAACACGTCGGCCGCCGTGGCCAAGCCGATTTTGATGGGGCCGAGCCTCGCGGCGACCACCGGCTCGGAGACGTTCACGATGGAGTTTGCCGGACAGCGGGCGACCACGGACCGGGGTGTTTTATTCGGGCAGTATAACAACAGTTATGGCGTCAATTTCGAGTATTGTTCCGCTGGTGACAAGAGTTACCCGAGTGCCTTGCGTCTGCATTTCTACCTTGCGCTCGCCTCCGACAAGACGCTGAACCAGTACACGACGCAGGCGACCACGTTCCCCAACGGTGACTCGGCCACGCTGGCGCTCACGGCCGCGCCGACCGAGCGCGGCATCTGGAAAGACGGCGCGCTGGCCGCGCTCACCACCACGGACAATAGAGAGATTCTGTGCCGCAATACGACGTGCGACAGCGTGATCGGCGGCGATTCCGCACGTCCTGGCGATTGGCAGTGTCCGTTCATCGGCACGTGCCATGCCTTCCGTCTGTACGACCGCGTGCTGACGGCGGACGAGCTGGCGGTCAACGCGGCTGTCGACGCTGTACGCTTCCGGGGCGCGAACCCGGCAACGCTGACGCTGCCGGCAGGCTGGGCGTTCGACGCGCAGGGGAATCTGGTGAAGACCGTGTTGGTCTCGGCCATTGGCGGTACGGTCTCCCTCGGCGACGAACCTGCGGCGGCAATGGTCACGACGAATGTCATCCAGGACGCATCGTCCCTCACGCTTACCTTCACGGCAACGGCCGCCGCCGGGTACGAGTTCGTGGGTTGGGAAGGCGATACGAATGCGATCACGGCGAGCAACGGCTTGGAGGTGACAGTCGATTGCACGGATCCTGTGTCGCTCTTCGCCGTCTTCCGTTCGACCGGCGGCATCTCTCCCACGTTCACGGCGCAGGGACAGTACGCGACCAACGGCCTTGTGGCCTGGTTCGACGGCTACGAGAACGCGGGATTCGGCCAGCACAGCGCAACTGCCACCACCTGGAAGGACCTTTCTGGCAGGGGCAACGACGCGACGGTCGACATGACGCTTGTCGGGTGGGGGGAGACATGCTACACAAATATCGCGACGCAGGGGCGTCCCGTCACAATCACCCCGGCCGGCATCACGCCGACGATCCTCACCACGAACTGGACGATGGAGTGTGCCTCGCGCACGATCGACCCGTCTGGCACGCGCTCCTCGTATTTTGGCAACTTCAACGGTGATACAGGCCTGAGCATCGAAAGGTTGAACGGCAAGTTCCGTCTGTGGTACGCAAACAAGCCGAACATCCCAAACATCTCCTCGCATGCCCAAGACGAGGCGACGGTGTTCTCGGCGCACTGCGCCCCGACGACGCAGACGGTGTACAAGGACGGTGCACGTGCTTGGTCTGCAGTCACGAACCTGACTGCCGTCAACAAGATGAACACCGGTTCCGCGTACTGCATCGGCGGCGAGAACCAGCGCGCGAATATGATGTTCCACGGCAATTTCTACGCGTTGCGTCTGTACGGGCGGCTACTCTCCGGCGGCGAGGTACGGGTCAACGCGGCGGCAGACGCGGCGCGCCTGATGCGGACCGTTCCCGCGACGGCGTGGATCGGCGCTTCAAGCACCGACTGGCTGGACGGCGCGAACTGGAGTGGCGGCGTGCCCAGCGTGATGACGGCGGCGTTCGTCGCACCTGCGGCGGGCAACCTTGACCTCACGCTGCCGCATACGGCGCCGGCCATCACCAACCTGACGATTCGCAACGCCGAGGGCCTGACGCGCGTGACGGTGCCGGCGGGCGGGTCGCTCCATTCCCGCGACGGCATCCTGACCGTCGCGCAGGGCGGCGAGTTCGTCGTGTCCGACAGGGCGACGGTAACGTTCGACGGCACGGGCAGCACGCGCGCGGCGAGCGTGTACGCGGTCGATGTCTCGGACGGCGGGCGTTTTGTCCTGAACGGCGGCGACGTCTCTCTCGCTCCGTTCAGCGGCGCGTTCCGCATGAGCGGGCTGGAGGGAAGCACGGGCTGCTTGACCATCGCGTCCGGCAATCTGAACATCGAACCGGTCGCGTCGTCGCACGGCATCCAGGCGGAGAAGGGCGGACGGATCGAGATGACGGGCGGAAAGCTGTCCGTGACCGCGCCCGCCTACACCTCGACCGGGAATATGCCGCGCTTCACGCTCCTGGACGACGGCAGCATCGACTTGTCCGGTACTGCCGAGATGAGTTTCGTCAACGTCGCCCCCTCTTTTGGCGCGGGGGAGGTCAATCTCTCGGGCAACGCAAGCATCGGCGTGAAGCCTGAATGGTCGACGCTGAAAGGAAAGCTTTATCTCTACTTCATTCCGGGCGCGGGCGAGACGTGTCGCGTGACGGTCAACGACGCTGCGTCCATGTCGGCCTCGGAAGGCAGTGTCTACATCTGGCTGGGCGACGAGACCCACGGCGGACGCACCGTCCTGAACTGGAACTCGTCGAAGTCGATCGTGGCCCTCAATTCGTTTGCCGTCGGCAATGGGAACGGTTACGGCGAACTGAACGTCTCGGCGGGTCTCGTGCAGGGACGTGGACGTGGCCTCAAGCTGGGCGAGCACGGCACCACGGCGAGGGCTTTGCTCTTCCCGACGGGCGTGGTGACCGTGACGGGCGGGCGGCTGCTCAACTCCAACAACACCAACGGGGACAACACGATGCACGGACTCGTGGTGGGCGCCGGCAACTGTTCGAGCCTCACCAGCCCCGGGCTGTTCCGCGGCATCCTCAACGTGCAGGGCGGCGCGGTGACGAATCTGGGGCACTATTTTGGCGTTGGCCTCGGCGTGGGCGAGGGAGACGTGACGCAGACGGGAGGGACGATCCACCACAAGCCGTCGGCCGGACACCAGATGATCGTGGGCGCGTGGGGCGGTACGGGGCGGTACGTCGTTTCCAACGGCATGACGACGGCCACGAGCGACGTGTACGTGGGCGGCATCACGACAAACCTCTTGACGCACAAGCCGATCACGCTCTACACGGTCTGCCCCGTGACGAACCATTGCGCGAAGGGACTGCTGCGCGTGGCGGGCGGGTCGTTCGCGACGGACGGGACGCTGTGTCTGTCGCAGGACGGCGAAGGTACGTTGGAGGTGGGCCCGGGCGGCACGGTGACCGCCGCGAACGTGACGCTCACGAACACGCCGGCGGCGCTCACGGGCGGGACGGATATCGCGGCGAAGGTGCGCTTCACGTTCGGCCCGCAGGGCGTGGGCACTGTGGCCACCTCTGGCGCGCTGACGATTGGGCCGGGCGCGACGCTGGAGGTGGATTCGACGGAGCTGGAGGCCCACGGGGTGTTCCCGATCATTTCCTTCGGTACGTGCGAAGGCGATTTCGCATCCATTACCGTGACTGGGCATGGCACCGTGGTGAAGCGGGCAACCGGCTACGTCCTCGACCGTTCGGCTAGAACGATGGTGATTATACGTTGATCGGGCCGTTTTTGTGATTTCCAACGGGGGAAGAGTGTGATATACTACTCTCTTCCATGGAAAAAATCGATTTGGCCATGCAGAAAGCCGCCGTCCTGACGGAAGCATTGCCGTACATTCAGGACTTCAACGGCTCGACCGTGCTCGTGAAGGTGGGCGGGAGCGTGATGGAGAACGAGGAGAACCTCGTCTCCCTCCTCTCCGACATCGCCTTCATGGACGCGGTGGGCATGCGCGTCGTGCTCGTGCACGGCGGCGGGAAGGCGATTTCAAAGGCCCTTAAGGAGAGCGGCCTCGTGCCGCAGTTCGTGGAGGGGCTCCGGGTTACGGACGAGCCGACGATGGAGATCGTGCGGCGCACGCTCAACAACGTGGTGAACGCGGACCTCGTGAAGAAGCTCCAGGCGTTCCAGACGAACGCGCGCCCGCTCCACGGGAACTGGATGTTCACGGCCGAGAAGATCACGTTGCCGGACCGCGGCTACGTGGGCGAGCCCGTGGCCGTGGACACGCGCGCCGTGCGCGAGATGCTCGACGCGGGGATCGTCCCCGTCGTCACGCCCCTCGGCACCGGCCGCGACGGACACCTTTACAACGTCAACGCCGACAGCGCCGCCGCGGCGCTCGCCAAGGCGCTGAAAGTGCGCAAGTTCGCCGTCGTGTCGGACGTGCCCGGCCTGCTCCGGGATCCGTCCGACCCGTCGACGCTCCTGCCGACGCTCCACCTCTCCAGCGTCGCGAAACTCAAGGCGGAGGGCGTGATCGCGGGCGGCATGCTGCCCAAGATCGAAGGTTGCGAGGACGCGATCCGCGCCGGGGTGCGAAAGGTGCACCTGGTCGACGGCCGGATGCCGCACTCGCTGTTGTTGGAAATATTCACCCGGGAAGGGGTGGGAACGGAGATCACCGAATGAGCAAGAGCGAAGAAATCACCGAAGTCTACAAGCAGTACATGATGCCCACGTACGCGCCGAGCGTCGTGCTGGAGAAAGCAAAGGGGTCGCGCGTGTTCGGCGTCGACGGCACCCAGTACTACGACCTCACGAGCGGCATCGGCGTGCACAACATCGGCCACGGCCACCCGGAGGTGATCAAGGCCGTCCAGGCGCAGGTCGAGGCGCTCGGCCACTGCTCGAACCTCTTCATGCACGAGGGGCAGGCCCTGCTCGCGAAGAAGCTCGTCGAGATCTCCGGCCTCGGCGGCAAGGTGTTCTTCTGCAACTCGGGCGCCGAGGCGAACGAGGCCGCGATCAAGCTCGCGCGCCGCTGGGGCAGCGCGAACGGCGGCCGCTACGAGATCGTCACGATGCGCAACAGCTTCCACGGCCGCACGCTCGCCACGCTCACGGCGACGGGCCAGAACTGGTGCCAGCAGGGCTACGAGCCGCTGCCCGTCGGCTTCGCGTACGCGGACTTCAACGACATCGAGTCCGTCAAGGCGGCCGTCACGGACAAGACCGTGGCGATCCTCCTCGAGGCCGTGCAGGGCGAGGGCGGCGTGAACCCAGCCACCGAGGAGTTCATGGCCGGCGTGCGGGCCCTCTGCGACGAGAAGGACCTCATCATGATCTGCGACGAGGTGCAGTGCGGCATGGGCCGCACGGGCAAGTGGTGGGGCTGGCAGAACTTCTCCGTGCAGCCGGACCTCTTCACCGTCGCGAAGTCGCTCGCGGACGGCATCCCGATGGGCGCGCTCGTGTCGAACGCGAAGTACGCGGACGTCTTCACCCTCGGCAGCCACGCCTCCACGTTCGGCGGCAACCCGGTGAGCTGCGCCGCGGCGCTCGCGACGATCGGCGTGATCGAGAAGTACGACCTCCTCGGCGCCGCCGCGAAGAAGGGCGAGCTGCTCAAAGAGGCCCTCCAGTCGTTCGCGGAGAAGTACGACCAGGTGCTCGACGTGCGCGGCCTCGGCATGATGCTCGGCATGGTCGTGGAAGGCCCCGCGAAGGACGTCGTGAAGGCGTTCGCGGACGGCGGCGTGCTCACGTGCACGGCCGGCGAGCACGTGGTGCGCTTCCTCCCGCCGCTCTCGATCAAGGACAGCGCCATCGAGGACGCCGTGGACATGATGGGCGATTCGCTCGAGGAGCTCTTCGGCTCCGCCGAGTGACTGGGACCTGTCGGGTTTCGTTCATTCCGGTAGGGCTCACACCCCGTGCGCGCCGTTAGGTTGTGTCACGCGTCCCGCGTGCCGAGACCGGTAGGGCGGTCGCCCTGCGGCCGCCGTTCTAATTGAAGCGTCAATCCAATTGAAGCGACAAAATGATTTAATGCTGCAAAGCATAAGAAACAAGAATATGCTATAATACCCTCATGCGAATCTATCTCGACAACTGCTGCTACAACCGGCCATTTGACGATCAGAACCAACTCAAGGTGCTCCTTGAGTCGCTTGCGAAGCTGTCGATCCAGCAAAAGATGCGCGATGGGGAGCTTGAATATGTCTGGTCGACGGTCTTGGACTTTGAGATAGGCAAGAGCAGGTTCATTGATCGGACAATGCAGATTCTCCCGTGGGCAAGCGGTGCGGTAATGAAGGTACTTGTCAATGATTCTATCCGAACTCGCGCTAAGGATTTTGAGACTGCCGGTGTGAAGCCGGTGGATGCACTTCATGTTGCCTGTGCCGAATCGGCTGGGTGTGATTGGTTCTTCACGACCGACAATGGCCTAATCAAGAAAGCCAAGGCGCATACTTCAATGCGCGTTGCGAATCCCGTTGAGTTCTTTGGAGGGCACTGACATGGCTATGACAGACAGCGAACTCAAGAGCAAATGTTTCACAATCCTTTCCGAGCATGTTGGGAATGTTGAAATGGAACGGTTCATCATGTTGCTGAACCGCGATACTTTTGACTATACGGAGTGGAGAAAGCTCAATCTTTTCCAGGGCGAGACAGTCGATTCTCTTTGTGACCAGATCGAACAGTTTCAGCAGCAGCATGCCGAGTCGGACCATACGTCAGCAATGGCATAAAGCTAATTTTCAAGTTGTATAACTGAAACCGAAAGGAACCAGGAAGAAGAGAGAATGAAACGCATATCGGCGGGCGGCACCTAGCGCCCGCCACCGGCCCGAAACCTTGGTAGGGTCACGCGTCCCGCGTGACCGAGTCCAAGGAAGTAAGGCAGAACCTCGGAACACAGGTAGGGCGGTCGCCCCGCGCACGCCGCTCCAACCCGAGGAGCCGGAGAATCCCGAAAGGACTCCGGTAACGTACGCAACAGCGTATTGTCGCTCCACCGAAAACTTCGCCAAAGTTGAATTAAGAAGCGAGATACGAAGTTGCGCTACGTGGATGGATTAACATCCACGTGGCGTGCCTTCTGATCATGTTTCTTAAAGGGCGTTTGGCGATGCCTTCGGTGGGACGTGAGAATGTAAGGCACGCCACTCTTCTTTTCTGCGCCGAG
>JAFRSR010000203.1 GCA_017427485.1 Kiritimatiellia bacterium
AAACGGGAATGAATCAAGGCTCAAAGCCATTGTTTGCAGGGGTCCATGGGCTTGCAAGGTGTCCCGTTTTGCTCGCCCGAAGTATTCCCATTTTGCTCACCCCGCAACAGCGTGCTTCCCCGCGCCCAAACGAACGGGAAACGATTATTCTCATGGCAACGCGCGCGGATATCTGCTATACTTTCCACCGTTGTCTCCGAAAGGCATTCGATGCCTGAACCGGCCCCGAGCAGAAAAGAAGATTACATGACAGACTCGACCCGCGCGCCCGAGCGCATTTTGCTGACAGGCCTCACCGGACTGGTGGGGAGTTCCGTCGTCGTCGCCCTCGCACGGGCGCGGCGCGACTGTTCGTTCGTGTGCCTTGTGCGCGGCGCGGGCGGGCTCTCGGCCGAGCAGCGGGCGCAAGCCGTCATCCGCGACGAATGCGCGTTCGAGGGCTGCCCGAGAATCTGCGACGAGGTGCTGGACCGCGTCACCGCGGTCGAGGGTGACGTCACCTCGATCGACGTCGAACAGCTCGCCGCGAATCCCCTCTTGAAGGGCGTGCAGAAGGTGCTGCACTGCGCGGCCGACGTGAATCTCGGCAAGGATCCGACGGGACGCGTCTTCACGGTGAACTACGAAGGCACCCGGCGCATGGTCGAGCTCGCCCGGCGTCTCGGCGTGAGCGAGTTCCACTACGTCGCCACCGCCTACGTCGCCGGCAAGCAGGCGGGCGTGATATACGAGCAGGAACAGCACCCGCCCGCCTTCAACAATCCATACGAGGAGAGCAAGTGCAAGGCCGAAATCCTCGTCCGGGAATCCGGCATCCCCTTCACGATCTACCGTCCGGGAATCATCGTCGGGCGGAAGAGCGACGGACGCATCCGCAAGCCGCTCGCCTTCTACCGGATCCTCGAATTCCTCCAGAAGCTCAAGGAACGCGCCGCGCGGCGGAAAGGCGTGTCACCCGACGGATGGGTCGACATGGACATGAACTGCCGCACGGTGGCCTCCGACCACATCTACTTCGTCCCGATCGACTACGTCCAGGCGGCCATCGCGGACCTCTTCCAGCGGGGCACCGCGGGCGTGACCTACCACGTGACGGGCGACCATCCCGTCTCCGCCGACCAGATCCTGCGCGCCGTGTGCCGCGTGTTCCGGATCGACGGCCTCACGATCGGCATGGACCGCGCGTGCAAATCCGCCGAGGAGACGATGTTCTCGAAGTTCGTCGGCGACCTGTTCCCCTACTTCTCAAGCGACCTGGTCTTCGACCAGCAGAACATCCGCCGCGACTTCGCCGGACTCGCGCAGTACGACTACGGCAGCGCCGACCTGGAGGTCCTCACGCACGCCTACCTCTCGGACCACTACCGCTCGGTCGGTTGGGTGCGCGACATGCTCAGCCGCGCACCGGACCGCGATCCCCGCGTGTCCGCTTAGGGCTGAACCAAACGCAGTTCGCGCGGCTGCATCGTGGTGCGCGTCCAGACGCCCTTCCAGCGATAGGCGATCTTCTGCTCGTAGGGCGTCGCGTTCACGAACATGAGCGCGCGCGTGCCGTCCGCCGCCTCCCACGCCGTGCCGAAGACCGTCGGCTTCACGTTGTCGATCTCCGTGCCGCGGAAGTTCTCGTGGTAGGCAACCGATTCGCAGTCGATCTTCGGCGGGTGGAGTTCCCGTCCGTGGGCGAGCCACTTGCGCCCCTCGCCGCGGTAAAGCCGGATCCAGCGCTCCACGAAGGCGAGCATCTCCTTCTTGTCGTCGGAATTGGTACGGGCCACCGGACGGAAGGTTCCATCCGGCAGCTTCTCCTCAAATGCGATGCCGTCGGCCAAGAACGACGTGCCGCCATAGGCGTCGAGCATGAAGCGGAGGTTCTGCGCGCCCTTGCCGATCGTGAATTCGCGTGAAACCCGCTTCCAGCCCTCGCGCGCGGGCGGCACCTTGAGCGAACAGCCGCCGAACGACTTGTACTTCCCTTTGACGGGCGTGATGGCGCTGACGGTCAGCCCGTTGTTCCGGTTGTCCGTCTCGCCCTTCAGCCAAGCCGAAACGCGGTAGGTCGTGCCTTCCTTCCAGAACGTGTCGATCGCGATGCTCCGCGCCACCTGCTTCCGCGCGCCATCCGTCGCCACGCGGAGCGCCTGCTTCCCCTCGGGCGCGCCGCCCGCCACGATCTCGTGCGTCTCCGGCTTCTCCCAGAAGCGCGCGCCCTGTCCACCCAGGCACAGTTCCTCGAATCCGCCGTTCGCGAAGAGGCTGCCCGGATCCTTCTCGTAGTAGTCCGTGGTCGTGGGCAGACGCGGCATCTGTCCGTCGGCCGCGCAGAACGCCATCCAGAACCAGCGCGAATACTGTTCGGAACCGCTCTGGAACGGCGGCACGTACTCGTGGTAGAGGTAGTTCCACACGCTCGCCCACTCGGGACCGGGCCAGCGGCAGTTGCGGTAGTCGGCGAAGGCGTAGATGTCGTTGAAGTACTCGTGCATCTCCTCGAAGGAGAACATCGCGCCGGGGTTGATCTTGCGCATCTCCGCGAGCATCGTCTCGAACTGGTGGCGCTGGGCGTGCATGTGCCAGCGGCCGGGGCCGGGCTTGTGCCCGTGCTTCATGGACCAGCAGGTGCGCACGCGCGCGCCGACGTCCTGGTCGGCCTGCACGAGGTCCGCGCCGCGCTTCACGAGCGCGCAGGCGATGTCCTTGTTCCACCAGTCGACGGTCCACGGGTCGCCGGGGCACATCGTGGCCGAGTTGCCGCCGCCCAGCCAGCCAAGCTTGTCGAGGCGCACCTTGCCGTCGGGATCGAGGACGGCGTGCGGCGCGGCGCGCTCCCAGAAGTCCTTCGAGAAGTCGAGGCGGAAGGTGCCGTCGTCCTTCTTCCCCACCTGCACGTTCCAGTGGTGTCCGCCCGGCCACGGCCAGAAATGGCCGCCCGCCGCCTTCACCCAGCCCATCATCTCCGCGAACTTCTCCTCGCTTGGATAGATGGGAAAATACTCGGTGGTGATCCAGTCGCCGTGGTGTTCCCAGCCGATCAGGATGCTCAGCAACGGCGCGTCCGGGAAATTCTTCTTCCAGTAGTTCTCGAGCCAGTTCTTCATGAACGCGGGCTGGTCGAACCATGCACGGTTGAATTCCATGACGACGGGCGCGTCGCGCGTCCACTGCGGCAGGAATTCGGTTTTCTCAAGGAAGGTCTTCTTGCACCAGAACTGCTTCTTCGCCCACGCCTTGTAGAGGTCGGCGGCATCGTACCAGGTGGTCTCCTCGCCGTCGGGGTTCGCGAAGCTGCGCAGGAGGATGTCGTAGGGCTGCGCGTCGGCCGTCTCGGAATACTCGAACCGGCTCCAGCGGAAGAGGAAGTCGCCGCCGTAGTAGGTGCCGTCCGGACGGTCCTTCCGCCACCAGCGGTCCATCAGCAGCTCCTTCTCGTTGCCGTCGGCGTCCTCCGCCATCGTGTAGAGACCGCCGCCGTCGTCGTAGAAGCAGCCAAACTGCGCCACGAGGTTGCCGGGCGAATGCCCCACGTGGCGGCTGCGCCAGTATTCGCGGTTCGGGTTCATCGGATAGCGCACGAGGCCGCCGTGGCCCGTGCCCATCACGATCGCGTCGTCCGTGGGCGTGGTGCCGAGGCACTCGTTCATCGCGAAACGGGGGAACTGCGTCTCCACGAGCGCCCAGTCCTTCTTCGGCGTCACGGTGATCCGGCAGCGGATCGCGGGATCGCCCGGCTTCGCGAGGAAGGTGGCCACGGCCTTCTCGACGGCCCCGCCTGCGTCCTCCCACGTGAGCTCGATGCCGTCCGCCACCGCGCGCGCCGCGTACCGTTTCGACTGGTTGGCGCGGATGATCGCCGTCTCCGTGAACGCGCCCGTCTTGCACGCCTCCACTTGCCAGAGCGGGGAATCCACGTTGCGCGGCGAAACGAATTCCTGCCCCCGCCGATCCACAAGGTGCGCGAAACGCCCCTTCTCGGCGTCGCTGAAGACCGCCGTGAGCGTGGTCGACGAAATTTCCGCCGCGTACGAACAGACTGCCGCGCCCAGAGCCACGGACGCGATGATGCCTTTGCAACGTGATTGCATGTGATTTCTCCTTGTCAGTCCACAAGAGCCTTGATGAGCGCTTCGCGGGCGTGAGGCGACGAGCAGGTGCCCGCGCTACCGTCCGTCAGTTCCATGCGCGTCACGTCGATCTTCCATTCATCCGCGTGCGCCTGGATGAACCGGATGGCGGCAACGGCGTCGTCCAGCGGCGCGCGCACGGGCGGCGACAGATGTTCGTCTCGGCCGTCCTGGATGAAGCGGTAGCCCACGGAGATGAGCGCGATCCCCTCCTTGCGGCAGATCGGTTCCCATTCGCTCGCGGCGGGGATGCGGTCGCCGGCACTCCAGCCGCCGCCATGGATCACGACAAGCGCGGGAATCTTCGCCGCATTCGCCGCCGGCCGCGCCTTTCCGGGGAACCACACGTCCATTCCCTGAC
Organism: Kiritimatiellia bacterium; assembly: GCA_017427485.1. GTDB lineage: Bacteria > Verrucomicrobiota > Kiritimatiellia > RFP12 > UBA1067 > RUG572. The sequence continues at coordinate 4,480 of JAFRSR010000203.1, forward strand.
GCGGATGCGGCCCGTACTTCGCGTTTTCGATGTCGGGCGCGCGCATGGTCTTCGCCGGCTGGTTGACCGGCTTCTTCTCCCACGAGCGGTAGGCAGACGTGAACACGTACTCGTCGGCGGGACGCCGCCCGAACACGCGGGCGATCGCGCGAAGGCGCAGGTCGCCCCGGCGGTTGTCCGGCAGCAGCCAGCATCCCTCGGTGTATTCGTTCCACGCGTTGATGTAGACGACCCCCGGATTCTTCGGATCGGCCAGCGCGTGTTCCTTCGCCGCACGCAGGTACTTCTCGAAGAGCGCGTCCGTCGCGTTGGTGAATATGCCGCAGTAGGGATAGTCCACCTCCGGACCGGGCCACGGGAACTTCGCGTCCTTGGCGCACCGCAACGATGAGTCCCACCCCGTCGGCACGATCGGATAGTAGGGCAGCTTGGAGATTGACGACATCGTCTTCCACTTCGCGTCAAGGACCTGCTCCGCCTCGGCGAAGTCGAACAGCCGCTCGCCGGCGGCGTAGCGCTGCCGGTGGTTGGGCAGGCTGTAGGTGTTGCAGCCGTAGGACGTGAGCGAATCGAATCCGCAGCGCTCGGCCGTCTCGGTCATCGTCCGGCTCCAGAGGTTCTGGGCGTTGAACTCCATTTCGCCGAGGCCGGCGGCCCGGACCCGGCGGCGCGCCTCCAGCAACGCGGACTTCGTCCCCTCCTCGCCGTAGTCCTTGATCATGTCCCACGCATTGTAGATGGAGAAGAATATCTTGCCGTTGTGCCGCCAGTGCTCGGGCTGGTTGAAGTAATGCGCGATCGAGTAGTCGATGAGCCCCAGGAACTCCTCCGGCTTGCGCGCGAGCCGCATGCAATACGTCGACTCGCCTCCGAACTTCTTGCGCCAGGAGGATTTCCTCCGGTCATGGTAGCACCACATGAGCGCGAACTTCATCTTGTCGCGGTTCTTCGCCTTGAGGAAGCCCTGCTCGATCGCCTCCTCCTGGGTCTTCTCGCCGTCGTACCAGTAGTAGTCGTAGAGGAAAACGTCGATGCCGGCGTTGGAGGCGAGCGCGATCTCCGTCTCCACGTCCTTCGGGTCGCTGCCGGAATAGTAGCCGCCGAAGGGCTTGAAGTTGATCTGGCCCGGGAAGCGGACAACCGGATCCTTCACGAACGCCCATTCGGCCTCCGACCAGTCCCACTTCTCGCCGAACCACTCCATCCCCTTCGGGTACTTGTGCCAATGCGGGTAATAGACCGCCATCACCTCAATGTCCTTGGCGGGCAGGGCGATTCCCAGCAGCGCCACCAGCGCGAGTCCGATCAATTTCTTCATTGCCGCGTGCCCACTATCGGAAGATCACCGTCGTGCCGACGGGCGGCAGGTTGCACTCGTAGCAGCCGATGTCGACAGTGCCGTCAAGGATGCGGTCGACGCCCGCGAGGTCCTTCGCGCCCGTCATCCAGCCCATGTTGAGGCCGCGTCCGCGCGCCGCCGAGGCGTACTTGAGCGTGTAGGGATGTTCCGGGGCGAGCCGCGCCCCCGCAAAATGCGGGTTGCCCTGAAACACGTCCACAAGCTCGATTTCGGCGCCGCCCTGCGTAACCGGATTCGCGGCCGACTCGTGCAGGCAGTTCGAGAGATGGCACGTGGTCGTGCCGATGCTGGTGTTGTCGTCACGCACGAGAAACGCCAGGTCTGCCGCCGCGCCGCCCGCCCGCACGTTGCCCGCGAAGAGACAGTTGACGAATTCCCCGCGCGCCGGCACCCTGTACTCCTCGGAGATCACACCGCCGACGTTCTTGTAATGCGGCCCCGAGGCCATCCGCGCGAGCCACTTGTCCGAGAGAAGCGTATTCCCCGCGAACGTGCAGTTCACCACCGTGCTCGTGCTGCCTCCGTTGTTGACGAGACATTCGAACCCGCTGCACCCCGTGATCAGGCAGTTCGTCGCGCCGAAAGTCCCGCCTCCGTTGTGGAGGCAGTCAAACACGCCGAACTGAGCCTCCATGCTATTGGCCGGCCTCAAGCCCGTAAACGTGCAGTCGCGGCACCAGCCGCAGCTCACTGTGCCTATGCCTGAAAACGCACAGCCGGTAAACATGGTCTTCGTCCCCGCGCCGCCACGCGTGAGCGGCGAGTAGTTGTTGGAAATCACGGAATCGAACACCTCCGACTCGCTGAACGCGCCGCCGCGGTTCTTGAGCGACCTGTTCCCCGTGACGACGCACCCGGAAATCTGGTAGCCAAGGTGGCAGGCGCCGCCCTGGTTCGTGCTTTGGTTGTACGCAAAGAGGCAGTTCGTCGCCGCCCAGAGCTTGTAGGCCGCACCGCCGAGATTGCTCGCGTGGTTTCCGACAAACTCGCAGCCGATGGCGACGGCGGCTGGAGTGCTGTCAATGTTGCCGGCGATCGCGCCGCCGTTCAGGCAGACGTTGTTCGTGAACCAGCAGCCGAGCACGGTTCCGCCCCACAGCGCGCCGCCCTTGGAGGTCGTCGTATTCGTCGCCGCGTTCGCCGTGAAGACGCACCCCGTCACCACGTCTGACGCCTTGTAGACGGCGCCGCCGTCATGCATGGCCTCGTTCCCCTCGAACGTACACCCCGCGAGGGGCTTATCGGCGTTGGACACCGCCCCGCCCCAATATGCCACGTTCGCGCGAAACACGCATCCCGTCACGCCGCCCTGCGCCTTGTAGAGAGCCCCGCCATAGTTGTTGGAGTAGCTATTGCCGATGAAGGTGCAATTCACGGTCGGACCGGGCTGCCACACCGCCCCGCCGCCGTAGTCGCTGCCAACGCTGGAGGAAGATCCGAAGTTGCCCTCGAACAGGCAGTTCGTTGTGAGCGCAAAGCTGAGATCGAACGTACCATTAGGAGCGTTGTTGGCATGCATGGCGCCGCCGGCCGTCGTGGCGCAATTCGTGCGGAACGTGCATCCGGCCGTCACGCCCTGACCAGACCATCGAACCGCGCCGCCATACGACGCGCGGTTCCCGCGGAACTCGCAATTCCTGATCTCGTTGACGGACTTCGTGTCGTTGTAGGTTGAAATCCCGCAGAACGCCGCGCCGCCCATGTGGGACGCCTCGTTGTTTTCAAAAAGGCAGTCGCGCAAAGTGACATACGTCGTCGCGCCCCCGTCGTATGCCCGGCAGTTGCGAAACACGCAGTTGGACGCCCAGCCGTTGAAACGGCAATCAATAAAGTAGATCGCCCCGCCGTTCTTGCCGCTCGGCGCAACGCCGCCATCGAAGGTGATGTGGCGAAAGGTGGATCCGCGTCCCGAACCCGCATACCCGTACACAATGCGCGCCGTGTTCGTGCCTTTCAGGATCACGCCCGTGGTGTTGTCGGCCTTCTCGCGCCAGGAGGTCGTGTCCTCGCCCACGAAATGCAAGGTCTTGCTTTCCACGAAGATGCTGGCTATGCCATTGCTGTCTTTGGGGTTTTGCGGCTCGACGAGCGAGAGGTCGTACGTGCCCGACTTCAGGAGAATCGTGTCCTTGCCCGCGGCGGCGGCGACAGCCGCCACCAGCTCGGCCTCCGTGCTTACAGTATGCGTGGCCGCCATGCTCTCCAGGACCACGAGGGCCGCGCCGAACGCCAGCCAGCACGTGCCTGTTCCAAGGGTATTTGATTTCGTTTTCATCGTCTTGCTCCTCTTTGCCGTTACGGTTCAAAGCGCATCCAGTCGATCTCCACGTTCGCGGGATCGCCCTCGTCGTACCAGCCCAGCAAGGGGCGGGCCTGTGGGACCACCTGCTTCACCATGTCCCATTCCGGCATGTGCTCCGTGCCGGGATAGTAGAGCGCCGTGATCTCGACGGAACTCTTCACGGGCTGCGGCTCGGGCACTCCGGCCGCCGCGCCGGAAGCGAGCACCTGATCCACTGCCCACAAAGCGGCAGAACAGAGCATGGCAATGAATGTCACGGCACGTCGCATGCGATTCTTCATTATTTGCGTGTCTAATTTCCGCATTTGGCGTGAATTATATCACAGAAAACGAGCGCACGGCAACAGCATATTTTGGCAACACTTGCGCATTTTGGCAAATGATGGTATCATTTCAAACATGAAATCAACACACAGATACCTGTCGGTGAACGACGCGCAGCGCGCATGGGGGCTTTATGCCACGTGCGCCGGACACAGCCAGACGAGACCGGGAGACGAATTTCCCTCCTCCGCTCACCCTGACGAATACTTCTTCACATGGAAGAAAGGACGCATCCTGCATGAATGGCAGTTCAGCCTTGTCGAGCACGGTTGCGGCATCGTGGAGTTTCCGGGCAAACGACTTTCCGCCAACGAGAACGCCCTGATCATCTTGCCGCCAGAATGCTGGCACCGCTATCGCCCCGACAAGTCGACCGGATGGACCACGCTTTGGATCGGGCTCGGCGGACAGCTTGCCGAAAGACTGGTGGGGGGCCTCGGCGTCAAGATGGACGGGGATGTGCGAGACATATCCCGGTCTTCCGAACTGCCCCGTGTCTTTGCCGAGACTGTCGGCGACATCATCGCGCATGGCGTTGAGCGTCCGTATTTCACGGCGGCCCGCGTCCTGTCGCTTGTCGCCGCGCTCGCGGAGGAATCATCGTCCGCCGCCAACGGAGCGTCAACTGCCGGACTGGTCAGCCGTGCGCAGAGCCACATACTGGAGCACGCGACGGAACAGGTGGACTTTGCCGCGCTCGCCGAGTCGCTCGGAGTGCCCTATCGCACCCTGCGGTACATGTTCGCAAAAGAGACCGGCACGTCGTTGCTCCAGTACCAGCTGGAGACACGCCTCGTCCGCGCCAAGAACCTCCTTCGCTCCACTGACATGCCGATCGGCGAAATCGCCAGCCGGCTCGGCTTCAACTCGACATGGTATTTCGCGCACTTCTTCCAGAAGCGAGTCCGCTCTTCGCCCGCCGCCTACCGCAAAAGGCAGAAGTCGCGTACGGACTTCTAGTTGGTTGCCGCGTGCGCTACGCCGGGAATCCTGCACGCCTCCACCTGCGCGGCAACCTTGGCGAGTTGGTCGATGTTGGCGGGCTTCATGCCGTGGTAGTTGATCTCAAGCGCATCCTCGCCCACCAGCCACTGGCAGAGGCGGTTCAAGGCGGTGGCGTCGAAGCGCGTCATGGGCTTTTCCTGCGGCGTGTAGGGCCATGCGGCCGGCGCCATCATGAGAAGGCGTCCTTCGGCGCAGGCGTCGAAGTAGCGGCCGACCGGCTTCTGCAGAAGCGCGAAGCCCTTGTTCTGCAAGGTGACGAGTGGCAAGTTTCGCTTCAATGCCTCGCGGGCGATCTGCCGCTCGCCATCGGAAATGCACGGACTGATGATCACGGCACCGTGTGCAGCGGCGGCGAGGGCATCGGCAAGCCGCTCTCCGTATTCGGGCGAAGTGCTGTCGGCGATCGGCTCGCTGGCGGCATCGCGGGCGATCTTCAACCCGCCGCCGGCCTTTGGGATGCGGCGGTAGGCGAAAAATCGGCGCGAGCATTGCACCTGGTGGAGCGGGCGAGCCAGCAGATGGCGGTTGCCAATGGCCTCGAAATGGCCAATCATCCGCCCGCCGTCGAGCGGCAAGGCGATGCGGGCCACGCGGCGGAAAAGATCGGGCTCCGCGCGCTTTTCCGCAAGGCGGCGGGGATTATCGCGGAGATAGGCGATCATGGCCTTCAGCTGCCCATCGCGGAAAAGGATGGTATCCTGAAAGCCATCGGCCCAGGCGGGGGATGCGGAAGATGCGGCGCAAGAATGCGCCGCCACGGCACCATTGCTTCGCGCAGCGCCATCGCTGGCGAGGTAGTGCTGTGCCTCGCCATTCTTGGTGAGGATTTTCCACCGCTTCACCGCACCGGCCTTGAAGCCGCGAATGAGCGCGCCCAAAGGCTTGGGCAAGGGCTCGCGCACAAAAATGATGAAATGGAAATGCTCGGGCATCAGCTGCTTCTCGATGATTTCCACCTGCGGGAAAAGGCGCGGCATTTCCATCAGCGCCTCGATCACCGCCTCGCCGAAAGGCGTGGGCTTGATGCAGGCTCCGCCACTGGTGTCGGGAATTGCGGCGCAAGAATGCGCCACCACGGCACCGCGGTTTCGTGCCTCGCCATTTTGGGCGAGGGGGTTCTGTGCCTCGCCATTCTTGGCGAGGTAGTTCCGTGCCTCGCCGTTTTCGGTGAGGATCAGCTTCCCTAGCCATTCCCGCGTGCGATCAGCCAAGGTGATGGTGATCATGTAAATCGCCCGCTGGCAGTAATCCCAGCCGTTCAATCGCCGGGTCATGCGGTGTTTGATTTCATCTTTCATGGCTCTTGGAAAGAGAAATGCTTGCCGGCTGCGCGCTTTTTTCAGCGCAACAGCTCGCCCGCCAGCCATGTAAAAGCATCGCCGAAATACGCCTTGCCGCCGTAGTTGACCTTGCACGGGATGCCGCGTTCCGCGCAGAGTTCCTTGAACCGCTCGCCGAACACCGGCGAGTGAGTGGGATCCTTCGCGATTTCGCCCGGCTTGAGCGGCGAGCCGTACTGCAGGAAGATCTGCGGCGCGCGGGCGGGGTCGATCTTCCGCGCAAGCGCGGCGGGCGAGATGCGCTCGATGTCGGCGAGGCACTCTGCGCGGTGCGCGAGCCATTCGTTGAAGTTGCGGTAACCGAACGCGTGCGCGCCGTACTTCGAATTGGGAATCCACGCCTTCATCTCCTGCGGGTCCATCGAGGTCTGAGCGATGATGGGCGCGACGGCACGGATGCCGTGCATGTTGCCATCCTTGAGCGCGAGGTACAGCGCGGTGCAGGCGCCGGCGCTGCCGCCCGCGAGACCGATGCGCGACGTGTCGAGGTTCCATTCGGCGGCGTGCGCCTTGACGAACTTCAGCGCGTTCTCACAGTCGTCGAGGCAACCCTGCACGGGCGGCTTGACGCCGTCGGCGCGCGTGTCGCGGATGTAGCGGTAACCCGTGCCGACCACCGCGATGCCGCGGTCAAGCAGCATGCGGATGGACGAGCCGAGGATGTGGTCCTCCATCGCGCCGCCCGACCAGCCGCCACCGTGGAGATAGATGACCACCGGCGCGCGCGCCCCACTGCGGGAGGGCCGCGCTCCTGCGCGGCCGCCGGGGAGAAACACGTCGATCTTCTGCTTCGGGTGCGGACCATAGGGGATGTTTTCGTATGTCGCGGACGGAATGGTGAAGAGCTGTTTCGTGGAGGGGTTGACGTAGGTGTATTCGCTTGCCGGCTTGCGACCGAACACCGCCGCCACGGCGCGGAGCGCGCCGTCGGCATCGAAGTTGTTTGGCGCGATGTAGCCGCCTTCGGTATATTCGTTCCATCCATAGATCAAGATGGCGCGGGGTGCGTTGGGATCGGCCTCCACGTGCTTCTTCGCGGCCTCAAGGAGCGACTGGAACTTGTCCGGGGTGTTGCCCAGGCAAATATAGCCGTAGGGGTAGCGTACCGTCTGCCAGGGGAACGGCTCCTCGTTCCGGCAGCGCATGGTCACGTCGCGTCCGGCGGTGACGGCCGGGATGTACGGCACCGTGGCGCCCGCGGAATACTTCTTCCAGCATTCCTGGTGCCACGGAAGCATCTCGGAGTAGTCGAAGGTGAACGTGCCGTTCTTCTCGCATGCGAACGCCGCCGGACAGGTGGCCAGGTTGTAGCTGCCAATGCAGTCGAAGCCCGCATCCGAGAGCATCTTCGCATCCTTTGCATTCTGGGGGTTCATGCCCTGGAAATAAATTCCCGCAAGGCCGTCTGCGATTGCGATCTTCCGCGCCTCGTCGAGAAGCTGCCGCGTCTTCTCCGGCCCGCCCTTGTCCTGGACGAAGCGCGGGGCGCTGTAGATCGAGAAGAACGGCTTGCCGTCGCGCATCCAGTGGTTGGGCTCGTGGAAGAACTTCTTCGCGTAGCGGATGTTGTTCAAGAAATCCTCCGGGGTGCGGGGCAGCTTCATCAGCATGCGCTTCGGCGCGCGCGCGGATCGTCGCGGAAGGAGTCCACGCGGTCGTGGTAGCACCACATGAGGCAGAACTTCATCTTCATGCGGTTCGGCGCGCGGAGGAAGCCCTGCTCGAGCGACTCCTGCATCGTCATCCCGCCGCCGTACCAGTACCAGTCGAACAGGAATACGTCGATGCCCGCGTTTGAGGCGAGGTCGATCTCCTTGGCCACGTCGGCGGGATCCTTGCCGTCGAGGAATCCGTAGAGCGGACGGAGCGGAACCTTCTGCCCCGGCACGCGCGGTTTGGCGTCCTTCACGAACTCCCATTCGTTGAAGCCCTTGTGGAACCACTCGTTGCCCTTCGGGTACTCGTGCCAGTGCGGATAGTAGACGCACGCCACCTCGATCTTCTTTTCACCGCTCGCCCACGCGGCGAGGAAGGAAAACGACAAGGCGAATGAAAGTATGATTCTGGGAATGAGTATGTTTCTTGACATGAACACTTTGATGGCTCCTATTGAAGATGAAGATATTTCGTTTCCTTTCATTATTCATTATTCCACGACGATGCGGAAGCCGACGTCGTAGACGGGCGCGTAGGGACGATAGGCGCGGCGGAAGGACGCCGTGGCGAGCTTCGGACGCGAATACCACGAGCCGCCGCGCACCACGCGCCGTTCGTCGCCGCCGGGCGCGTTGCGTCCGTCGTCCGCCACGTAGGGATAGGGCTGGTACTTGGACTGCGTCCACTCCCACACGTTCCCGTGCATGTCGAAGAGCCCCCACGGGTTCGGCTTCCACTTCCCGCTCTTCTCCTCCAGGAACGCGCCGTCGTTCACGCCGTGCGCCTGCGGCACCCAGTTGTCGAAGAGATTCTCCGCATTGCCATAGCGCGCCTTCTCGCGGTCCTGCACGTACGGGTTGCCCGAATAGTCGGAGAGCGAGACGTCCGCGAGGTTCGCGTAGGCGGCGAAGTCGTCGTCCACGCCGCCCCACCAGAACGGCTTGCCGGAACCGGCGCGCGCGGCCCACTCCCACTCCGCCTCGGTGGGGAGGCGCACGGTGCGCCCCGTCTTCTTCGAAAGCCAGTCGCAGAACGCGACCGCCTTCCACCAGCTCACGCGCACCACGGGCAGGTTGTCGCCGTTCACGTCGTAGCCCGTCACGCCGAACTGGTAGCCGTGGCGCGATTCGCAGCGGCTGTCGTGCGTCGGGTCGAACTGACGGAACTCGCGGTTCGTCACCTCACGCGCGCCCATGAAAAACGGCTTCACCTCCACCTTCGCGGCAGGCCGTTCGTCACACGGCGCCTCCGCGTCGTCCGTCCCCATCACGAACGCGCCGCCGGGAATCGCCACAAGCGGGATCTCCACGCCAGGGGCAAGGGAGATGGAGTTTGTGGAATTGCCGAAACATGAAAGCGTGGAAATATGGAAGTTTCCAGTAGTCAGTTGTTTATTGGCCATTTTCACATTTTCACATTTGCACACTTTCACATTTTCATCCTTCAACACCGGCACGGGCACATCAACCTTCTCATGGTTCGCCCGCACCCCCAGATACTTGGCCCGACGCTCCTCGCGCAGTTTCTCGCGCTCCAGCGCCTGCTCGCCCACGATCGTCTGCCAGCGCCCATGGTAGGGCGCGTTGAAGTCGATCCACGTCACGAGACGGTCGCGCGCTTCCTCCGAGAGCTTCACGCCGTGGTGCCCCTTGTCGAGCATCATCATCAGCTCGGTGGTGTCGGCATGCCACTCCATCGGCTCGAAGAGGTGGATGTCGCTCTCGATGCCGGGATGGCGCACGAAACGGACGAGGTTGAAGTATGGCACGGAGAACTTGCCGCCCCACTTCGGCCCGACGCGTCCGTGCATGCGCGTGTTCCAGTTCGTCAGCATGCTTGTGCCGCGCAAATCGGGCTTCCATCTCCTGTCGCCGAACATCTCGGCGTGCGGCGGGTCGGGCTCGTTGTGGCAGCGCACGCAGAAGGCGTCAAGGACCGGCTGCACCTCGCGCGCGAACTCGAAGTTGCGCTCCGGCCCGCGCCACGGACGGATCGTCTCCAGCGGCCGGTTCGCGGCGACGCGCGGGGCGCGCGCCACGAAGCTCTGCTTCTCGTGGCATCCGGCGCACGAGAGGTATTCGCCGCTGCGGGCGGTGAACCAGCTGCGCATCACCTGCAGGGCCTTGCCCTCCGCGTCGAGCGGCTGCACCGCGATGGGCGTGTTCGCCGGCACCTTGAAGTACGCGCTGCCATCCGCGTTCACGGGCACCGTGCCGAGCGTGCGGCGCATGTCCCAGGGGCCGTCGAGGCCGATCGAGCCGTAGAGTCCGCCTTCGTTCTTGAAGCCGAAGGTGTAGGTGTAGAGACGCAGGTTCTTCACCGTGCCGACGGGGATGCCCTTGAGTCCCGGCCCCTCGTAGACGTTGGCGACGTAGACCTGCGCCGTGGTGGCGCCGGGCACGATGCGGTCGGGCTGCGCGGGCGGCACGGGTGTCTTCATGAGCGGCACCGGCTCGCAGAGATCGTGTCCGGTCTCGCGCAGAAGACACAGCTCGTTGTCGAAGCGGTCGATGAGGTAGATGGAGAAGTTCCGCTCGTCCCTGTTCCGTCGTGCCACGAGGAAGGTGGTGTCGTCCAGCGGGTAGGGATGGAGGTTCATCGGCCATGTGTGGTTGTAGAGCTGGTCGCGCACGATGGGGTCCACGGGCTTGCCGTATCCGGGCAGGAGCTGCACCGCGCCCGCCCCCTCCTCGGTGCCCTTCGCGACGTCGAAGAGGCCGAGCTGGCCCATGCGCCTGAGACCGTGGTGTCCCGTGAGCACGGCCACGAACTGCGTGGGGCGTCCCGGAATCGGGCGCGCGTAGAACATGCTGTTGGGCCAGAAGGAGTTGCTGCCGTAGAGGGCGCGCTGGTTCGTGCCGTCGGGATTGCACGTGAAGAGGATGCGCGAATTGGCGTGCGGGATGTCGGTATACTCCCAGCGCAGGTACATCACGCGGCCGTCTGGCATCACCTCGGGACACCACGCGTGCTCCTGGTCGTTCGCGAGAAGCTCCATGCCGGAGCCGTCGGCGTTGCAGCGGAAGAGGTTCGCGACGGGCGTGTTGCCCCACACGCACGGCACGGCGTACGTGAGCGCCGTGCAGGTGAAGATGATGCGTCCGTCCGGCACGTAGCAGGGATCGTAGTGGTTGACGTCCGCCGCGTTGTCGCGCGTGACCTGGCGCACTTTGCGCGTGGCGAGGTCCAGCTCCATCACGTGCCAGGCGTTGGACGCCCCGATGCCCGAGAAGAGCAACCGGTCCGCGTTCCAGTGCAGCTCCACGTCGAGGATCGGGCGCCCCCCTTCTGGCTTGTACACGACCTCCGTCGCACCGCCACGTCCCCCTGGTAGGGCGCGGCCTCCGGACGCGCCGCGACGTCCCCCTGGTAGGGCGCGGCCTCCGGACGCGCCGCGACGTCCCCCTGGTAGGGCGCGGCCTCCGGACGCGCCGCGGACATCCAGCATGCACAGCTCGTTGTCGTGTCCGTCGCGCGGGAGCATCGAGTTGCTCTGCCAGTTGCACGGGAGATGCTGTCGGCCGTTGCGGCGGCGGATGAAGAGCAGCCGGTCGAACTTCACCGCCGGGTTGAGATTGACCAATAGCTCGCGCTTGATGCCGTCAAGGCGCTTCAGCGCCTGTTCGGCGGAGGCGACATCTCCGGCAACGGCCGACAACGCCCCCTTCACATCCGAGAACCGCGCCTCCACCTCGCCGACCTGCGAGGCGAGTTCGGGATTCCTCTCCTTGCGGTACGCGATGAGCCGCTCGATCGCCGGGAGGGCTGCACTTGCCACGGCCGAAAGTTCCGCGAGCTTCTCGCGACGCGAGAACGCGCCCGCCTCCACGCGGAACGTGCAGCTGCCCTTCCCCTTCGGCGCCGTGAGGCCGCCGCGCGCCTCGAAGCGCACCGCGCCCTTCGGCACGGGGAGGATGATGCAGGACGGCGCATGGGCGGAGATGAAGCGGCGGAACGCCTCGCCGCCCACCTTCGCTGTCGTCGACCGGTTCCAGTTCACGCGGTTGCGCTCCACCTTGCCCCATCCCGCCTCGCTCCGGAGCATCTCAAGGGCCGTGGCGTCCACGCGCGAACCGTCCGCCATCACGAACACGGGCTCGCACCAGATGGCCTGGTCAAAGTCGTACGTGTCGAGACCGACCGTCGCCGTGAGCTTCACCTCCTCGGCGCCCGCCACGTTCTCGGAGACGGGCACGGCCTTTTCAGCGCCCCTGACGACGGGCGTCTCGGCCGCGCGCGCCAAGACGGCCGTCAGCACGGCCGCGCCGCACACGATCTTTCTGAACAAGCCGCTCATCGCCACACGATCTTTGCATAACCCGACGCCGGGACGGCAAGATGGACAAGTCCCGCCGCCACGTTCACCTCTCCGGCCTTCTCGCCGAACACGTTGAAGTATTCGACCTTTGCGGGCTTCGCCGCCAGCTCGGCAAGCATACCCGCCTTGCCCGTCGCGTTCACGAGGAAGACCGGACGGTCCGCCGCGCCGGCCTTGACGCACACGTCGTCCGCATAGGCGGCGATGACGCGCTCGTCCGCGCTCTCGCCCTCGATCCAGGTGTAGCCGAGTTCGGGGTGGTGCGGACGGAACGCGCCCTTCAGGAGCGCCGCGCGGTGCTCCTGCGAGAAGCGGAGCCAGGACGCGATCACCTTGCGGTGTTCGGGCGAGACCTTCGCGAGGACCATCGAGTACTGGATCGTCGAGAAGAGCACGTTCAGGATCGGCAGGGCCGCGCCCTCGGGCGTCTCCCCCGCGCTCCAGACGAGCATGTCGGAATGGACGGCGATCGTGTCGGACGTCAGCCGGAGGTCGCAGATGCGGCGGCGGTTCGCCGTCGGGTCGGCCGGGCAGTCGGCCGCGCGGATCATGTTGCCGTACTGGAGGATCGCCGGACCGCTGTAGTGCTGGCGGAACTCGAGCAGTACGTCGGGGTTGATCTTCATGAGACGCGCGCGCACGTCCTTCATGAGCTGGTTGAGCGCCTCCGGCACCGACCGGAAGTCACGTCCCGCGAAGTTGTCCTTGAGCGCCGGATCCTTCGCCGGCAGCCCGAACGAGTCGATGAAGTCGAGCTTGAGGCCGTCGAACCCCCACTCGCCGACCGCGCGCTCGTACGTCTGGATGAGGTATTCGCGCACTTCGGGGAAGCGCGGGTCGAGCGTGCCGGTGTCGCCGTCGCGCAGGAGCATCTTCTTGAAGCGCGGATAGTTTTTCGCCTCGCAGCCCATGAATGGCACGGACAGCCACAGCATGTACTTGAGTCCGGCGGCGTGGACCTTGGCCACGTGCGCCTTCATGTCGGGGAAGCGGCTCTTGACCGGCATCCAGTCGCCCGTCGCGGTGTAGAACCCCTTGGACTCCACCTTCTGCCAGCCGTCGTCGAGGATCATCGTCTTCATGCCGATCTCGGCCGCCAGCTTCGCCTCCGTCTCCAGCTCGTCCGCGTGCACGTCCTGCAGGAACGCGTACCACGTCGAGTAGAGCGGATCGAACGCCGACTCGGGGGCGTGCGCCGTCTTGAAGCCGTTCTCCTTCGCCACCCACCGCGAACAGGACGTGACCGTCTCGGCCCAGTTCCGCCCGCGACGGTCGAGCATGACCTTTACGACGTACTCTTTCCGCGCGACGGTTGGCCGCGTGAAGAACTCGCAGCGGCCGATCACGTCGCACGAGCGCTCCTCTGCGTAGAGTCCGAAGACCACGTGCTCCATCGCCTCGCTGCAGGCGATGGCGACGGGCGAGACGCCCGCCGAGTTGAAGCCGACGACGAGCGGCGTCTCGTGTGCGAGCTCGGAGTGGTACGGCGTCTTCCAGCCCCACCACAGCCGCGGCCAGAGATGGGTGCCGTCCGCCTCGTAATTGCCCGTCCAGACGTTCTGCACGCCCGCGCCGGACACGCGGAAGAACACGCCGAACTTCGGCGGCGCGGCGTCGTCCGCCCGCGAGAGGCGCACCGTCACCACGTCGCGTCCGTCGTCCACCGACGCGGAGACGCCGAAGGTCCAGCCCTTCGTGTCGTCGCAGGTGACCTCGGCCGTCCCCGCGAAGTCTGTCTCGACCGTCTTGATCACGGCCGCCTTCTTGTCCATCACGTCCGCGAACAGCGGCGACAGCCCTGCCAGGGCAAACGCAACCAGAGTCAGTTTCTTCATTTCAGTTTTACCTCCATGTTGGATCGCTTTCGATTTCTCGGCCGTTATAATACCATATCATCGGATAAGTCTCAATAGATACGCGTGTTGACGCTCATGTCGCAGGTTCCTTGTCTAGCCCCTTCATTTCAAGATCCGCGTTGTACCATTGCTCAAGCATCCCGTTGAACCCGGCTCTTGGCAACTTGCTCCATTCGACGACCTTGGCCGTCATGTTCTCGGCATATATCGAAACGCTGCGCCGACGCCTGAAGATAGAGAACGGCCATATCAGAATGGACTTCATCAATGTCTTCACAAAATGTGGCGGCGGGCTGCCTCCGGCCCGACTCCACATGCTGCCAAACAATCCACGCATGCGCACGCCGATGACCTCGACGCCTTTGGGCAACTGCGAGATCACATTGAACGCAAGTTGCCGGTTCTCCAGGCTTTCACGCCCGTCCGCGGTTATATGTCCCGAGGGATACAGCAAAACGTTTTCCCCCGCGGTCAAAAGCGCAAGCACCGAATAGCTGAGGGCCTTCGCCCTTTTCAATGATGCCTTGTACTTGGGCCTAACCTTCAGAAATGGCCTGAAGTTCGCTCTCCGAAAGTCCGGGACCCGAACAGCATTGAATAGAGCAAGAACATGACGAACAAATCCATTCGAGAAGAATGACTCATCCACCAGGGGGCATAGACTCAATCCCCTTCGATGCAATTCGGAGACAAGAATGGCCGGATCAACAATCGCCGGATGATTTGGCATGATCAGATAGTTCTTGTTCTGCCCAAAAACAAGATCTCCAGAACTTTCGATCTGATATCGGCGCGACAGAAACCATCTCCCCACGCACAACAGGACATTCTTGCTGGTATAAAGTATCCATGCCATTACGATGAAAGGGAAGGTTATGAAGAAGTACGTCATAATTCAGCCTGATTCTTTTTGCTAGTCTTGTTCCAGTTTCGTCATTGAACGATTTTCACACACGATTTGCCGCAGCTCTGGTAAATTGAGTCAATGGTAGATGACGAGTGAGAGGGGCGGGAGGATGTCCGTGCTCGGCAGCGGGAAGTCGGAAACGGCTTCCTTCAGCGCCTCCGGCTCGAACGGCGAGTTGTGCGCGTCGCGGTGCGGGCCCGTGAACACGGTGCGGCGGACCTTGCCGAACAGCCCGCGCACCTCCACGCGCTTCGGCGCCTCGGCGCAGTTGACGAGCTTCAACACGATGCCGCCGTCGGCCGTGCGCATCGCACTCGCCTGCACGCAGTCGATCACATTCGTCTGCACGCGGTTCTCCCAGGCGCGGAAGCGCGTCAGCTCGATTGCGTCGGTCTTGACGCCGACCTTCAGCACCTCCGTTCCGCGGTTCTCGCTGAAGAGCTTCTGCACGGTCCAGCTGGGACTCACGAACGAGCCGTCGGTCGTGGGGTAGATCATGTTGGGCGTCCAGACGATGTGCTGGGCGTTCGCGAAGAGCGGCGCGTACGCGGCGAGCTTCACCTGGTCCTGGTTGCGCTCCAGCCCCAGCATGAACGCCGCCTCGCCGATGGCCGCCCGCAACGAACCGTAGCGCGTCGTCCCCCGCGTGACGGCGTACTCGCCCACGAAGATCCCGAAGTCGCCCTTCGGCGAGTCGTACTCGTGCGCGAGGTTGCTCATGAAGTCGTGCGGCATCCGGTAGAAGTGGTCGTCGCGCAGATCCTTCGGATCGTCCACGCGCTTCGTCTCGCGCCAGTTGTCGAAGATGAGCGTGACCTCGGGATATTTCGCCAGGACGGCCTTCGCCATGAGCGCATACCGTTCCTCGTACGCCTTGCCGCCGTTCTCGTTGCCGATCTCAAGGTACTTGAGCCCGAACGGCTCGGGATGCCCCGCCGCCGCGCGGCACGCGCCCCACTTCGAGCTCACCGGTCCGTTGGCGTACTCAATGCAGTCGAGCGCGTCCTGCACGAACTCGCCCATCTTGTCCATCGGCACGGTCTCGCGGTGCGACATGCCGCAGTTGATGCAGAAGAGCGGCTTCGCCTTGAGCGCCTCGCAGAGGAGCAGGTACTCGTGGAAACCCACGCCGTTCGCAGACCAGTAGCGCCAGATGTTCCACTGCGTGCGCCGCTCCCACTTCGAGCCGAGCGTGTCCTTCCAGCGGTAGGCGTCCTTCATCGTGTCGCCCTCCACCCAGCAGCCGCCGGGGAAACGCACGAAGCTCGGCTTCAGCGCGGCGAGCCGATCCATGAGGTCGCGACGGAAGAGCCCGCACACAGCGTCCTCCGGCATGAGGCTCACGCAGTCGACGCAGACGTCGCCGCCGCCGGATAGGCGGATCGCAAGGCGCGCCTGCGGATCCGTCCCGTTCGCCTCCAGCGTCGCGGAGAACGTGCGCCAATCCTCCGTGACGCCTTCGATGCGCGTGCGTGCGATCGTGGGCTTGCCGTAGGCCTCCAGAGAGATTTCCACCGGTCCCTCCACCTTGCCCCGCAGCGCGATTTCCAGAAGGTACATCATCCCCTTCTTCACGCCCATGCCGAAGTAGCCCTCGTTCGCGATTCCCGCGCCGGACGGGCCGCGCACACGGACGCAGTGGGCGTTCCGGCCCGTGCAACGGGCAAGATGCCTGTTGTCCCAGTAGTCTGTGTCGGCGCGTTTGCAGGGCGTCAGCTCCGCGTTTCCGAGCGGAGACCAGTAGCGTAGCGTCTGCTCGCGCTTCTCCCCGTTGCCGTCCTCGAACGAGCGGTTGCGCACCATCTCCGCGTACACGCCGCCGTCGAGCGAGAGGTCGATGTCCTCGAAGAAGATGCCCCAGAGGTCGGGCGCGGCGGCGCATTTCACCGCGGCGGGATCCACCGTCACGACGGCCGGTGCGGCGGCGTCCGCCGGCTCGACGATCGCCGCGAAGCCGCCGTTGGCGGCGGCGGACGCCGTGAGCGAATCGGACGCGTCGCAGAGGAACGTGTCGCACGTCACGTCCGCGCACGGCTTCGTGTTGTCGGAATCGGTGTCGCGGAAGAGCCGCACCTTCAGCCCGCCCGTCCCCGCGAACTCGAGCGGCACGGTGAAGAGGCGCTTCTCGTTGGCGTTCAGCCCGCCGACGTACCAGCGCCGGCCGACGCGGCGCGCGACGACGGCGTACTCGCCGATCTTCCCCTGGAGGAAACGCGTCTCGTCGAACGCCGTCGGGATCTCGCGCCAGAAGTCAAGCGCGGGATCCTTCTCCTTGATCTGTCCGGGCTGCTGGTACCAGAAGAGGAACTGGAATCCGCTCGAATAGACGCACGGCATCGCCAGCTGATGGGCGAGCGTGTTCTTGATGCGGTTGACGTTCCAGCAGGGGGTGTAGTCGCCGGGGCCGTCGAGGAAGCGCGTGAACGGCAGCGCGGCGTTGTGCGCGGCCGAGGGCATTTCCTCGTTGCCGTAGATGCCCTCCACGGTCAGCACGTTGGGGTACGTCTTCTGGATGCCCGTGAGGCGGTACTCGTCGTGGATGTCCACGAGCAGACGACGGTCCGCCGCCGCCTTGATGAGGTCCAGCACCCACTTCCGCTCGGTCTGTCCGCCCACCTTCACGAAACCGTACTTCACGCCCTTCACGCCCCACGAGACGAGACGGTCGAGGATGGCGTCGCGGTTCTTGTGGAGCGGGATGTCGTTCACGTAGAGGATCACACCCACGCCCTTGGAAGCGGCATAGTCGATCACGGGCTTCACGTAGTCGTTCGGCTTCAGCGGATCGCCCGTCCGCTCCGGACCATACCAGCCCGCGTCGAGCTCGATATACTGGAAGTTGTTGCGCAAGACGAAGTCCACGCACGCCTTGCCGCTCTCCTCGCCGAGCTTGGCGACGCGCAACACCTTGCCCGGCTTGATCCACGAGGTGTCGGCGATCCGCGAGGGCGCGTTCAGCGCGTCCATGAACGCGGGCTGTCCGTTCGCGAGCTCCACGCAGTCTTTCGCCACACGGACGTACCGCCACGGCGTGACGTACGGCGGTTCAACCGTGGCCGCGCCCTCCAGGACGCTCTTCACCTGGCCCTTTCGCACGCCGCTCGCGAAGCGGATGCGCGAATAGTCCAAGTTGCCCGCTTCGCCGAGCGCGGCCACCCAGCTGTCCCCCTCCACGACGAGCGGTCCCTCGCACGAGCCGGGACACGTACGGGAGTAGTTGGGGTGCCGCTCGTGGGCGATCGTCGAAAGCGTCAGCGGGATGTACTCGCCCTGCGCGTGGCTCACGGGCCAGCATTTGAAGTCGCCCCCGAAGTCGAACGTCCATTCCTCGTTCGCGACCGTGCGTGGCGCCGTACCGCCGTAGCGGATGCGCCACGCGACGCCGCCGGTCAGGTTCGTGGCCTCGATCACCGCGTCCGCCGGCAGGCTCGGCGGCGTCACGCGGCAGACGGTTTCGCCGCTCGGCGTCGTGACCGAGAGCGCGGCGGCAAGAATGGAGCAGGGTATCGTCATTGGATTCACCTCGTTTCGAAGAACTTGTCGGCGGGGATGAGAAAGTCGAAGTAGTGGTCGGCGGCGACCGCCGGAGACAGCCTGCCGTCGTAGACGAGCGCGGTGCGCACTGACAGGTTTCCTCCATGTTTCAGTTTCTTGACCTTTGCGTCAACCTCGTCGATGATCTCACGCCCGATTTCGCGGCGCCGCTTAATCTCCACCACCATCAGCATCCTCTGCGTCTGGATCATCAAGTCTACCTGGCACCCTTCCCGTTCCGCCGTCGCACGCTGGCAGTAGGGCGCGGCGGACAGCACAAGCGACGTCTCGAGCCCCAGCAACGGCAGAAGCGTCTGGAGATTGTTCAGCACCAGATTCTCGAACTGGATCCCGAACATCGCCTCCAGTCCCCTGAGCTGCTCAAGCGACGAGAATTCAAAGAGGTCCTTCTCCACCATCTTGCGCCTCGGCTCGATGTAATGGAGATAGAATCGGGCGTAGTTGTCGGAAATCCTGAACCGCTCTTCCCGGATCGGCTCCCCCGTGCACGGGTTCAGTCCGCCGTCCCCCGAAACGTATCCCGCCATCCGCAGGTCTTTCAGGGTCTTTGCGTAGCTTCCGTTGGGCGTCTTTCCGTCGGCTTCGGCCAGTTCCACCGCCGATTTCGGACCCGCCATCAGCATCCGCAGGATCCGCCCGCGCGTCTTTGCGCGGCGTCCGAACACGCCGTTGAACGTTTCATCGAACTCACGGAACAGGATTCCCCTCGGCATGAAGCACATGCGACGAATGTTCTCGTCAACCGACAGCTCCGGACGGACGTCCTCCAGATACTTCGGGACGCCCCCCGTGACGGACAACAGGTCGATCTTCTCCCTAACCGACATCCTCTCCCCAGCCGGACCGAGCATCTGCTGGCACTGCGAAGGCGTCAGCTCCTTCAGTTCGATGTCAAGCGAGTCGCGTCCGACGAATCCCGTGGAGTCCAAGATGTTCTCCGCGATCCAGGCCGACACGGAGCCGCAGAGGACGAATACGAGATTCGGATGTTTACGGAACTTGCGGTCCCACGCCTCCTTCAGGTATCCGGCGAAATCCGGGTTGTAGCCGCCGAGCCACGATATCTCGTCCAGCAGCACAACCGTCCTGCGTCCGGAACCCAGTAGCTCGTCGAGCTGGGCGAAGGCGAGCGACCATGTCGCGGCCGGCATGGCCTCGCGTCCGGCGTACTCGGCCACCTTCTCGCAGAACCTGGCACGCTGGATCGCGTCGGTCATGCCCTTTCTCGGAGGCAACCCTTCGATACAGATAAACCTGTCCGCGCTTCTGGCCGCGAACTCATCAATCAACGTCGATTTGCCGATACGCCGCCGTCCTCGGCACGTCACCAGCACGCCGTGGTCTCGCCCCCACAGCGCCTGCAAGTCTTTCAAGTCGCGCTCTCTGCCTATGAACATACAGCCTCCGTGTCCTTGTCCGCGCACATTATCTCACATTTCCGCCCAAATATCAATCGCAATCTTTCTTCTATTTCTATTTACTCGAAATAGGAGAAAAGTTTCACATGGAAATCCAAGCAAAATATTTCTTCTATCGTGACATTTAAAAGATTGAAGAAAGATTCAACATGGTATCGTCCGGGCACACTTTAATGTTGCCAGTGTGGAAGTATTGCCAATGTTGCCAATTGTCAATTGGGAATTGGCATTGGCAACATTCTCATGCCCTCAGCGCACGATCATCATCGTGCCAGTTGGAATCGGCTCGAATTCAAACTTGAAGAAATCCCAGCACATCCAGCACGAGGCACCCTCCACGTCGTTGCGGTGCGTGATGACGTTCCATCCCGACTTCAGTTCACCGAGAGCGACGGCAAAGGAATAGGGCGTTCCCATCTTCATGCCGCCCGTCGAGTATTTCCTCTCACCGTTGAGGTACACGGAGAACGGCCACTGGTCTTTCACGTAGCCCAGCTGGTTGGTCAACACGGAATAGTCGTTGGCCCCCTCGGCCACGACGCGTCCGGAAAGCGTGAACGCATGCCGCGCGGCGATCCGCTCCGGCATCCAGAAGCGCAGATGGACCTCCCTGGCGCCCGTGGGACACCCCCGCTGCACGCCGGCGAAGTTCCAGTCTCCGACGTAGAACGTGGGCGTCACCGCCCCCTCGCGCGAAAATTCCGAGTTGCTCTTGTTGTCAGTGCCGAGCTGCCAGGAACCGGTCATCTCGATCACGTCGAACGCGAGCGACGATGCCGTGCTGGACGCAAGGCGCGTGAACGCGATGACGTTGCCCGTCGCCAACAGGTTCTTGGGCGCCACGTAGCAGGAGTCCTCCTCGCCGGCCGCGAGGGAGAGCGTGTCCACGGGCGTCCCGTTCACCGTCACGCGCAGCGACGTCCGTCCCGCGTCGCCGGGCGCCGCCTTCACGCGCAGCATCCAGCCAACCATGTTGATGTTCTTGAGCGGCGAGGAGACGCCCAGCCGCAGTTCGGGATGCGCCGACGAGACGGCGCGCATCATGTCATGCCACGGCGCCGTTTCGACGGCATAGTCGGCCGACGCCTCGTCCACGAGCCCGAACTCGCCCGCCGAACCATCCTCGAGGCCGAGGCGGAAGAGCGGCATGTTCTGCAATGACGCCTCGATCAGCTCGTTCGTGGTGAGGGCGCGGTTCCACATGACGACCTGCTGGATGTCGCCGCCGAAGCACTTGCGCTGGTTGCCCGTGCCCTTGCCGAACTGCTCGCCGCTGAACACGATGCGCGCTTGATGCTTGGCCTCGTTCATGAACGCGCCGCTGCCGGCCGCCAGCGTCTTCTTCTCGAAACGGAAGCCGTAGGAGACGACGCTCGAGGATTCCGTGGGGGCGGGAGGATCGACGTCGCGCAGCATGAACAGACCCTCGGCGCCGCCGTTGCCCGTGTCCTTCAGCGAATAGCCGATGTCGTACCAGCGGTTCGTGGCGGCTGTCATGCTTGTCGTAAACGACTTCTGCCCGAACATCATGCAGAGCGGCGACGAGGGACGGCCGACGGTCCCCGACGGCTTGAACCCGAACGACGACCCCGCCAGATTCCCCCAATGCTCGCCGTTGTTCACCACCCATGAATAGTCGCCGTTGCCGAGAAAGGCGTTGAACGTGTCGGCCCGCAGGCGGATGAGCACCGTGACGCTGCCGGTGATCGAGCCGCTGTTGAACTCGACGCCCGTCGGCCAAGAGTTGGACGTGACGACGCCCGACGTCGCGTTGGTTGTCAGGACGTTCTGGATGGGAAAATGCAGGTAGGGCCGCCGTGTGGAAATGCCGCGCGCGGGTTGGGGAACCGTGTCCGTCACCCAGTAGGGCCCGTTCGTGAGGCCGTTGCCGTAGATAGTGGCCGACACAGGCGTGCCCGCGTAGCCGTTCACGTTCGTCGACCCCCAGTGGCGCACGTCGCGGAGCTCGGTGGTCTGAAGCGAGCCGTCGCCGTTGACGTCGCGGTCGAAACGCCAGAAATACGTGGCCTCGTCGAGGACGTGCGCCCCCGCCGTTTCCGCTAGCGCGATGAATGCGCAGAGTGTGATTTTGCTCGTTGCCATTTCTCTTAGCTTACTTGAAGATGATCGTCATGCCGATGCCGTCGCCGAGGACGGCCAGCTGGCCCGTGCCCGTGTCGCCAAAGCAGGCGAGTTTCCTGGGGGCGCCCGACGCCGTGCCGCCGTAGACGCCAAGAGGCTGCTTCTGCCCGTCGATGTAGAGTCCGTACACCTTCATGCTGCCGGAGTAGTCCAGGAGCATCCGCGCGTCCGCGCCGTCGATGTGGACGACCGCCTGCCGGCCGAACGCCTCCTTGTTCTGCACCTTCAGGACGCCTGCGCACGACGCCGTCACGTTCGAGGCGTTCGCCCACGAGGCCGCGGGCATCACCGTGAGCGTGCCGTTCGTCACCGAGAGGTCGCCGTACGTGGGGCTGACGGCCTTCAGCCAGTAGTTCAGCCGGCCCTCCTTCGCGAAGCTCACGCACCCCTTGAACGGCACGCTGTTCGTCTGACGGCTGCCGCTGCCAAACTGCGGCTCGGCGTTCTCGTAGTCGTCGACCAAGTGGAACGTGGCCGGCGCGGCGCTCGTGATCGAACCGCTGGCACAGCCCAGGATGCCGATGGACTGGTCGTTGCCGCACAGATCGATCGTCGCGCCGGCAAGCAGGATGCGCTGGTATTGGGTTGTCGAAAGGACCTTATGGCTGAGCGCGTAGGGAACGCCCGTCTTGATCGTTCCCAAGCTCCAGCTGCCGACGTTGCCGTTGATCCTGTTCGACGCCACGTTCAGCTCGATCGTCGGGCCATACAAGTAGAATCGGTCGCCCATGGACAGCGGCTCGGTGTCGATTACGACCGTGCCGCTGCCGCTGAACCGGAAGCACCGGTCCGCGGAGAGGCCGCCGTGGAATCGCGCCACGGCCCCCTCCTGCACGATGATCGACCGCTGCCTGCTCTGGAAGTAGACCTTCCGGTTGAAGTCCACCGTCGCGTTCGCGTCCACGTAGGTGGGCTTGTAGTCGTCGTCCGCGTCAACGACCGCGGTGAACGGACGGTCCAGCGCAATCGTTCCGCCGAAGTGCAGTTGGCCGAATCCCGGCGTGAACTTGAGCGTGCCGCCCGGGCCGCCGCAGGCGTTCGTGGCCGTGACGTAGAACGTCCCGTTCGTGAGCAGCACGTCGCCCGCGTAGGAGGAGGGCGTACTGAAGTTGACGCACCCCTTGCCGTTCACCGTCAGTCCGCCTGCGCCGACAAGCGGCGCGTGGATGTGCAGCGTGTTGTTCTGCCCCAGCGTCCAGGTCTGCGCGCCGTGGAGCACGAGCGGCCAGCCGAGCGTGTAGGGGGTGGGCGCCGCCGCGTCCGCCGCAGTCATGCCGCCCGCCTCCAGCTCCACGTAGCCCGCGCCTTCCGCCACCGCGAACGTGAAGCCGCCCGAAAGATTCCAGCCCGCGAAGTCGAGGTGCTGGCCCGCACCGAGCAGGGCCGTGGAGCCGCCGCCCGCGAAAGTGGCCGTGAGCGAACCGTCGTCCAGCGCCGGCAGCGTCTCGGCGCCCCAGTTGGCCGGGTCGTTCACGGACGCCGTCTCGCCGCCGCCCGTCCAGACGGCAGAGGACGCGGCGGGCGGACTCGCACGCACCACGAGAACGCCGTTCCCCGTAATGCCCACACCGTCCGCCGACGTGTACGTGCCGTCCGCCAGCGCGTTGCCCGCGTAGGTGGCGGACTCCGCGAGGATCTTCACGCCGTCGCCCAGCGCGAGCGTCGCGCCGCTCGCCAGCGTCATCGTCCCCGCACGGAATCCCATTCCGCTGCCGGCGTCCACGGCGAACGTGCCGTTCGCCGCCACCTCCAGCGCCCCCAGCTGGACGAACGTCGCGCCGTCCGAAAGGCGCACCGTACCCTCCATCACGGCCAGCGTCCCTTCGGTGCCGGACGTGGCCTTGGAGAACACGAACGAATAGTCCGCGCTGCCCGGCGACCAGGTGACCCCCGCCTTTCGATCCAGACGGCCCGTGAACGTCGTCGCCTGCCGCGCGGGCGTTCCGGTGAAGATGAGCTGGTAGGCCGCGCTGGCGTCGATGCTGTGCGACCCCGGCACCACGCCGTCCGCCTCGTGGAAGTTCGCGTTCACGAGCGTCTGGTTCGAGTAGAGGAGCGCCCGCGCGGTGGGGCCGGCGAACACAAACTCGTGATTCGTCAGTTCCATGTCGCAGGCGCCCATCCCGAACGTTCCGGCCTCGATCACCGTGCCGCCCCACTTGAATCGGGTCGCCCCGCCGGTCTTGGAGCCCAGCTTGAACTCGCCAAGCCCTTGCTTGAGGAATCGTCCCGAACCGCTGTAGGACTCCGAGCCGCCCAAGGAGCCGCCTTCGCACACGTAGATCGGCAGGTCGTAGTTGGCCGGCGCGGTGATGCCCATCCAGTAGGCAAGACTTTTGGCCGTCTCCAGGCGGATGCCGGGCGAGCCGGCGGCAAACGTCACGGCGGCGCCGCTGAGGCCGTAGCCATTCCCTGTCGGGCGCAGGATGAACGCATGCAATCGCGTACCCTGAATGCCCCACACGTTCGAACTGTTCGTCATCACCACCGTGTCGCCCGTCACGGGAACGCCCGTGTTGCCGGAATCGTCCAG
The DNA here is from genome assembly GCA_017427485.1 of Kiritimatiellia bacterium. Classification (GTDB taxonomy): domain Bacteria; phylum Verrucomicrobiota; class Kiritimatiellia; order RFP12; family UBA1067; genus RUG572. The sequence continues at coordinate 29,196 of JAFRSR010000203.1, forward strand.
CCAGTTGTTGGCGTTGTTCCAGTAGTACTTGCCGTCGCTCGCCAGTGCCGTGGGACTCCAGTAGCGCGTGGAAGCATGGACGGTAAATGCCGCCGTCAGCAGGGCCGCAGCGCCCAGCATTCCAATCTTTGCACCCTGTCTCATTCTGCACTCCTTTTCGCGTGATACACCGCCTCGCCTGTCCTTTGCGATAGGTTTCATGGCTCACAGTATACCCTATCGCCGCCCCAGCGTCAATTACGGAAAGCGGCGGAAACATCACCCGCGCCGGTAACCGTGCCGTTCTGGGAGTTGCTTTTTGCCATGCCGGTATTCTACCACATCGCCGCGAGTGGTGCAATTGCAAACCGCCCGCCGCCAAGATGGCGGGCGCATCTCCGTTTTTCACCGAGCCCCCTTTGTAATGAAAACAACTTGAACAAGCGAAAAAACAACTTTTCATTGGCGCGCGGGCTAACTCGCCCGCGCCCATTTGTCGATCCTTAGGCTATAACGATTCCGAGAGTGCGAACGTTCAAGGTATGCCCGTAGGACAAAGTTGTTTTTGAAAGTTGTTCTGGTTGTTTCCAAAACTCAATACGCATGGGTGAATTACGGAGATGCGCCCCAAGATGGCGGCTCCCCATGCGGGAGGGTCGCGCTCCGTCGCGACCGCCGCGCGAGAAGCGCCGGTGTGCCCCCGTCGCTTCAAGACAGCATAAGAAGCTCTTCGGAAGGTATGAGGAAATCGTATGCGCGCGTTGCCTTGACGCACGGCTCGAGCGTGCCGTCGTAGACGAGCGCGGTACGAACCGATGTCGTTTTCTCCCGCGGCAGCGCGGCAACTTTCGCCGCGATTTCGTCAATCGACTTCTGCCCGATCGACTTCTGCCGCTTGACCTCGACGATGAACGCATACCGCTCCGTCTGGATCAGCAGGTCGATCTGGCATCCCGGATGGCCCTTGCCTGCGGCGCGGCGGTACGGTTCCGCCGAAAGGATCTCGACGTTCTCCAGACCGAGACGCGGCAGGAGCGACTTGAAGTTGTTGACGACGAGATTCTCGAACTGAAGGCCCATCACGGCGTCCCACCCCGCGAGCCCTTCGAGCGAGACGAATTCAAACAACCCCTTCTCGATCCGGTCCCTTGCCGGCAGCATGTACTTGAGGTAGAACCGCGCATAGTTGTCTTTCAGCCGGTAGCGCGTGGAGAGCGCGAGTTCGCCCGTCTTGGGATTCCGTCCCTGGTCGCCTGCCAGAAAGCCGGAAAGCTTCAGTTCCTCAAGGTCGTCGGAAAGATGCCCGTTTCTCTTTTTCCCGAGAGCCGACGCGATGTCCGCCAGGGACTTCGGACCGTCCGCCAGCGCCACAAGGATCGCGCGCTTGCGTTCGGCGCGTTCCCCGAACACGCGGTTGAATATCTGCTCGAAGTCGCGAAACAGGTATCCGTCCGGCGAGAAGCACGTCCGGCGCAGATTCTCCTCGACCGTCTGCGACGGGTTCATCTCCTCCAGATATCGCGGAACGCCACCCGTGACTGACAGAATGTCGACAATGTCGCGCGTCGCGAATCGTGAAGGGTCTTCGCCCCAGAAACGGACACAGTCCCGAAGACGAAGCTCGGGCAGAATGAAATCGACGGATGGGCGTCCGACAAATCCAGCATTGTCGAGGATGTTTTTCGTAATCCAGGCGGACACCGAGCCGCACAGCACGAGGATGAGCTTGTCATGCCGCTTGAACTTGTTGTCCCACGCCACTTTCAAATCTCCGGGGAAATCGGGAGATTTCTCCCCCATCCAAGAAATTTCATCGAGAAGCACAACCGTCCATACGTCATCCGTAATCACGCTGTCAAGGAAAGCAAACGCCTGCGTCCAGCTCGACGGCACCACCTCTGGCAACCTCGTCTGATCCGCCAGTTGACGTCCGAATGCCGCCCGCTGGTCCTCGTCCGTGATTTCCTTCTTTTTCCCATTTGCTTCTTCTTCCCCAGAACGCGGCGCAATGCCCTCAAGCTTGATGAAGCGACACCCGTTCAATGTGGCAAAATGCTCAAACAACGTGCTCTTTCCAATACGACGACGGCCTCGGCAGGTGACGAGCGAGGCTGTCGGCTTGTCCAAAAGCTCCTTCAGACGCCGCAATTCATATTCTCTTCCAAAAAACATAATGCCTCCAATTTGGCTTGTGCAAGCGAATTATCGCATATTTCTAATAAGGCGTCAATACTTTCGGGCACACTTTTACAAGAAAGATGAAAAGTGTGCCCGAATAAAACGCTTGCAATTGGGCACACTATTGCTTGAAACGTGAAAAGTGTGCCCGCGTATTGGGCGGCAGTTCGGGCACACTTTTTGTTCGGCGCCAACGGCAACGCTGCCAAGATGGCAGCTCCCCATACGGCCGCGACGGAGCGCGGCCCTCCCGTGCAGGGGTGGGGCGGGCGGCTCGGCGGGACGCCTCGCCCCACCATGGGAGGGTCGCGCTGCCGCGTGACCGCCGCCAGCCGCGGGCGGCGGTGGAACGTCGCCCCTACCTGATGATGATCACTGCACGGATGGCGCTGGGGTTGGCAAGGCGGAGCTTGCCGTCTTCCACCGTCAGCGAGATGATGTCCGCGTAGTCGTTCCCGGCGGCGTCGGTGACCGTCAGCGCCACGTCGCCCACCGTCTCCGCCGTGAGGCCGAGCGCGTCCGAAAGCTCGTAGCGGCCCTTCGTGGGCTTGGCGTCGAACGTCACTTCCAGCTTTTTCAGGCCGGCAAGCGCGTTCGAATCCGCGTCGGCGAACGTCACAGCGTTGAGGGAGATGTCTCTGCTGGCGCCTGTCACCTCCCAGCAGTTGTCCTCGCCCGTGAAGCGGAACGGACCCGAGAGCGTGCCGGTGCCCTTCAGCGTACCGTAGATCGGGCACCAGCCGCCTTTTTGCGGCGCGTTCGTGAGGGACGATCCGGCGGCGAGCTCGATCTCGCCGCTGAGGCCGGGCCGCTCGAACTTCTGCGCGACGCCCGTCGTGTACGCGATCGGCAGGTACCGCTCGTCGAACGAATGGTTCGCGCCGTCGCCCACGCGGAACATGAGCGCGCAGGTGTTGTTGTCGGCGTCGGTGAGCATTCCGCCCGAAGTGGCGGTCGTGTTGGTCGCGTTGTTGCCCACGCGGACGTCGAACTTGTGCCAGCCCTCGGTCAGCGTCATGCGGGCGCTGACCTGCGCGTCGTTGGCGGTCGCGGCGAAGAGCCGGCGGCCGTCGACGTCGAGCGCGATCTGGTTGCCGTACTTGCCGGTGAACGTCCACTGCCCCTCGTTCTCCTTCTCCACCTTGAAGTAGCCGTCGAAGCGGCCCACGCCGCCGCCGTTCGGCGCGTTGACGCCGGTCGCGTAGCTGGCGTGGAGCGCCGCCAGGGTGTTCGTGATCGTGTCGCGGGCGGCGAACTTGCTCTCGTCGCACGTGGCGTACACGCCGAGGTTGTCGCCCGGGTGGTCGTACTTGCGCCACCGCACGCTCGTGCGCGCGCCGAGGTGCTGGCGCATGCGCATCGGGACGGTGGTGGAGTCGAACACGGTGTAGGCGGTGTCGCCGGGCGCCTTGTACCTGATCGCGTCGGCGCCGCTGTAGGGTCCGATCTGGGGATTGTTCCCGCCCGTGTAGACGGAGACCATGAACTTGTGCCATCCCGCAGTCAGCGCCTTGGTCACGGTCGTGTCTTTGTTCGCCCCGGGATTGGAAAGCTCGGTGTCGTCGATCATGATGCCGAAGTGCGTCTTGGCATAGTGGTTGAAGGTCCACGTTCCCGCCTGCGCCTCGCTCACGTAGAACTCGCCGAAGTAGTTGAAGCCGGAGCCGTTTCCGTCTTTCCTGTCCCTGATCGCCGACGCCGTGCGGTTGAAGAACGTGAGCGACGTCGCGACGTGCGACGACATCGGCACGTCTGCGGCGAAGCGCGGGCGCATGATGTTCCAGGCGTTGTCGTGCCACGTCCAGGCGACGAACTCGACCAGGCTCGTTCCGGCGATGTCGAGCGTGGCCGCCGCGTTCTCCCCGAGCGAAAGCCCGCCCGCGAAGCCCGCCGCGTTGCTGAGGTCGACCCCGCCCGTCGCGTTCACCGTCCACTTGCCGGTCGGAACGCCCTGGATGCCGGGACGGTCCGGCGAGAACGACCCCGCGCCCGTGAGCGTCACGTCGCTCGCGCCGTTGAGGCCCGTGCCCCACGTCACCGTCTTGCCGTTCAGGTCGAACGTCACGCGGCCGCCCTTCTTCGGGCTGCCGAAGGACGCCGTCATGCCGGCCTTGCCGATGTAGAAGCTGTCGGTCGCGCGCAGCGTGCCGCTCTCCATGTTGAACACGGTGCGCATCGGGTCGATCCACTCCTCGCTGATGCCGTTCGAGCCCACTTCGAGGAGACCGTCCCTGAAGGTCAGCGCGCCCGCGTAGTAGTTCGTCGACACCCAGTTGGCGAAGAGTCCCTTGGTGGCGATGTGCGTGTTCTCGCCCGTGACGGTCAGCTCGCCGCGTCCGTTGACGGTGCCGACCTGGAAGGTGGTCGCGGAGACCACGAGGTCGTTCATGTGGACGTCCACGATCGGGCCGCCGTGCTTGGACTTGACGTTCTGCCCCTGCGAGCAGAAGTTGGCGAGCGGCCCGGAAACCGTCATTCCGTCGATGGAGCCCGACGCCGCCGAATGCAAGTAGAGGGTACCGGTATGTCCGCTCGCCACCGTGACGGACAGCTTGTTCTTCCCGAACTTCGGCATTCCGTATCCGTCGTTGTTGGCGCCGACCACGAGCGAGCCGCCGCCGGTGAGCGTCACCGCAAGCGCAGCGTTGCCCCAGTCGGAGCGACCGGAGAGCCAAAGCTGCCCGCCCGTCACCTCGGCGCGCGAATCGCCCGTCACGGTCCACGGATACCAGTAGAGGTTGCCGTTCGACTTGAGGAGCGGATTGCCCACGTTCACCGCGTCTCCGTGCAGATAGTGGTTGCCGTTGGAGCGGTTGATCGTTCCGGCGTTCACCACGCCGTTGCTGTAGACCGTCGTGCCGCCGCCAAGCAGCGTGAGCGTCGCGCCGGCGGACACGTTGAGCGGCGCCTTGATGTACGCGGTCGTGGAGCTGTGGTCGTTGCCCAACTGCGCGTTCGAGCCGTACGCGGTGATGGCGTTCACGTTCCACGTGCCGTTTCCGCCGTAGAACTTCAGAACGCCGTAGAGGTCGAAGCCGTGCGGGACGTCAATTGTCAGCGAGGTTCCCTCGAACTTCATCTTGCCCTCATCAGGGATGATGACCTTTCCGACGGAGATTGCGGTGTTGACGCCGAAACCGTAGCCACGATTCATCTTCACGGTGAGCGCGACGTTGGTCGGCCCCGTGACGGCGTTTTTCCGTATCTCAAGCCGGCCAGGTCCGCCAATCGACGCGTCGCCCGTCAGCTCGACGCCGCCGCTCAGGGCGTTGTTCCAGGCCGTGGCGGTGGAGGACGAGATGAGCGCGCCCTGCCCGTCGGGGCCGTCGCCCTCGATGACGAACTTCTTCTTGCTGGTGATCAGGGCGCGCGGACGGTCCGAGCCGCCGGTCGTGTCGGTGTAGTTCACGTCGAACTGCGCGCCGTTCTTGACGGTGATCGTGCCGTTGTCCATGCCCGCCGCACCCGTGACGGCGTCGTCGCCGATCTTCACCGTGCCGCCCTCGACGTCGATATTGGGCGTCTCGGCGAGCACGCCCGCCTCGAGCGTGAGCGTGCCCGTGCCCTGCTTCACGAGCCGCTTGGACGCGATCGAGCCCGTGCCGCCGAGCGTGTAGTCCTCGGCCGCGTCGAACCTCACCTGCTCCGTCGCGACGCTCTCCGGCACCTGCACGGACGCGACCTTCGTCGCCTCATGTCCGTCGAAGAGGGCCGACCATGCGGGATTGAACGCGACGGGCGAGCCCGCGCCGTTCTGCAGCCACGCGACGGACGTCCAGACGTCGCCCGACGTCTGCGGACGCCACACGCCCTCGCTGTAGGCGAACGGGTCGCTCACGCCGCCCGCCGCGCTCACGTTCTCGCTGTTCACGCTCGAGAAGCGGAAGTACCACGTCTCGCCAGTCGTGATGCCCGTCGCCGTGGCCGTCAGCGCGCCGGTCTCCGCGACGACGCCCAGGTTCGTGGAGCCCGCCACCGTCGCGAACGCGGGGTCGGTGGACCATTCAAGCGTGACGGTCGCCGAATCCGCGCCCACGCCGAAGTTCACGACCTCGCCCGTCACCCTCGCCGCGCCGCCGCCTTCCGCCGCGACGCCGTCGACGCGCACGAACGCCGCGTCCGCCGGCACGTCCGCCGCCGTCCAGATCTCGATCCTCGCCACCTCGTAGGCGAGGCTCGACATCCTCTCGCGCGTGTTCGCGTCGCCCATCCACGTGTAGTCGATGGACTTGCCTTGATGCGAGAAGTTGCCGATGCCGATTTCGTAACAGTCCGAACCGGTCCAGCGGTTGAACGCGAACATGACCATCGCTGGATTCGCCGCGCCGGGCGTGAAGCGGTGCACCTGCATGGTGCCATAGCCGCTCATGTTGTTCGAGCGCTTGTCGTTCCAGTCGCACCGGAACGTCTTGGCCGGCGCGTCGATAAGTCCGCTTGGATCGGTGCCGTACGTACTCGGCCAGAACTCGATCCAGCCGCGCACGTCGTTCGCGTCGGCGGAAGTCGACTCGACGCCGGGCATGTTCGTCTTCACGCGCAGGCGGCTCACGACGCGCTGGTTGACGGTCGTGAGCGGGATGCCCACGTCGTCGAGCGTGCAGCTGCCGAACGCGTCCATCGACACCCAGATCCAGCGCGTCAGCCCGTGGTAGGCGTCGAGCGCGGTGTCCCTGCGCTTCAGCTCGATGTAGTAGCCGACGCGGGAGATGTTCGCCGTGGGCGCCGCGTCGTTCACGACGGAGTACGGCACGTGGCCGAGCGTCGCCAGGCTGGTGCCGCCGTTCGCCGCGATGTCGAACACGCGGGCGCGCGTCATGCCCGCGAGGTACTCGGCGGGGACGTTGTTCTCGCAGCCGCTCGTCGTCTCGGTGACGGTCTCCTGCGCGCCGAGCTCGAATCCGGGATCGTCCGCGATCGCGCCGAGGATGGCGGCGCAGTAGACGTCCGCCATCTTGTCCTCGCCCGGCCAGTCGGGATGGAGGTTCGTCTCGGCGAGGAAGCTGCCGACGATGTAGTTGCCGCCCGCGTCGTAGCGGTAGCACGGCGTGTAGAGGTCGGCGAAGTACGTGCGCTTCGCGGGGAACATCGCGCTCGCGATGGCGTTGCTGATCGCCGCGTTGAACGCAACCACCTGCGCGTTCTTCGCCTCGCTGTACGCGATGTCCACCACCGCGCCCGCGATGAACTTCACGTGCGGCTTCTGGTTCAGCGCCTTCCACACGAGGTTCGTCCACACGGGGAACAGCTCCTCGGCGGTGGAGCCGTTGGCGTTGATGTCGTTCGTGCAGATCTTGGCGAGGATGAAATCGACGTCGCCCGCGCAGTCGAGCATCGTCTCGATCGCGTCGATCGTGCCGCCGCCGTTCTTCGTGACGAGGCGCTGCCCGCTGATGCCGGAGTGCCACACCCACTCGTCGGGCATCACCGCGCCGCAGATGTCGGCGCTGTGGACGTTCCAGTGGCCCTTCGCGACGGGCGCGTACCCGGCGGCGGCGAGCTTCTTCATGAGGCCGGTGCGCCAGTTGCCGTAGGACGTGTCGCTGCCCTGCGTGATGGAGTCGCCCGTGCAGAGGATGTTGATGCGCTGCTTCGGCGCGGCGTAGTCGAGGTCGAGCCAGAGGCGTCCGCCGCCCGCCTCGAGGTTCTCGGCCCACACCTTCACGTCCGCGCCCTGCGCGCTCGACGCGTCGAAGATCGCGTTGAGCGCGGCGGCGTCCATGTCGAGCGCGCCGTGGTCCCACGTCATCAGCAGGAAGCGCCCCTTCGTGTTCGCCGCGTACTTGGGCGCGAGCGCGATCTTCGCGCCCGAGGCGAACGTGGGCGGCGCGACGAGCCGGAAGGTGAACTTCGTGGGATCGTAGACGAGCTTACCGGTGGCGCCCATGTCAAGCGTGGAGAGGTAGAAGCCGCCCACCTCCGGGAAGGTGGCCGTGCCGTCCATGAGAAGCGTCGTGGTGGGGAGCGAGACGGGATCGTAGCCGACGTACGTGAACGTCGGGGTCGCGCCGTCGGGGACGAGGATCGTGCTGCCGGCGAGCGACGCGGCGGGCGTCCCGTCCTTCGCCCAGTTGCCGACGGCGGCGAACGCCGCGTCCGTCGCGCCCGTCCAGGCGTAGTCCGCCATGCCGGCGCGCGTGGGCGTTGCCGCGTACTTCACCCAGAAGTCGATGCGGATGAAGGAGTAGGCGTGGCCGGAGATGTTGGCCGCGTCGCTGGTGGTGCTGCCGTAGACGAACGTCCAGTCGAGCGACTTGGACGTCGTATAGCCGCCCGCGCCGTAGTTGGCGAGCGTCCCCATGCCGATCGCGTTGTTGGCCCCCGAGGTGTTGCCCCAGTTGCTGTAGCCGAAGAGCGTTTCATACGCCGGGAATGCGTTGGCGTCCGCGAACTTGCGGAAGACCTGGAAGCTGCCGTGGCCGTTCGCGCCGGAGGTGTTCAGCGTGTCGTTGATGCCATACGCGTTTTTCCACGGCTCAGACGCCACGTCATCCCCCGTTCTGTCGCTGCCGTTGTAACTGCCCGGCCCCCACTCGATGTAGCCCTCCACCGTATCGTCGTCCGCCGCCACCTGCGAGATGCCGCCGAAGTTGCTCCACACGTGGAGCTTCGTGACGGACTGCTGCTTGCGCTGCGCGTACGTGACGGGGAACGCGACGTCCGCCCACGTGGGGCCGGGCGCGTCCATGTCCACCCACAGCGCCTGCAGCGCGCCCGTGTCCCTGCGCACGAGCTCGATGTAGTAGCCCGCCCTCTCGATGCCGGTCTCCTGCATCGCCGGGGCATAGGCGTAGGGAATCGCGTAGAGGTCCTGCGCGTATCCCTGCGAGGACGTCGGCTCGATGGACCTGACGCGCGTGAACCCGGCCAAGTAGGCGGCCGGGACGTTGTTCTCCGCGCCGAGCGTGACCGTCGGACGCGTCCAGGACGAAGGATTGTTCTTGCCGTTCGCCGTCGCGAGCGTCACCAGCTTCGCCTTGATCGCCGCCGCCACCGCGTCGCACTGTGCCTGCGTCTGCGACGAGGTGATGAGTCCGGCGACGTCGACCGCCTCCACGTCCGCCTCCGTGCCGCACCACGCCGCGATGTCCGCGTTGAGCGCCGCCGACCCGCCGGGGATCGTGCAGGCGAGGACGGTCGTCATCGGGAGCGCCGCCTTGATGCGCGTCACGGCGTTGGTGTAGTTCGCGAAAATCCTGTCGTCCGCCACGCCGTCGGCCGCGTCTCTGTCGCCGCACAGGAGCACGGTGAAGTCAGGCTCGCCCGCGGCGGCGCAGTACGTCTCGAGTCCTTCGAGAAGACCGGCGCGGGTGGCGGAGGTCTTGAGCGCAAGGTCGGCCACCCCCGCGTGGCGCTTCCACGCCTCGTTGGCGGTACAGAGCCCGCTCGCGTTCGCCGTGCGCCAGCCGGTCATCGTGACGTTCCACCCCTCCTGCGCGAGGAGCGCGCCGAGCGAAGAACGGTAGCAGTTTCCGTTCGCGCCATACACGAGCGTGCCGCCCACATTCCAGATCTTGATCGGATTCAGCTCCGTGACCGCCGGCGGCACCGTGTGCAGCGTCACGGTGCCGGACTCGAACGTCACGTAGCTGTCGTAGGGGCATCCCGTCACGGCTACGCCGCCCGCGCCCGTGTGCGTGATCGCGCCGGCGGAGAGGAGCGTCACGTCCGTGCCCGCGGCAGGGGCGGACGCGCCCGAGTAGAGATCGGTCAGGTCGAACGTCAGCGTCGCCGCGATGTCGAGCGTTCCGGCCATCGTGCCGAACGGAAGCGGCTTCGTATAGGTCGATGCGGCCGTGACGCTCAACTTGCTCTTCGCGCTGTCGAGAAGAGTGCCGCCCTCGTCGATCGTCAACTTCGTCACCTTGAACGGCGTGGCGTTCGTGCACCTGGTCATGTCGAGCGTCCCGCCCGCGTGGATCGTCACGGGGACGGATTGCGACGAGATCGCCTTCTCCGGTACGGCACCCGAACTGCGCGACGAGCTCATCACCACGGTACCGCCGAAGATCTCCGCGCCGCCGTCCATGCGCTGGTCGGTGTGGTTGTTCGCGATCGTGAGCGTGCCCGCGCCCATCTTGACGAGTTTGGGATACGTGCCGTTGCTGGTGATCGGCGGATAGATGAAGACGTTCCCCGTCTCGTTGGAGACCAGCACCGTATCCGCCACGTAGACCCACCTGACGTCGTTTATCCGCCCCACTTCGCCGGAGCCGAGGATGCTGAGATCCTGCATCCGCGTGCACTGGTATCCCTCTTCGAAATAGCCGCCGTTCGTGAGGGTGATCGACTTCACGTTGGTCGCATTTGCCGGACTGTTGCCGTTGGTAGACTGGCGGAAACGGGAATTGGCGCCGTCAATGAGGAAATCCACGTCCGTGAGGTTCACGGCGTTCCTGTGGAAGTGGACGACGCCGCTCGTGACGTGGACCGTTCCGGGCGTGCTGCCGGACGTGTTGCAGATCCAGAAGGACTTGCCGGAGTTCAAGGCGAGCGTGAGCGTGTGGCCGTTCAGCTGCAGCGTGGTCGCAGGGTAGTTGGGCGCGATGAGGCCCTGGCTGCCGCCGGTGACCTTCGCGTCCGCCGTCAGCTCGAGGCCGTACATCTGCGAGACGTTGTTGCCCACGTCGCCGCCCGTGTTGCGCAGCGCGCCGTTGCCGTCGGGGCCTGTTCCGGCGATCTTGTAGCGGACGGCGTTCCCGCTCCCGCGGCCGGACACGTCAAGCGCCGCTCCGTCCTTCACCTCCACCGTCATGCCGTTGTTCCCAAAGACCGTCGTCGTGCCATACTGCACGAGGCCCTCCGCCACCGTGGCGCCGGCCAGGCTCGACAGCACGCACGACAGGACGAGCGTGCCGGGGCCGTCCTTGACGAGGTGCGCTGCGGCGCTGAACGGGGCAGAGAGGTTAAGGACGCTGGTCGCGTTCGCCGAAACGGTGACGCGGAACGTGCCCGAATCGCCCGTCACCGAGATGTTCCGCGCGGCGAAGTCGGCACAGTCCGCCACGTGCAGGGCGTGTCCGTTGAGGTTCACCGTGCCGCCTTCGGCGATGCCGTCCTTCAGGTCGGCCCACTCGGTGTCGGCGGAAAGCGCCACGTACTGCGGCAGGCCCGCGCCGGCGGGCGCGCCGGACGACGAGCCGACGAGTTGCGGCGACACGGAGACGACCCACGCCTGACGTGCAGCCGCCGCGCCCATCGTGAAGTTGGTCGTTGTCACGTTCTCGTACACCACGCCGTTCGCGCGGTCGAAGAGCGCGCCCTTCCCCGCGGCGGTCTGCACCGGCACGAGGTCGCGCACCACAAGGCCGCCGTCCTTCACCAGCATCGAGTCGAAGCGGAACTTCGCGTTGTTCGAGTCCCCTCGGTGAGCGCCGAACACGCAGAGGTCGATGAGCGGAAAGGCCGTGAGGTTTTCCGTGTTGACGGCCGTGACGCCGCCGCCTTCAAGCGAGACCTTGCCGCCGGCTATGATGCGGCAGCGGTAGTCGGTTCCAGCCGCAGGGGGGATTCCGGCGAACGTGGCACCGCTGCCGTGGAAGCGGAAGGTGTCTGACTGCATGTTGAAGAGGTAGGCGTTGCCGCTCCAGTGCTGGCCGAAAAATACCTTTGAATGCTCGTATGTGACGTCGCCGAAGCGGAGATCCGTCGTCGTGTCGGTGCCGGGCACGTAGTCGAGGCGAACCATCTGCGTGCCGACGGACGTGATGGAAACGAGTTCCGAGGCGTAGGGCAGCTCGCCCGTCTTCGCGAGGAAGAAGCGGAAATAGACGCCGTCCGCCTTCAGCGCGGCGGGGAGCGTGTAGACGTAGGACGTCGCATCGGCGGCGATCGTCGCGACTTCCGCGAAGTTGTCCCAGGCGTTCTTCCGGTCCTCGCAGTCGGTTGCGCCGTACGCGACATAGAGCTTGTGCGGTTCGGCGCCGAGGTTGGCGAAGGAGAGCGTCACCGCGTCGGCCGTCGCGGGAGCGACGGAGATGGCGGGACGGAAGCGGAACGTGGGCGTCTCGTCCATCACGCGGCCGAACCGGCCCTGCGGTAGCTCGTCGCCCGTCTGGAACGGCGTCGCCGTCTGGTTCGGGTAAAAGACGTCATGCACCTGGTCGTAGAGGCCGACGTCCCCCGCCGCATTCGCCGCCGGCACGAAGTCGAAGAGCGGCGTGTAGCTGGCGGCGATCTTCATGCGGTAGAACGTGTAGGCGCCGGCATGTCCGCCAGAGTAGTCGGAGAAGATCGCGAAACTGTTGCCGACGGACCCCTGCCGGCTGATGTTCTTGCGCGCCTCCGATCCGCCGCCCGTGAGCGTCAGGTAGTTAGACGGATCGATCACCAGCCGGTAGTCCGTGTTCGCGGCAGGCGTGATGCCGGAGACGGCCTGGGGCGAGCTGCCGTAGAACCTGAACTCGCCGCCCTGCAGGATGAACAGGTATTGGCTGCCACCCCACTTCTGCCCGAAGAACGTCTTGTCGTTCGCGATGGCTCCGGTCTTGAAACGGAAATCCATGATCCAGATGTTTGTGGCCGCCATGCCGGTGCTGATCCACTGCGCGCCGGTCGACGTGATGGACGAGAACTCCCTCGCCATGTGGACGCCGACAGTCTGCATCAGGAAGAAGCGCATCGGCCGTCCGTCGCGCAGCGCGGCCGGGACTTCATACGTGAACGAAGTCTGGTCGCAGGCGATGTCGGCGATCTTCTCGAAGGAGTCCCACTTCGCCTTGTCGTCGCCGCCGTCCGTCGCGCCGTGTGCGAGGAACAGCTCGTAGTCGAGCTCGTCGACGCCGCCGAACGCGAGCGTGACCGCGTTGTCGGTCTGCTCCGACACGCACACCGTGCGCGCGGCGTGCGCGCCACAGGCAATTCCCACCGCAAACGCCAGCGCGGCGGCGGCCTTGACCGTCGATTTAATCATGGACATAAGGCATCCTTTCTTGAAAACGGTTACTTAATTATTGCAAAGCATGATCCAAGATGGCGTAATCATACCATATCCCGGCCTCCCCCGCAAGCCGAATGTGACATTCCGGTGACATTCGGCACCGGCAACAACAACTGTACGACATAGGGACGATAAAGACCCATCTGCAGTTCGCCCGCAAGTACACACATCCCGTTCCGCACCGTAATCTTGCCAATCGAAATCCCGCAATCTGTTCCGCACCGTAATCTTATCTCGGCCTCACTATCCCACGGCCCGCACCATAATTGTACGCCCACTCCCGCCATGTTCCGCATCGTAATATTATTGCTCCGTAATCCATGTCATGCTCCGCTCCGTAATCCTACCGATTATTCAAGTCTTCACCAGAAAACACCCATGCCAGATGGCAAGGGAACCCTCGCTCTTTCTGTTTAAGTACATGGCACCTACACGCCAAGGCCAGGTCGTGCGTTTCACTCAAGCAGGAAAGGCGTCAGGCTACGCGGCGACGAAGCAGCCAACAGATGACGTTCTTTGGAATACGCGGACAGCCGGGCTTACGCACGTAGCCTTCCCCGTTCACGGGAATGCAGTCGGGGTCGAGTCGTAGCGCGAGCGAGGCCTCAAGCGAAATGAGCGTCCCCTCGCATTGCCCCAGTATCTCCTGCGCGGTTTTGCGGGCACGGACCAGATTCGCCTGCAGACCGTCCGAAGCGACGACGGGAACCGCCGCCCGGGACGGGGCCGCATCGGCGGGGGCGGCATCGGCAGGCGTTTCCGCAGACGATGGTGCTGAAGCGACGGACATGGACCCGGGCGGCGGGTCGGGCGTGACGACTGCCGCCTCCGGCGCAGGCAGGAGCATCGCGGGCGGTACGGGCTCGCCCGAGCCACACGCCTGGCGGAACCGCTTCGCCAACGCCTTGTAGCGCATGATGGTTGAGTACTTCTCAAAGAGGTCGGGCGCCTCGCGTTGGAACAGGCGCTTGATGCCGCCCTTGCGCCCCACAATCCGCCCCTGTCCGTCGAACCGGAGGGTATTGTCGACGAAGCACTCAAGGTCCTCCAGGAGCGAACCGAGCCGAAGCGCCGCCTCGGGCGAACCGCGCGCGGTATGAAGCGCCGCACGGATCGCGTCAAAAGTCGGGCGCGGGTTCAGCGTGTGGTGCCTGCGTACCTCGCGCCGTGCGTCGGCGAGCTTCCGGCGCCGCTCGCGCTCCTTCTCGTAGTACGTCGGACGTCGTAGTCTCTTGACAAAAAGCGAGAGCCGCCGATAGAGGAACGTCGCCAGCGTGTACACGCCGAAAAGTGCGGCTAGGGCCAAAAACAGGGACACCTTCTGTTCAAACGTGCGCGCGTTACGCCTGAAAAAACCCTCCAGCGTGCGCGGGACGTGCCCGATGGTGTGGCCGTTCTTGTACGCCTCGTACCAGAACGTCCGCCGATAGCTCTCCGAGTCAAGACGCAGCACGTGCACGAGAAAGCCGTCTATGAGGCTCTCGAACGTGATCGGCGTGGGATCGGCAGGCGGCCGCATGACGCGGCAGCCCTTGCTTTCCAGATACTCTTCTACGGCTTTTCGCATGTTGTGGCCCTTCTTTGTCCCGACGCCGTAATCTTACCATGTTCGCCGCCAGGGGAATAGAGGGTAAACTGTCAAAAGAATTCAACAGAAATGTAGCGAAATGGATACAAATGCGGCATGGCCGCGATCTTCTGTCGAAGGTGGCCATCTATGCGATTACGGTGCGGAACACCGAAGTGTAGTTGGGAATATGATTACGGTGCGGAACGGGAGAAGGGGCAAGACCCCGTAAGATTACGGTGCGGAACGGGGGAATGACCGGTCATCGGCCATTACTTGAAATCCCCCATTAAATGCTACCGATCAGGTTAAATGTTGATGTTGCCGATCAAGTTAAATGTTACAAAGCAAGTTAAATGCTACCGATTAGGAATAGCAAGGCAATAAACAGTCCGATCATCAGCAATCTGGCCAGAAAAGCCAGAATGCCGATGAGACCATCGAGGCTTGTGCCTTGAGATTCCGTGATGTCGGTATTTTTCACATCAGTCCACCATCACGGGATCGAAGGACTCCTTCCACGGGAGGCCCTGCTTGTTCAGCTCCGCCATGAACGGGTCAGGGTCGAACTCCTCGCACGTGTGGACGCCCTTCTCGGTCCACTTCCCCTCAAGGAACATCTTCGCGCCGATCATCGCCGGCACGCCCGTCGTGTAGCTGATCGCCTGCGAGCCCACCTCGGCGTAGCACTCCTGGTGGTCGCACACGTTGTACACGTAGTAGCGCACGGGCTTGCCGTCCTTGACGCCCTCGAAGATGCAGCCGATGTTCGTCTTGCCCTTCGTGCGCGGGCCCAGCGTGGCGGGGTCGGGCAGGAGCGCCTTCAGGAACTCGATCGGGACGATCTTCTGTCCCTTGAAGTCGACCGGGTCGATGCGCGTCATGCCCACGTTCTCGAGGCACTTGAGGTGCGTGAGGTAGCTCTGCCCGAACGTCATGAAGAAGCGGATGCGCTTGATGCCCTTCAGGTTGCAGCCGAGCGACTCCAGCTCCTCGTGGTGGAGGAGGTACATGTCCTTCTCGCCCACCTGGTCGAAGTCGTACACGCGCTTGATCGCCATCGGCGCGGTCTCCACCCACCAGCCCTTGTCAAAGGCCTTCTTGTACTCCACCGGCACGCCGTGGGAATCGATTGCTTTGGGACATGCGACATGCGACATGCGACATGCGGGATTTTGATCGGCTACCCAATAACTGCCTTTTGCCGAGACTTCGCGGATGTTGATCTCGGGGTTGAAGTTGGTGGCGAAGGGATAGCCGTGGTCGCCGCCGTTGCAGTCGAGGATGTCGAGCGTGTGGATCTCGTCGAAGTAGTGCTTCTGCGCGTAGGCGGAGAACACCTGCGTCACGCCGGGGTCGAAGCCGCAGCCGAGGATGGCCGTGAGGCCGGCCTTCTCGAACCTCTCGCGGTACGCCCACTGCCAGGAGTACTCGAAGTGCGCCTCCTCCGGCGGCTCGTAGTTCGCCGTGTCGAGGTAGCTCACGCCGGCGGCGAGGCAGGCGTCCATGATCGCGAGGTCCTGGTACGGGAGCGCAATGTTCATCACGAGATCGGGCTTGTACTCCTGGATGAGCGCGGTGAGGCGCGGCACGTCCATCGCGTCGATCTGCGCGGTCGTGATCTTCGTCGTCGCGCCCTTCGCGGCGTACCACGGGCGCGACTCGATGTCCGCCTTGATCGCCTTGCACCGCGCCTCGGTGCGGGACGCGATCAGCAGTTCGCCAAACGTTTCGGGGTTCTGGGCCATCTTCGCGGCCGCCACGCCGGCAACGCCGCCGGCACCTATCAGCATAACTCTGCTCATGGAGAGGATCCTTTCAGTCGCATTCTGTTCATGTCGACCCGAATTCCATGCTCCACCCGGAGCAGTTCAAGGGCATGCACAGTATACCACATCGGCCTCCCGCCCGCAATGCGGGATTCTTTGTAGACGCGCGCGAGAAACGGGCGTTTCCGCTACCGGACGATCAGCATCGTGCCGCCGAGCACGGTCTTAACGGAAAGGTTGTCGACGAAGGCGACGTTCGGGTCGTCAAGGCCGCCGCCGCGCGCACCGGCGAAGCCGGCGGCGGCGAGGCCGAGCGTGGTCATACCGGGTTCGGGGAAGGACGGCAGCGCGAGATTCTCAAACGTCGTGACGAGCGCGCCGTCCGCGTCGGAAGCCGCCGGTTTCGCCGTCCCCTGGTCGTACACGTTGACGGTGAATTTCCCGCCGGCGGACGCAGGCTTCGCCTTGACGCGGAAACGGTACCAGTGCGCCGCGTCGACGACGACGGCCGCGTTCGTCGTGGCCGTCGCCGCCGCGTCGCGGGACTGGACGGAGATGAGGACGTTTGTGTAATGCCCCACGGCGTCCTTGCCCGCGCCGACGGCGAAGCCGAAGCCGATGCGCGGCGCCGCGCGCCAGTTGTCGCCGCTGGCGGGACGGTAGACGCCCTGGGCGTAGCCGTCGCCGCCGACTTCGACGTAGGTGTAGCAGGAACTGTCGCGGGCGAAGCGCTCCGGCGGGCGGATGTCCGCCGCGAAATGGACCGTGGCGCCATTCTTCGACACGGCGCCGAACGGCTGCACGGCGTAGCCCGCGCGGGTGACGTTCCCGATCCAGCCGACGCCGTCGAGGACGACCACGTTGTCGCCGCCGCCGGCATCGACGACGTTGAAGGTACCGAAATCGTTCCCGCGCCGGATCCAGCGGTCCGCGCCTTCGCGGTTGGAACGTCCCGCCAGGGACGCCGCGTCCCGCACCGTCGTGCGGTAACCGTATTCGAAGGTGCAGGAGTAGAGCTCCGCGCCGTCCGTTCCGTCAGCGTTCACGCGGCAGACGCGCACGTTGTCGAAGAGCGGGAAGCGTCCGAGGGCCTTGTTGTTGAAAGTGGTGGTTTTGCCGTTGGCCTTGTCCTGCCCCTCGGAGAAGAGCACCACCGAATCGACGTTGCGGACAGCCGCCGCCGCGAGGCTGAGGTTGTTCGTCGCGATGAGCAGCGTCGAAGACGAGTGGTCGTAGTCCATCGGCTGCCCGACGTATCCGAGGTTGTAGATGGCGATATCGTATTTGCCCGCGTCGAGATCCAACGTCACGACATAGCGTCCCCACCTGCCGCAGTTGAAGAACACGTTGCTGTTGTTCGGATCCTTCAGGGTCGAGTACGACGAGCCATTGAACCGATAGAGGCGCGTATTGGTATGATACGCCCCGGCCGTCCTGTCCGAGTAGCACGTGCCGGCGCCGCAGACGCCCTTGCTCCGCAGCGCCGTCGTGATGTCCGCCACCCTGATTCGCGTCGAGCTGTAGCAGGCATTCGTGTAGGCGCGGTCCCCCGCGAGGAAGGCGGCGGCGCTGATGTCGCGCGTCTGCGACGTCGAGTTGGTGAGTGCGCCCATCAGGATGTCGCAGGAGAGGCGTACCTTGCCCGACGAGACGGTCGTGCCGATCGGAACGGCGATCATGCCCGTCTGGCCGCTCCCGGTCGCGCGGAGGACGGAGGCGTTCTCCCAGCCGTAGCCGCCCGAGTCCTTGTTCGGATCGACCATCGTGAAGGGGGCGTTGCCGCCGATGCGGCGCCAGCCGTCCTGACCTGCGTAGGGGGCGCCGTCGGGGACGAGGCGGCGGGAGTTGCTTTCGTTTACGCCGTAATCGTTGTTGATGTTGGCCCGCTCGTAGAAGGAGGACTGGACGGTGTTCGTCACCGGGGCGAGGGCGTAGGCGCCGGAGGTCGTGCCGGCGGGTTCAACCTGGCGGTAGCGGCGCGTGGAGAAATCGTTCTCATAGACGGAGACGAAGTCCGTCGTGCCGGGGGCCTTCCACGAGACGGCGATGTTGTCGAACATCGGCGCGTCGGCCGCGTCCGTTGCCTGCTTGATTCCCTGCACGTAAAACGCGAGTCCGGCGATGCCGCCCGTTCCTTCAGTAAGCGGATTCACAAACGAGAACGTCGTCGGGACGTTTCCCGTGCCCTCCCATCGGCGGAAATCCACAGCCGAACCGCCGGCCGTCGCCGGCGTCGGATGCGCCGTGCCGAAGTTGGCGAAGGTCGCCGTGTAGGTGCCGGCGTCGAGGTCGATGACGGCCTCGTAGCGCACCCACGAGCCGGCCGCGATGTCGTTGCAGCTGTCATATTGCCCGTAATAGGCGGCGCTCGCATCCGCCGAGTTTCTTCCGCGCGAGACGGCGCGGAGGAACCATCCGAGGGGCTTGCCTTCCCCTCCTTCCTTGCCTCCTCGGTCGTCATAGAGACTTGCTGGGCCGAAATACATCGGAGAGGAGAAGGTCGAGGCGGCCACGTCGAGAGTCGACCTGTAGACCGGCCCGCACAGCGCAAAGGCGTTGCCTCCGGGATTGAGGGAGGCCGTCTGCGCCGGGGTGCGGATATCGACGGAAATCTTGAGAACGCCATCAGTAAACTCGTTGTAGAATGGCTGCATCACGACGGTGGTGCTCTGGTAGCTCGACGAGTTGGCGTTGACGAGGGCGGCTTGGTTGCCGCCGTCGTCCGCGACCGTGAAGAGGACGCTTGAGCGGCAGTAGCCGGTCTTCATCGCCCAACCGTCCTGATAGGCGGTGGCGGAGTTGTACGGTTCCCGACCCTCCGAGGCTATGCCGCTGACGGAGCGCACGAGCGCGCCGGGGATGTAGGACGTCTCCATCCAGCGGTCGGACGGCGTCGCGCCCGACGTGCGCGTCGTGAAGTCGTTGGCGTAGGGGACCGGCTCCTCGGCGGCGGCGATGCCGCAGGCGAACAGAACTGTCAGCAGAACGATTTTCGTTTTCATTGCTGTCTCCTATTTTCCGCAAGTCGCCCAAATTATAACCGACTCCTCCCCTTTCCTTCAACTACCCGCCTGGGTAGTTCGGGCAGCCTTGCCGGATGTGCTATAATTTCCGCCGTGAAACGAGCCCTTGCCATCCTCCTCCTGGCCAATTCCCTGTTCGCCGACACCCGCGCGTTCGACGTGACGGGGCAGGTGCTCGGCATCAACCGGAGTGCGCAAAGGTGGATTCTGCTCGCCGGCCAAGCAAGGCCAAACAACTTCTCCATTTCCGACCAGACGCTCTCCGACTTCCGCAGCGGCGACATCATCCGGGCGTGCGGGGTCACGCAGACAAACAAGCATGGCGAGGCCTATTCATTCGCGACGAACATCGTCCGCGTCGGGAAACGCCCGCTGCCGGAAACCGTCGAGA
Source organism: Kiritimatiellia bacterium (assembly GCA_017427485.1). Classification (GTDB taxonomy): domain Bacteria; phylum Verrucomicrobiota; class Kiritimatiellia; order RFP12; family UBA1067; genus RUG572. The sequence continues at coordinate 49,039 of JAFRSR010000203.1, forward strand.
TCGACGGCGGGCGGATCAACGATCCCGACATGCCCCACAGATGCGTGCGCATACGCGGCATCGTCTCCGCCGTGAAACGCGACGACACGAACATGGCCTGGAACCAGATCACGCTGCGCACGCCGACCGGGAATATCTGCGCCGTCGTGCAGGACGACGCCCAGCCGATTGCCGGGCTCGCGTCCCTGGTCGACGCCGAGGTGACGCTCTCCGGCTACGTCACCCGATTCGGCTCGATGCTCCGCTTTCTCGGCAACGAGCTGATGCTGTTCGACGAAGGCTGCGTCACGGTGAACCGGAAAGCGCCGGACGATCCGTTCGCGGCACCGCCCTACGCGAGTTCGCGCGTCCTGCACCGGCAGCGCATCGAAGGCGTCGTGGTGGCCGTGGACCGTCACCGCATCTATCTCGACAGCGGCCGCGTCGACTTTCTCCCCGTCCTCTCCGAAATGGACGCGCCGCCGCCCGTCGGCGCGCGCGTGACCGCCGTCGGCTATGCCGAACCGGACCTGTACGGCCTGCAGCTGGCCGATGCGCGCGTAAGGGTCGAGCGTGGCACGCCCGCCGCCCAACCGGACGCCAAGGTCCCGAGCATCGACGCCGAAGCGCTCTTCACGGACGCGCACGGCAACGCGGTCGCCAATTCGAAGTACTACGGCAAGCCCATCCGGCTGCAAGGCAAGGTAGTCAACACATCCGACAACATCCGCCACACGCGCGAGCTCCAGCTCGCCTGCGGACGGCGCGTGGTCGCCGTGGACGTGTCCCGGATCGGAGACCTGCGCGCCCCGGAGTCCCTCGCCGGCTGCGAGGTGTCCGTCGCCGGATACTGCCTTCCGCGCTTCGAGCGCGACGCGGCGTCGTCCTGGATTCCCCGCTTCGAGGGCTTCGCGCTCGTCCCGCGCACGAGCGACGACATCACCGTCCTCGCGCGTCCGTCCTGGTGGACGCCCACGAAGCTCCTCTGCGTGATCGGCGCGCTGCTCGTGCTGATCGCCGCCATCCTCGTGTGGAACCAGACGCTCCGCGTGATGTCGGAACGGCGCGGCGCGCGCCTCGCGCGCGAGCGGATCAAGCACGCCAAGAGCGAGCTGAAGGTCGAGGAACGCACGCGCCTCGCCGTGGAGCTGCACGACTCGATCTCCCAGACGCTCACCGGCGTCGCCCTGCAGGTCGACGCCGCCGTCACCGCGAACGCGGGCGCGAACCCGGCGGTGGAGCGTCCCCTCGCCATTTCCCGCCAGATGCTCGCCTCCTGCCGCAGGAACTCCAGTGCTGTCTCTGGGACCTCCGGAGCCGCACGTTCGAGGAGAAGGACATGAACGAGGCGATCCACCGGTCCATCGGCCCGCAGGCGGGGAACGCCAAAGTCGCAGTGCGCTTCAACGTGTCCCGCGACAGGCTCTCGGAGACGGCGGTGCAGGCCATCCTGCGGATCGTCTGCGAGCTGGTCGCGAACGCCGTCCGCCACGGAGGCGCCACGGAGATCCGCGTCGCCGGCGAAAGCCACGACAACACCATCCGCCTGTCCGTGCGCGACAACGGCTCCGGCTTCGACCCGGCGCGCGCGCCCGGCCCGGCCCAGGGGCACTTCGGCCTGCGCGGAATCCACGAGCGGCTCTCGGGCTTCGGCGGCACGCTTGAAATCGACAGCCGACCCGGCGCGGGCACCGCTGTCACGGTCACGCTTCAGATGAACAAGGAACAGACGGCATGAGCGCAAACGGCGGCAAGACGCGGATTCTCCTCGCGGACGACCATCTCGTCGTCCGGATGGGCATCGCGTCCATCATCTCCTTCGAGCCCGACCTCGAGGTGGTCGCGGAGGCCGACACCGGAGAGGAGGCCGTCGCCCTCGCGCGCACGCACAAGCCGGATGTCGTGGTGATGGACCTGATGATGCCGAAGCTGAACGGCGCGAACGCCACGGTCGCGATCCTGCAGGAGAACCCCGCGATCCGCGTGCTGATCCTCACGACCTTCGGCACGTCGGAGGACATGCGCCGCGCGCTCGACGCGGGCGCGGCAGGCGGTCTCGTGAAGTCGTCGTCGCAGGCGGAGATCATCGCCGCGATCCGCGCGGTCGCCGCCGGACGGCGCGTCCTCTCGCCCGAGATCGAGCACAGCCTCGGCACCGCCGCCGACCCGCCCCCTCTCTCCATCCGCCAGCTCGAGGTGCTCAACCTCGCGGCGAAGGGCTTCACCAACCGGGAGATCGGCGACATCCTCGGCATCGGCGTGAACGGCGTGAAGGCGCACCTCAAGCTCATCTACACGCGCCTCGGCGTCGCCTCCCGCACGGAAGCAACGTCCATCGCCATCAACCTGCGCCTGATCTCCGTCTAGCGCTTTCGTCATTGCCCGCGGCGCGGGAATTTGGTATCATGGGTGGGTTTTCCCCACACAACCAATAGGCGGTAAATCGTGAAAAACAAAAACAAGAAGAAATACGCGGTCGCGTGCGTGACCTCCATGGGCCTGCGCATCACCCCCGAAAACCGCATGGCGGTGCACAACTCCAACCGCTTCCTCCTCCAGGCGACGAGCGCCGAGTCGAACGTGCTGAACGTGACGAGCTCGCTCGGGCGCGAGTGCCTCGCCCTCACGCGCTTCGTCGAGGGCAGCCCGATGGCGGCCTTCATCAAGGCGCAGCTGCGCGCGCGCAACATCGCGTACGAGGCGAAGGAAGTGCCGCAGGGCGGTCCCTGGGGCTACCGCCACCAGTTCAACATCGCGGACTCCGGCTTCGGCCTCCGCGCGCCGCGCGTGTGGAACGACCGCGCCGGCGAAGTCGGCCGCACGCTCGACCCGAAGGACTACGACGTCAAGCGCATCTTCGGCGAGGAAGGCGTGGAGATCCTCCACCTCTCCGGCCTCATCGCCGCCATGAGCCCCGAGACCACCAAGTGCTGCCTCGCGATCGCCAAGGCCGCCAAGAAGTACGGCACGCTCGTCTCCTTCGACCTCAACTACCGCGCCACCTTCTGGAAGGGACGCGAGGCCGAGCTCCGCAAGGCGTTCCACCAGATCGCCCGCGTGGCCGACATCCTCGTCGGCAACGAGGAAGACTTCCAGCTCTGCCTCGGCTTCAAGGGTCCCGAGGCCGGCGGCAAGGACCTCGCGGCCAAGATCGAGTCCTTCAAGGCGATGATCACCCAGGTCGTGAAGAAGTACCCGAACGCGAAGATGTGCGGCACCACCCTCCGCCAGGTCATCACCGCCAACGAACACCTCTGGGGCGCGATCGTCTACTCCGGCGGCAAGTGGTTCGTCGAGGAGCCGCGTCCGATCGTGGTGATGGACCGCATCGGCGGCGGCGACGGCTTCACGGGCGGCCTCCTCTACGGCGTGCTCAACGGCTGGGACGGCGAGAAGTGCCTCCAGTTCGGCTGGGCGAGCGGCGTCCTCGCGGCGTCCTCCCTCAACGACTACGCCGAACCCGCCGACGAGAAGCAGGTCTGGGACATCTACAAGGGCAACGCGCGGGTGCAGAGATAATAATGACGAATGACGAATGACAAATGACAGACGAATGACAAATGACGAATGAAAATGACAAGTGGCTAGAAAAAGGAATTAAAAATGAAGAAAGCTGACATCGGTTTGATCGGGCTCGCCGTGATGGGCGAGAACCTCATCATGAACATGGAGTCGAAGGGCTTCACCGTGGCGTGCTATAACCGCACCGTCGAGAAAGTGGACGCCTTCGTCAACGGCCGCGCGAAAGGCAAGAACATCATCGGCTGCCACTCGATCCAGGAACTCGCCGACAACCTCGAGAAGCCCCGCAAGGTCTTCTGCATGGTCAAGGCCGGCGCGGCGGTGGACGCGATGATCGAGCAGCTGCTCGGCGTGCTCGAGCCGGGCGACATCATCATCGACGGCGGCAACTCGCACTTCCCGGACACGATCCGCCGCACGCAGTACGTCGAGTCGAAGGGCCTTCTCTACGTCGGCACGGGCGTCTCCGGCGGCGAAGAGGGCGCGCTCAAGGGTCCGTCCATGATGCCGGGCGGATCGCCCGCCGCGTGGCCGTACGTGAAGCCCATCTTCCAGGGCATTTGCGCGAAGGTCGAGGACGGCTCGCCC
>JAFRSR010000204.1 GCA_017427485.1 Kiritimatiellia bacterium
CCCCTTCCACGAACCGGCGTCCGAAAGGGCTTCGTGCGCAGTCTTCAACGTCCGTTCAGCCGCGATCGGCCGCCGCGTGTGCGCGTCGCAGACGGCGAAGATGCGCGTTCCGTTCCGAATGGGCAACGCGCCGCCTGTAGTTCCGTTGATGAATCGCGTCAGCGACACGGCTTTCACGCACCCGTCACCGTTCAGCTCGGCGACTTCACCGCCGCCGAGGTAGATGCCCGTATGCTCGAAAGCCAACGCCAGCGAAACCAGGAGCGGCGTCCCAGCCGGCGGCGGCGCAATCAGGCGATGGGCCTGCGCATTGCGCCGCGCGCGCGACCGGGCGCTCTCAGCCAACACCTCCGGCAGTCCCTTCAACATCTGGAGGAAGTCTGCCATTAGTCTTCATCCTCCTCTTCGTCATCTTCATCATCTTCATCACAGCTGCCGACGGGGATGTTTCCGTCTTCGTCAACCTCCACCTCGTAGTCGTCATCAGCCGCGGACTTGAACGATTCCGCCACGACGCCAAGGATTCCGCCCAGGAGCGCGCCCGCCACGCCGCCGAGGAGCGCACCCGCCACGCCGCCGACAAGCTAGTCGCCGTCGTCGACCTCGTCGTCGTCCACGAGGTCCTTCAGGTTGACCTTATGCGTCCTTTTGGAATGCGCATGCTTGCCGCCTTCGTGAAGCCCCTCCACGCCGGGGACATGCTTTTTCGCCGTTTTCGCCTTCTTCGTCTTGATCGTTGCCATCTTGTTTTCTCTTTCCTGTTTGTTGTCATGCGGGGAATTCCGCGACGGCAGACATTTAGCACACCGCGTGCCAAGACGGCCCCCCCCCGCAAATACGGCCTTTTGCGGGCAATCAAGCCAATCTGCTGGTCAATGGCTGATCAGCGGCATGTGCAATTGCTGACAGGCTTACTGCACGTACTTGCGCAGCGTATTGCGCGAGATCTTGAGCGCGGATGCCGTCCGCGAAAGGTTCTGCGCGTACTTGTAGAAGACGTTCCTGACATGGCGCCTGACGGCCTCCTCCAGCTCGTCGGGCACGACGCCCGACTCGCCCGCCGCCGCCTCGCCGTACAATCCGGCGTTCATCTCGCGGTGCTTGGCGAGCAGCCGCACGAAGTCCGTCTCGCCCAGGACGGCCGCGCGCTCGAGCAGGTTCAGCAGCTCACGCACGTTGCCGGGGTAGTCGTAGGACATGAGGGCGGATATCTGCGCGTCCGCGAGATGCCTGCGGAAGCGCCCGAACCACCAGTGGTCCGCGATGTCGCGGATGTCTTCCTTGTGTTCGCGCAGGGACGGCACGCGCATCTGGACCACGTTGAGCCGCATGAAGAGGTCGGCGCGGAACTTCCCCTGCCGGACGAGCAGCGGGAGGTTCCTGTTCGTGGCCGTCACGAGGCGCACGTCCGTCTTGATCTCCTCGCGCCCGCCGACGCGCATGAAGCGTCCGCCTTCGAGGACGCGCAGCAGCACGCCCTGCGCCTCAAGCGGCAGCTCGCCGATCTCGTCGAGGAAGAGCGTGCCGCCGTCCGCCAGCTCGAAAAGTCCCGCTTTGGGGGCGTCGGCGCTCGTGAAGGCGCCCTTCACGTGTCCGAAGAAGCGATCCTCCAGGAGGTTCGGCGTCACGCTCGCGCAGTTGAACGCGTAGAACGGCTCGTTCCGCCGCGGGGACTTCGTGTGGATCTGCTGCGCCACGGTCTCCTTGCCCGTCCCGCTCTCCCCGAGGATGAGCACGCGCGCGTCCGGATGGGCCGCGACCCGCGCGATCTCGTCGCGCAGCTCCTTCATCTTCGGTCCCCGGCCCACGAGCTCGCGGCTTCCGTAGCGGCGGTACTGTTCGACCAGATGCTTCATCTCCCCGCTCCACGCCTCCTCGGCAACCCCCAGCGCGAGGTAGCGTACGGCCGTGGGGTAGGAGGTGCCGTCCTGGTAGGTGCGGTACGCGTGCATCGCCGCCGCGACGAGTTCGTGGTAGGGCGGCACCGTCGAGGGTATCTTGTTCCCCTCGAACGCGAACGGCAGGAGATCGTCGACGTCGGTCTTGAACACGGCCCCGACGGCCTTCACGAGCGAACCGTTGAACGGTCCGCCGGAGAAGACGTGCGCCGTCAGGAACGGGGCGATCTCGCGCGTCTGGCCCTCCGTCATCGGCAGGGCGCTGATCCACGCGACGTCCGTCTTGCGGCGAAGCCCCTTCAGCGCCGCCGCAAGGCGTTCCTCGTCGCCGGCGAGCGACAGTCCGATCAGGTAAATCCGTTTCCAGTTCGCGCCTTCCGTCTCCAGGAACTCCGGCAGACGGCGCTTGCTCATGCCGAGCACCTCGGCCTTTCCCTCCAGCGCGCGCAGCGCCGCGGCGGCCGCCACGGCATATTCCTTCCACCCCCAACCTGTCAGTATCAGCGTGTTCATGGCGTCCAGTTTAACATTTTTTCGCCGCGCGTCAACCCCCCGCCGGGAATTGTGCTATACTATTCGGCGTTCCGCGGAACTGACGAGGGAGGGCGCGTGCCCTCTGTGGAGTTCACCACATGGACCGCGGGGTGGGGCCTTCCCCATGAAGCCGTTCGTCTGGGCGCGACACCAGATACGAGGCAATCAAAATGGAACAGACTTCCCTTGGTTTCAAACGAATGGTTCGCGCGGTGATCCCGGCCTTCCTGCTGGCCGTCTCCGTGGGACAGATCTACGCGTTCACCAACTTCTCGGACCAGATCGCGGGGCACATCGGCGAATCGAAGAGCGCGGTGCAGTTCGCGTTCTCGCTCGGCATCTTCTTCCTCGGCATGGGCGCCGCGTTCTTCGGGAAGATCGTGGAGCGGAACATCCGCCTCTCCACGATCATCGGCACCACGCTGTTCATCTCGGGGCTCCTCGTGACGGCGCTCGGCGTGCGGATGAAGTCGCTCGCGCTCATCTACCTGGGCTACGGCTTCCTCGTGGGCACGGGCACGGGCATCATCTACATTTCGCCGGTCAAGACGATGATGCTGTGGTTCCCGAACGCGAAGGCGATCGCCGCCGCCGTGCCGATCATCTCGTTCGGCCTCGGCTCCACGCTCTCCACGCTCCTCTATAAGGGCTTCGGCTTCGGCGGCCCGAATTCGATGTTCTCCATGCGCTTCCTCGGCTTCTACGACTTCTTCGGCGTGGAGGCCTGTCCGGGCAAGATCGAGTCCGTGTTCCTCGCCTTCGCCGCGTTCTACCTCGTCCCGATGGCGATCGCGGCGTTCATCCTCAAGAAGCCGAAGGTGGAGCAGATGTCGTTCGCGCACGGCCTGCCGCAGTGCGAGTTCACGTACGTGGGGCTGGCGAAGGACACCTACTTCCTGCGCGCGTGGCTCTTCATGTTCCTGAACATCTCCTGCGGACTCTGCCTCATCCCCCTCGCGAAGCAGATGATGAAAGACCCCTCCGTCGGCTACGGCGAGGGCCTGATCACGTGGATCATCGCCCTCTCCGGCCTCATGAACGGCGGCGGACGCTTCCTCTTCGCCTGGTGGAGCGACCGCCTCGCGCACCGCGTGAACATCCTGCTCTTCATCCTCTCCATCTCCGCGGGCGTGATGGCGGCCAGCTGGTGGCCGCCGCTGATCGGCCTCGCGCTCCTCGTGATCAACGCCTGCTACGGCGCGGGCTTCTCGGTGATCCCCGGCATCCTCGCGGACCACTACGGCATGACGAACATCTCGAAGATCCACGGTGCCGTGCTCTCCGCGTGGGGGGTGGCGGGGCTTGTGGGCAACCAGGCCGCCATCCTCGTGAGCGACAAGATGGGCTTCGGCAACATGGGCGTCGTCACGATGCTCGTGATCTTCTACCTGCTCAACCTCGCAAACGCCTACACGCTCCGCCGCCGCGCGGAAGTTTGATAGTTTGATAGTTTGATGGTTTGGTGGTTTGGTGGTTTCACCAGACAAAAGAATGTGATACAATAAAGCCGTCAAAAGTTTGTCCATCCGGCACATGTAAAACAAGGAGAAAGTCAATGAAGCACCTGCTCGTATTCGGAACTGTCGCGGGACTGGCCGGCATGGCCGTGGCGGCGCAGACCGCCCTGACCGACGCCTTCGCGCCCGCGACGGGCGGAAACGTGCACCTCGCCGGACGCGCCGGCGAGAGCGCCGACGCGTGCATCCGCGCACGCGCCTACTCGGACTGGGCGCGCGGCGACATGTACGAGGAGTGCGTAAACGCCTTCCGCACCCACTGGGACGACCGCGTGGGCTGGCAGAACGAATACTGGGGCAAGACCATGCTCTGCTACGCCGGCGCCGCCGACTACACGCAGGATCCCCAGCTCAAGGCGTGGATCGTGGAGAAGACGCACGCTTTCCTGAAAGAGTTCCAGAAGCCCAACGGCTACCTGAGCACCTACAGCAAGGAGGACTTCCTCCGCAAAAACCCCGAGGATCCCGACGCGAAAAAGCACTGGTGCTTCAACATCTGGGGACGCAAGTACACCTTCTGGGCGCTCATCGACATCTACAAGGCGACGGGCGACAAGGCCGCGCTCGACGGCGCGGTAAAGATGGCCGACCACCTGATCGCCCAGCTCAAGCGCCTCGGGCTCACCCTCGACAAGACCGGCGCGTGGAACGGCATCTCGTCGATGAGCATCCTCCGCCCCATGCTGGAGCTCTACCACATCACGGACAACCCCGCCTACCTCGCCCTCTGCAAGGACATCGTCCGCGCAATGGACGCCGAGCCCGCCAACCCCGGCAGGATCATCCGCGACGCCTTCCGCAAGGAGAAAATCTGCTCCTGGTATCCGGAGGCGGCCTTCTGGGCCAAGGCGTACGAAACCCAGAGCTGCCTGGAGGGCCTTGTGGACTACTACCGCACGACGGGCGAGAAGCGCGTGCTCGACGCCGTCCTCGCCTACCACAAGCACCTCATGGATGAAGAGCTCAACCCGATGCGCTCGGCCGGCTACTTCGACCACTTCCTCGACGCCCGCCACCACGTGAACGGCATGACCGAGCTCTGCGACGTGACGCACTGGATCCGCCTCAACCGCGAGCTGCTGCTCCTCACCGGCGACGCGAAGTACGCCGACATCATCGAAGAGGCCTTCTACAACGCCTTCCTCGCCGGCGTGTGGCGCGACGGACGCTGGGGCGCGCACATCATCCGCTCGCACGGCACGCGCCACCTCTCCGCGCCGCCGCAGACCGGTATGTTCGAGCACCAGTGCTGCCCTGACAACATGATGCGCACCTACTTCGACTTCGCTGGCAGCGCGTGCGGGCTCGCACCGGACGGCGCAGTCGCGGTCGCACTCTACTCGGACGCCACGGCGAACCTCCCGGGCGCGAAGGTCGCCATCTCTGGCGGCTACCCCTACGCGGAAACGCCCGTGACCGTCAAGGTGATGCGCGAGAAGGCGGGCAAGGTACGCTTCCGCGTGCCGCGCTGGTCGCAAACCTTTAAGCTGAACGGCCAAGCCGTCACCGCGAAGAACGGCTGGTTCGAGGTGGATGCGCCGGCGGGCGAGAAGAGCTGGTCGCTCGCCTTCGACATGTCGCCCCGCACCGAGGACATCCCCGCCGGCGCGGAGAGCATCCCGCCCTCCCCGCAGCGCCATTCCCTGGACGTCCTACAGTACACGGTCCACTTCATGGAATGGTACACGCCGGACATGGCGGGACTCTCCCGCCACGACCCCGGGATGCTCGTCTTTCGCGGACCGCTTGTGCTCGCGAAAGGACGCCTCGCCGGCACCTCGCGCGCCGAGACGCTGGGCGCCTCCACGGTGAGGGGCTATGGATGGAAGGCGGCACTCCGTCCCGCGCCGCACACCTCCGAGAACGCCGGCGTGCCGCAGGCGTGGATCCTCACGCTCTCGCGCGGACCGGAGTCGAAGACGATTCCCGTGTCCGACTTCGCGTCGGTCTCCAACATCGACGATCCGTCGAACTGGTTCTCGCTCTGGTTCTGATCGGCGGGTCGAGGACGCCCCGCCCTACCGGAATTGACAGCGGCGGTCGCGGGGCGACCGCCCTACCGGACAATCAGCCGAGGCCGGGAAGCGTCCAGCCGTCGCGGTACTTCGGGTAGAGCGTCTGCGTGGCCTCGGCGGAGTTGGAGATCACGCGCTTCTGCGCGTCCCACACGAGCTCCACGCCGGGCACCACCTGCGCGGCGTTGCCGAGGAGGAGCGCGTCCTGCATCGCCGTGCCGCGCTGCACGAAGTCGAGCGCGCCGCGCGAGCCGTCGAGGCAGTGGTTGAGGAAGTCGAGGTAGTGTCCGGGGCCGCGCGCGATCTTGGGCGCCTTCAGGCGCGTGCCGTCATGGAGCAGCACCACGGGCATGCTGCCGTGCGAGAGCATCATCCAGCCCTTCGAGCCGCGGATCATCTTGCCGATCGCGGGAACGGTCTTCATGCGCATCTTCTGCGCGGCCTCCACGGCGTCGGGGGTGGGCAGCACGCCCGCCGGGGGATTCTCCTCGGGAATGCCGTCGCACCACTCCATCGTGAACGGCTTGCCGCCGCTCGCCTTCACGCCGGGGAACTTCCACGTCACGTGGTTGCCCACGGGCCAGATCTGCCGCTTGCGCGCCGCGTCGAACTTCAGCCACTCGGGGTCCGTCTCGCCGATCACGCTGATCGGCGCCACGTCGGGACCGAGCTCCATGCCCAGCCACACGGCGCTCATCAGGTGGAGGCCGTTGTCGCCCATTGAGCTGGAGCCGAAGTCGCGCCATGACCGCCAGCGGCCGGGATGGTAGATCTCCTTCTTGAATTCCCGCAGCGGCGCGGTGCCGAGCCACTTCTCCCAGTCGAGCGTGGCGGGCACGGGGTCGGCGCCCGTCGGCACCTCGCGGCGCGGCAGACGATACGATCCGCGGATGTTGAGGTACATGTAGATGCGCTCGATGTCGCCGATCACGCCCTCCTTCATCCACTGCACCGCCGCGCGGTCGCCCGTGTCGCCCGTCACCTGCGCGCCGATCTCCGTCACCACGCCCGATTTCTTCGCCACCTCGTAAAGCAGTTTGCTCTCGTTAAGGCCGCGGCAGAGCGGCTTCTGGCAGTAGACGTGCTTGCCGCGCCGCATCGCGGTGACGGCGATGAGCGTATGCATGTGGTCGGGCGTCGAGACGTTCACGGAGTCGATCTTGTCGCCCTCCTTCTCGAAAAGTTCGCGCCAGTCCTGGTAGGCGCGGAGGCCGGGCACGGCCTTCTTGAGGCCCGCCATGCGCGCGGTGTCCACGTCGCATCCCGCCACAATGTCCACCTTCGGGTGCTTGATGAAGTTCTGCCAATCGCTGTAACCCTTGCCGCCCGTGCCGATGCAGGCGTGCGCGAGGCGCGAGTTGAGGTTCTGTCCCCGCACGATCGACGGGAAGCCGATGAGGGCGCCGGCCGCGGCCGCGCCGCCGATGAACTGCCTTCTGGACGCTTTCATTTCCAGTCTCCGTCCTGCACGCGGATGTTGCGGAAATACGTGGCCGCGCCCTGGTGCTTGCCCTGCAGGCCGATGCGGCCGCGCTTGACGATCTCCGCCCACGGCTTCGTGTGGAGCGGCGGCACCTTCGAGCCGTCGGGGTTGACCTTGTTGCTCGCGTGCGCCGAGAGGTTCTCGTCGATCACCTCGACGCCGTTGAGGACGATGCGAATCTGCTGTCCCCGGGCGAAGATGGTCATGCGGTTCCACTCGCCGGTGGGCTTGAGGGCGCACGTTTTCGGCTTGCAGTGTCCGTAGAGCGCGGCCGTGCGCTGGTAGGGCGTGCAGTTCTTCCAGCACGGCGCGGGGTCGTCCATCAGCTGCACCTCGATCTTGTTCGGCACGAGGTCCTTGAGGTCGCTCGCGTAGATGTACACGCCGCTGTTCGCGCCCGGGTCGAACTTGAACTCCAGGTCGAGGATGAACGGACCGTACTCCGCCTTCGAGAAGAGCAGCACGTCCTTTGACGCGGTGAGGTTGCCCTCCGCGTCGCGGAACCACACGCCCTTCGTGTCCTCGGCGTCCGAGAGGTCCTGCGCGAACAGCGCGGACCACGCGTCCGAATTCGGGTGCAGGCCGTCGGCCGGCAGCGCCCACGCGGTCGTCGCGGCGAGCAGGCCGGCCGCGGCCGTCAACATTCTATTTGCGTTCATCCTTTTTTCCTTCTGGGTTGGTTTGCGGATATGATACCACATTTTGCCCGTCTCGGTGAACGTGTGCAAAAAAATGGGGATTCTAGAAAAGCGTCATCTGGCCGGGGAGGTCGGAGAGCTTCTTGCGCGGACGGCGCACGACCTTCGGCGCGTTGACGTCGAGGTCGTTGGCCTCGAGGTTGCGGAGAATCTCGTCGGCGCGCGCCACGACCGCCGGCGGCAGGCCCGCCATCGCGGCCACGTGGATGCCGAAGCTCTTCTCCGCGATGCCGGGCGCGATGCGCCGCAGGAACACGATGCGCCCCGCGTCCTCCTTCACGCGCACGGTCCAGTTCTTCACGCCGGAGAATTTCGCGGCAAGGTCGGTGAGCTCGTGGTAGTGCGTGGCGAAGAGCGTCTTCGCCTTCACCTTCGGATTCTCGTGCAGGTACTCGGCCACGCTCCACGCGATCGAGATGCCGTCGAACGTGGAGGTACCGCGGCCGATCTCGTCGAGCACGATGAGCGAGCGCGGCGTCGCGTTGTTGAGGATGTTCGCCGCCTCCTGCATCTCCACGAGGAACGTGGAGCGTCCGCGCGAGAGGTCGTCGCCCGCGCCGATGCGCGTGAACACGCGGTCGAGCGCGCCGAGGCGCATCGCGGCGGCCGGCACGAAGCTGCCCGCCTGCGCCATGATGGCGATCGTCGCAACCTGGCGGATGTAGGTGGACTTGCCGGCCATGTTGGGTCCGGTGATGAGCATGATCTGGTCGGTCGTGCAGTTGAGGCGCGTGGAGTTCGGCACGAACGGCTCGGCGTCCGGCAGCTGCTCGATGATCGGGTGGCGTCCGTCCGTAATCTCGAGCGCGTCGGACTCGTCGACGACCGGCCGCACGTAACCGGCGGCGAGCGCGCGGTCGGCGAAAGAGAGGATTGCGTCGAGTTCGCCCACGGCGGCGGCCGTCTGCTGGATGGACGCCGTGCGCGCCGCGACCTGTGCGACGATCTCGCGGAAGAGATCCTGCTCGAGCGCGTACGACCGCTCCTGCGCGCCCAGCACCTTGCGCTCGTATTCCTTCAGCTCGGGCGTGGTGAAGCGCTCGGCGTTCGTCAAAGTCTGGCGGCGCTCGTACTCGGGCGGCGCGCCGGCGGCGGCGGCCTTCGATATCTCGATGTAGAAGCCGAATACGCTGTTGCGGCGCACGCGGAGCGTCTTGATGCCCGTGCGCTCCACCTCCTTCGCCTGGTACTCGGCGATCCAGCGGTTCCCCTCCGCCGCGAGCGCACGCAACTCGTCGAGGTCCGAGTTGTAGCCGGGCGCGATGAGGTTGCCCTCCGTGAGGAGCACGTTCGGCGACTCGGCGATCGCGCGGTCGACGAGGTCCACCACGGCGTTCTCGGACGACATCCGCGCGGCGATTCCGCCGACCGCGGGAACGTCCGCGAGGTCGGCGATGATCTCCGGCATGGGACGGAGCGACGCGGCGAGCGCCTTGAGGTCACGCGCGTTGGCACGGCCGGAATCCACCTTCGCGATGAGGCGCTCGAGGTCGCGCACGTCGCCGAGACGCGCCTGCAGGGAGGAGAGCCGGATGCGGTCTTTCACGAACGCCTCCACGCAGTCGAGGCGCGCGTTGACGTCCGCCACCTGCCGCAGCGGCTGGCGGATCCACGCGGCGAGGCGGCGCGCGCCCATCGGCGTGCGCGTGGCATTGAGCACGCCGAGGAGCGACGCCTCGCGCGACACGCCGTCGCCGGGCAGGAGCGCGAGGTGGCGGATCGTCCCCGCGTCGAGCGCGAGAAAGTCCGCGCTCTCGCGCAGGCGCACGCTGCGGACATGCCCCACGGCATGGCGGAGCGTGGTGTGCACGTAGTAGAGGAGCGCGCCAGCCGCGCAGACGAGATCCCTCTTCCCCTCGAGGCCGAAGCCGTCGAGTGCGGTCACGTTGAAGTGGCGCAGCAGTTCCTCCTGCGCGGCGTCGAACGAGAACGTCCAGGCGTCCGTGTAGGAGACGCCGGCCGGCGGCGGCGCGTCGTCCTCGGGACGCGGCAGCACGATTTCCGCGGGGCGCAGGCGCGCGAGCGCGTCGTCGAGGCGGTCACGCGTCTCGAACGGCTCGACGGCGAACTCGCCGGTGGAAAG
>JAFRSR010000205.1 GCA_017427485.1 Kiritimatiellia bacterium
CGTGGACTGCCTCGCCGCCGCGCAGGTCATGGCGTTCGAGATGCCTTCACGCGCCCATCCGTCCGTGCCGACGGGCGGTATCCGGGCGGACGACCTCGTGTCGTACGGGCTCGACGCGGGCCTGTCGGTGACCGTGCGCGGTGCGGCGGACTACACGGAGCAGATCATGTTCGGGCGTTCCGCCGGCACGAATCTCGTGTGGGCGCTCATGCGGAACGGCACGGCCGTGGTGTCCGTGGACGCGGCGCTTGCGGAACGCTGCCGGGCTGACAGCGCCTCGCTGCGCGACACGCGCGTGTTCCCCTTTGCCGAGGGCGAGACGGTTACGTCCGTCTCGTTCACCGCGGGACCGGCCGTCTACGTGCTCGCACGGGACTCGAACAGCGTCTGGCGCATCGAGGCGCCGGTCGTGGCGCCGGCGGACCAGCCCATGGTCGCCGCGTTCATGGAGCGCCTGCTGCGCCTGCGGCAGACCGACGTTTCCGACGAGGGCCGCGCGGGCGACGAGCGCGTGCTCGTGAGCGTCTCCACCACCGTCACGAACCGTCCCGGCCTCGCGGTGTCGGTCGAGCTCCTGGGCGGGAAGGCCGCTTTCGCCGATCTCCGGTCGAAGACGCTGCTTGCGCTCGACCCCGCGACCGTGCGGCGGCTCTCGGTACGCGCCGAATCGGGGGTGGAGACGGCGGTGCGCCTGAACCCCGAGCGCGGCGCGTGGGACCTCGTGCGCGCCGAGGGGGCGTCTGACGCGCGGCGCGTGAACGACGAGGCCGTGAAGGCCCTGCTCTCGGCGCTCGCGCGCGTGGAGGCGACGGGCGTGGCGTCGCTCGCCGCGACGGCGGACGACCTGCGCCGGTGCGGACTCGACAAGCCCGCTTTCGTGCTGGCGGTGGACGTGGACGCCGCCGACGCCGTGCGCCAGAACATCCTGATCGGCGGCAGCGCGCCCGGCGGCGGACGCTATGCGACCGTCGGCGGGGCGGACGCCGTGTTCGTCATTTCGCGCCGCACGGCGACGGATTTCACGACCCCCCTTGCGGAGTAGAACGGAAAATTGAATCGGAGACTTGAAATGAACAGAGAAATGAAAACGGTTTTGGTTACGGGCGGAAGCGGATTCTTGGGCATCAACCTCATCCGTTACCTCCGCACGAAGGGCGTGGAGCGCATCCGCGTGCTGGACATCGCGCCGTTCGACTATCCCGAGGCGGAGGAGCCGTGGCTCGAGTTCACGCTCGGCGACGTGCGCGACCCGGCGGCGGTGAACAAATGCGTGGATGGCTGCGACGCGGTGGTCAACACCGCCGCCGCCCTGCCGCTCTACTCGCCGGAGGACATCCGCACCACGGAGGTGGACGGCGCGCGCAACGTGATCGCCGCCTGCCGCCGCGCGGGCGACGTGCGCATGGTGCAGATATCCTCCACGGCGGTGTACGGCGTGCCGAAGAAGCACCCGATCTACGAGGACGACGAGCTGATCGGCGTGGGGCCCTACGGCCACGCCAAGATCGAGGCGGAGGCGCTCTGCCGCGCCGCGCGCGAAGAGGGCTTCTGCGTGCCGATCATCCGCCCGAAGAGCTTCATCGGCCCGGAGCGCCTCGGCGTGTTCGCCCTGTTCTACGACTGGGCCTACACGGGCCACGGATTCCCGATGATCGGCAGCGGGAACAACCGCTACCAGCTGATGGACGTGGAGGACCTCTGCTCCGCGATCTGGAGCGCGATGACGCTCGACGCGAAGACAGTCAACACCGAGTTCAACATCGGCGCAAAGGAGTTCACCACGATGCGCGAGGACTACCAGGCCGTCCTCGACCGCGCCGGACACGGAAAGAAGATACGCGGACTCCCGGTGAAGCCGGTCGTCTTCATCCTCCGCATCCTCGAGAAACTCCACCTCTCGCCGCTCTACCCGTGGGTGTACGAGACGGCGTCGACTGACAGCTTCGTGTCGATCGAGCGCGCGGAGAAGCTGCTCGGCTTCGCGCCGAAGTACTCGAACAAGGACGCGCTCGTGCGCAACTACGACTGGTACGTGGCGAACCTCGACTCCTTCAAGGGCAAGACGGGCGTGTCGCACCGCGTGCCGTGGAAGCAGGGGCTCCTCGCCTGCGCCAAGTGGTTCTTCTGATTGATTCCCGGGACAGGGGGACATGTACATGAACAAGAGAAAAGAGAAACTGAGGCGGAGGCAGTCGCCGCGCGAGACCGGCACGATGACGGGTCGGTTGCGCATGGCGCGCAACGGCGCGGGGTATCTCGTGGACCCCGCCACCGACAAGGCCGTGTGGATCGGCGAGCGCGACCTCGGCACGGCGCTGCCTGACGACGTCGTCACCGTCAAACTGAAGGGCGCGGGGGACGAGGGCGTGCTGCTGCGCATCGACGAGCGCGCGCCGCGGTCCGTGGTGGGAACCGTCACCGGCGCGGGGCGCTTCACGCGCGTCCAGCCGCTCAGTCCCGCCTACCGCCAGGAGTTCACCGTGCCCGACGCGAAGGGCGCGCGCGTGGGCGACCGCGTGGTGATGCGGTTCGTGCGCTGGGAGAACGTCCACCTCGCCCCCGAGGGCGAAATCACGGACGTCATCGGCCCGAAGGACGACCCGTCGCTCGACACGCTCGCCGTGATGAAGCAGTACGACCTGCCCGAGTCCTTCCCGCGCGGCGTGCTCGACGCCGCCGAGCGCGTGAGCGCCCGCCTCGCCGAACCCGGCCCGCGCCTCGACCTGCGGCGGAAGTTCATCTTCACCTGCGACCCCGCGAGCGCGCGCGACTTCGACGATGCGCTCTCCATCGAAACCGACAAACAGGGCAACCGCGTGCTCGGCGTGCACATCGCCGACGTCTCGCACTTCGTCACGCCCGGCTCCGCGCTCGACAAGGAGGCCTACCGCCGCTCGACGAGCGTCTACCTCGTGGACAAGGTGGTGCCGATGCTGCCCGAGCAGCTGTCGAACGGCGTCTGCTCGCTCGTGCCGGGACAGGACCGCCTCACGTTCAGCGCGTTCCTCACCTTCGACGCCCAGGGCAATTGCGTGGCGCGGCGCTTCGCGAAGTCCGTGATCCGGTCGAAGGCGCGCTTCACCTACGAGCAGGTGATGGATGTCATCGCCGGTCGGGCGGCCTCGCCAGCCGGTAGGGCGGTCGCCCCGCGACCGCCACCCACCGCGCGCAAGACGATCCTCGCCATCCACGAACTCGCGCAGCAGCTGCGGCGGAACCGGTTCGCCGCCGGGGCGCTCGACATGGACGTGCCGGAGGCGCAGATCCTCATCGACGAGAAGGGGATGATGACGGGCATCGAGGTGCGTCCCTACGACGAGTCGCACCAGCTCGTCGAGGAGTGCATGGTCGCGGCGAACGAGGCCGTCGCGAAGGAACTGTGGACGCGCGGCGTGAAGATCCTCGCGCGCCTCCACGAGCCGCCGGACCCCGAGAAACTCGAGGATCTCCGCGCGAACCTCGCGAAGCTCGGTATCTCCTGCGGCGATCTCAACCAGCAGAAGAACCTCGCGCGATTCCTTGATCGGATCAAGGAATCCCCGCTCGAGGGCACGCTCAGCGTGATGGTGCTGCGCGCGATGAAGCGCGCGCTCTACAGCGCCGAGCAGATCGGGCACTTCGGGCTCGCGAAGAAGTTCTACGCGCATTTCACCTCGCCCATCCGCCGCTATCCCGACCTCGTACTGCACCGCCAGCTCGCCTCGTGGATCTCAGGCGGCGGCGGACGCCTTGACTTCGGCTGGCTCAAGCGCGCCGCGCAGAACGCGAGCGAGCGCGAGCAGGTGGCGGACGAGGCGGAGCGCGCCCTCGACGAGATCAAGAAGTACCGCTACCTCGAGAAGGACCTCCGCACGCGCCGTAGCGTGTTCGACGCCGTGATCGGCAAGTGCACGCGCTACGGGCTCTTCGTGGACCTGCCCGCCCTCGCCGTCGGCGGCATGGTGCACATCTCGAAGATGGCAGACGATTTCGTGCGCTTCGACGAGTTCCACGAGACGCTCGCGGGCGGCGGCAGGACGTGGGCCGTGGGCGGCAAGCTCAAGGTGCGCGTGGAGAAGGTCGACTTCGACCGCCGGCAGATCGACTTCGTGCCCGTCGCGGAGCGTGCGGGGAAAGGCGATCGCCCGTCTCGGGGAAGAAAATCGGAAAAGTGTAAACCGACTAAACAGGTCAAGATGGAACAAAGCAAAAAGAGGAAAAGAAGATGAAGAAGAGAATAGGTACGTTGTTCGCCGTGTGCGCCTGCCTCGCGGCCGTCGCGGGCGATGCGTATGACATCGGCGCGGAGATGGAGACGGAGGGCTTCTGGAAGTCCGATCCCGTGCTGTTCGTGAAGCGGCACGAGAAGCAGGGATTCAAGTTCACGTCCGGCAGCCGCGAGAGCGCCGACACGCGCCTCGACGGCGCCGTCACGTACCACGGCATCCCCGTGTTCGAGAGCAAGGTCGCGTTCGCGGAGGACTCGAGCGGCGTCACGCGCGTGGAGCTCGTGCTGTTCTCCCCGGCCGGCACGGAGGCGCGGGAGAACGTCGACAGCCACCGCTACCGGCTCGTGCGGCGCGAGAAGAAGATCTCCTACGACGGTTTCGTGCAGCTCATGCGCGACGTGCGCGCCAAGCTGACGGCGGAGGGCGCGAAGAATCCCCCGATGAAGACGGAGCGGACGAAGGCACCGGCGGTGCAGAAGTCGCAGACCTGGCCGCGCACGTCCATCCCCACGGAGACGACCCTCACGTGGAACTACAGCCAGGAGGGGCGGAAGAAGGACACGTTCTCGGCCGGTTTCGTGCGCGTGGCGGTGGACGGCCCCGCCCGCCTCGCCGATGCGGCGAGCGGCCGTAAGGCGTCCGTGGGCGGCGCGAACGCGGCGAAGGGCGCGAAGAAGATCGTGGACAACGTGGTCCGCGACCCGCGCGGCGACGTGTTCATCGACAACGTGCCGATGGTCGACCAGGGGCAGAAGGGCTACTGCGCGGCTGCCGCCTCGGAGCGCGTGCTGCGCTACTACGGCGTGGAGGTGGACGAACACGAGATCGGCCAGGCGGCGGGAACGTCCGCCGAAGACGGCACCTCCACGAAGGGCATGAAGGACTCCGTGACGGCCGTGGGCAAACGCTACAAGCTCGCCACCGTCGTCTCGTACGGCGACTTCGAGAAACCGGTCAACGAACGCATCGAGAGCATCGTCAAGGAGGTCGCCAACTACAACAAGGCCGCCAAGAAGATGAAGAAGAAGGAAATCGCGGACGACGTGTACATCACGCACAGCGGCTCGACGACCTACTACAACCCCGCCGCCGCGGACGCGGCGATGGACCCCGAGGTGCTCAAGTACATGAAGACGGAGGGCTCGCAGCGGTCCAAGTTCACGAAGTTCCTCAAGGACGTGCACGACCAGGTGAACAAGGGCATCCCGCTTTTCTGGGGCGTGACGCTGGGCACCTACCCAGAGCCGGAGATTCCCCAGGCGAACGGCGGGCACATGCGCCTCATCATCGGCTACAACGACAAGAAGAGGGAAATCCTCTACACGGACACCTGGGGCGCGGGCCACGAGCTCAAGCGCATGCCCGCCGAATGGGCCTGGACCATTTCCCACTGTCTCATGTACCTCAAACCCCTCCGCTAGGACGCACCATGGAACTCGCATTGCTTGTCAACAAATTCAACGTCAAGGGACGCCTCGTCACGATCGTGCCGTTCGGCAACGGCAACATCAACGACACGTTCCTCGCCGTGTTCCGCAACACCTTCACCGAGACCCAGGTAGTTCTCCAGAAGGTGAACCGCGCCGTGTTCACGCAGCCCGAGGCCATCATGCGGAACATGCACAACATCACGCTCCACTGCCACGAGAAGCTGGAGGCTGACGCCGCCGCCGGGCGCGACGACCGCGTGTGGCAGATGCCGCGCATCATCAAGACGAAGGGGGGAGACGACTTCGTGACGGACGAGATGGGCGAGGTGTGGCGCGTCATCACGCGCATCCTCTCCGCACACGCCTTTGAGACCGCGCAGAGCCCCGAGCATGTGCTCGAGTGCGGCGCGGCGCTCGGCCATTTCCACTACCTCGTCTCGGACATGGACCCCGCCTCGATTACGGACCCGCTGCCCGGCTTCCACATCACGAGCGGCTACCTGCGCCAGTACGACGAGACGCTCGCCTCCAATCCCTCCGCGCGCGAGCTCGTCTCCGCCTCCATGGAGGCGCGGCGCCTCGCGAAGTTCGTCGAGGACCGGCGCGACTTCGCGACGTGCCTCGAACGGGCCGAGGCAAGCGGCGAGCTCAAGCGCCGCATGTTCCACGGCGACCCGAAGGTGAACAACATCATGATCGACGACTTCACCGGCAAAGGCACGGCGATGATCGACCTCGACACCGTCTCGCCCGGCCTCGCCCACATCGACTTCGGCGACGCCATCCGCTCGCTCTGCAACCCCGCGGGCGAGGAGGAGCTTAACCTCGGCAAGGTGACGTTCGACGAGGACCTCTGCGCCGCGTTCTGCAAGGGATACATGTCCGAGGCCGGCGCGTTCCTCACGGACGCCGACCGCGCCCACCTATTCGACGCGATCCGCCTGCTGCCGTTCGAGCTGGGTCTGCGCTTCTTCCAGGACTACCTCGCGGGCGACGTCTACTTCAAGGTGCGCCAGCCCGGACAGAACCTCAACCGCGCGCGCGTGCAGTTCCGCCTCTGCGAGGCGATCGAGGCGCGCGAACGGTCGATTCGCGGCATTCTGGAGAAACTGTGAGAGAAATTCGAATCTAAGAAAGGAAACGAACATGAAGAAACTGATGGTGCTTGGATGCGGGTGCGCGGCGCTGGCGTGCGGCGCGCTTGAAATCGCTGCCTGGCGTGGCGAAACCGTGACGGCATGGGTGCCGCCCGGCGAAAAGATCGCGTGGGGCGGCGGGTCGTCCTTCTCCAAGAAGGGGGCCGTGCCGAAGGGAATCGACGTAAAGACGGGCGTGGCGCGCGACGTCAAGTTCGTCACGAAGGTGGGTGCGTTCGACTACGCGTCCGTACCGGACCGTGTTGAGTGGGGGGGCTACAAGTACGCGTCGAACGGCAACGCGAAGCGCGTCGTCTCCGTCACCGTCGACGCGGATGCCCAGCCGGGCACGTACGCGTTCGGTGACCTGAAGGTGCGCGTGGTCGACCGCGTGCTGCCGCCCGCGAAGGAGTGGAAGTACTACCTCGACCTCTGGCAGCATCCGTGGGCCGTCGCGCGCGCGGCGGGCGTGGAGCCGTTCTCCCCGGCGCACTACGCGAAGATGGAGCCGCTCTGGAAGATGCTCGCCGCCGCCGGGCAGAAGACGCTCACCGTTACGCTCGTGGATCTGCCGTGGAACCACCAGTGCTACGACGGCTACCGTCCGATGATCGAGACTGCGCGCCACGCCGACGGCACCTGGACGCACGACTTCAAGCTCTTTGACGCCTATGTCCTGTTCGGCCGGTACTGCGGCCTCGGCCCGCACATCGCCTGCTACACGATGTGCCCGTGGGGCTACAAGGTCAGCTGGCTCGACGAGAACGGCAAGATGCAGAAGGCCGAGGCGAAGCCGGGCTCCGACTTCTTCAAGGAGTATTGGGGCGCCTTCCTCACGGACTTCGCCAAGCACCTGAAGAGCCGCGGCTGGTTCAAGGACACCTACATCTCGCTTGACGAGCGCTCGCCCGAGGACCTGCGCAACACCGTCGCGTTCATGCAGGAGAAGGCACCCGGCCTCAAGATCGCCATGGCCGGCAACCGCAAGCCGTCCGAGTTCAAGGGCATCGCGATCGACAGCTATTCGCAGTCTCTCGGCCACGTCAACCCCGACTTCCTCGCCGAGGTGCCGCAGCGCCAGAAGGAGGGGAAGGTGACGACCTACTACATCTGCTGCGGCCCCGGGAAGCCCAACACGTTCATGGACTCGGAGCTCGACGAGGCGTTCTGGTGCGGGTTCTACCCGGCGGCGTGCGGCCTCGACGGACTTCTCCGCTGGGCGTACAACAGCTGGCCGCGCGACGCCTGCAAGGACGCGTCCTACGGCAACTGGCGCAGCGGCGACACGTTCCTCGTCTATCCCGACGGCTCGCCCTCGATGCGCTTCCTCGAACTCTTCAACGGCATCCAGCAGGCCGAGAAGTTCAACATCCTCAAGCGCGCGGGCGAGCGCAAGGATGAACTCGCCGCCCTCGCCGCGAAGTACGACCTCAAGGCCGCGCTCAACAAGAAGCCCGGCGACTTCACCGCGCTCATCCGAGAAACGAAAGAACTTCTCAACCGCTAATCTCCAAGAAAGGAACCAAACATGAAAAACGCTTATCTCCTCTCCCTCGCGGCTGCGGGCCTCTTCGCCGGCTGCTGCACCGACTGCGCGCCGTGCAACGCGGCGTCCGGATCCTGCTGCGCCGGCGGCGCATGCGAGGCCCCCGCTCCCAACACGCTCTCCGCCGCCGAGAAGGCCGCCGGCTGGCAGCTCCTCTGGGACGGCAAGACCCTCAACGGCTGGGTCGGTGAGAGGAACGGCTGCAAGGCCCCGCCCGAGAAGGGCTGGAAGATCGAGAACGGCGTGCTCACCGTGCTGCCGCGCAAGGGCATCAAGGACGGCAAGTGGGTGGACATCCCGAAGGAACAGGCCGCGCTCGGCGGCGGCGGCGACCTCGTGACGGTCAAGGACTTCCGCGACTTCGAGCTGTCCGTCGACTTCCTCCTCACAGAGGCCGCGAACAGCGGCATCAAGTACTTCTACAACAAAGACCAGTTCAAGGGGACGTGCGAGGAGTACCAGATCCTCCACGAGGCCCATCCCGACTCCACGAAGGGACGCGACGGCAAGTGCCGCCGAGTGGCGTCGCTCTACGACATGATCCCCGCCAACGCCGAGCCGTACGTCAAGCCGCTCGGCCAGTGGAACACCGCGAAGATCGTCTCGAAGGGGAACCACGTGGAGCACTGGCTGAACGGTCACAAGGTGCTCGTCTACGAACGCGGCAGCGCGGAGTTCCGCGCGATCGTGGCGCAGTCGAAGTACGTGAAGGAGCAGAAGCCCGGCGAACGCTGGGGCGAGGCGCCGACGGGCCGCATCAAGTTGCAGGACCACTCCGACTCCACCGTCTCCTTCCGCAACATCAAGATCCGCGAGCTGTAGTCGTCTGCGCGACTTTCCCATGAAGGCCGTCCCCCTCCTGCTCGCGGCGGCGCTGCTCGCCGGCTGCTCCACGACGCTCGTGCGCGAAACGCCCGTGCCCGTGCGCGCGGCCGACGGCGTGCTCCTGGAGACGGCGCCCCTCGTCGAGGCGCTGCTCGGCCTGAAGGTGACGCGCGTGCAGGCGGCGAACGGGTCGTGGAAGGACCAGGTGTTCTCCGCGCAGTGCGTGCTGAAGGGCGACGGCGAGAAGCTCACGGTCGTCTTTCTCGCGCCGCAGCTCCGCCTTCTCACGATCACGCTCACGAAGCCGCACACCGTCACCTGCGAGCGCGCGCCGCAGGTGCCGCGTGCGTTCGAGCCCGAATACGCGCTCGTGGACCTCGCGTTCGTCAACCTCGACGCAGAGACCCTGCGCCGCGCCGTCGCCCCCGCCCTGCGCGTAGAGGACGACGGCACGACACGGCGCGTGTTCGCGGGCAACGCGCCCGTCGCGGAAGTCGTGCGCCGCGCGAACGGCGACATTGACTTCAAGAACCTCCGCCACGGCTATTCCTACACCCTGCGTCCCGTCTCGCCATGATCGAACTGCCCGCCCTCACCGTCGAATCCGTCTTCGGTTGCGTGCCCGCGCGCGCGACCGACAACCTCTCGCTCCTCACCGACCTCGTCGGTCGAACGAAGGCCGAGAGCATCGTGCAGGCGACGGGCTTCGCCACGCGCCGCGTGGCCGCCGAGGGGCAGGGCGTGTTCGACCTCGCCCTCCCGGCGGCGCGTCGCGCGCTCGCGGGCGTCTCGCCCGCCGATGTCGGCGGCGTGGTGGCCGTCACGTTCTCGCATCCCGACCGCTTCCCCGCGCTCGCGATCCGCCTCCAGCACGCGCTCGGCCTGCCGCAGGACGTCGCCGCGTTCGACCTTGCGCTCGCCTGTAGCGGCTACCCCTACGGCCTGTATGTCGCCGGACAGCTCGCCGCCGCCACGGGCAAGCAGGTGCTGCTCGTCGACGGTGACGTGCAGAGCGCGCACGTGGACGCGTCCGACCCCAACACCCTCGCCGTGATGGGCGACGCCGCCACCGCGACGCGCGTCTCCGCGACGGGCGGCCCCGCACGCTTCGCGTTCCGCACGGACGGCGCGGGCGCGGACGTGCTGTGTTGCGGCGCGGACGGCAAGATCCGCATGGACGGCTTCGGCGTGTTCCGCTTCGTGGCGGGTCCCGTGACCGAGTTCCTTCGCGCGTTCCTCGCCGAGACTGGTACGCCCGATCTCTTCGTGCCGCACCAGGCCAACATGTACATGGTGCGACAGCTCGCGAAATCGCTCAACCTTTCGGACCAATTGCTTACCAGCGGCGAGCAGTACGCCAACCCCGGCTCCTGCTCCGTTCCGCTCACGCTCGCCCGAAGTGGCGAGACGCCGCTTCCCCCAGGGGAGGGTCGCGCTCCCGCGCGGCCGCGTGCGCTCCTTGCCGGTTTCGGCGCGGGACTCTCCGCCGCCGCCGTGTCCGTGGAACTCGCCGAAAACTTCGAACGGGGCGTGGAGGAGTTGTGAAAGTCGCGCTCCTCGGCAACGTCACGCTCGATTTCCTCGCGCAGGATTTCCGTCGTGCGGGCTACGACGTGTACGTGCCGTCTGGCTTCGACACGTGGCGGCAGGAAGCTCTTGAGCCCGCGAGCGGGCTCCACGCGTTCGTGCCTGACGCCGTGCTGCTCGTGATGGACGGCGGCGTCCCGAAAGCCGACGCGGGGATACTCGGCGCACTCGCGCCCGCGCGCGTGGTCGCGCCAGACCTCAAACTGCTCGCCGCCGAGACGCCTGGGTTCTGGGACGAGCGGATGCGCACGCTCGCGGCGATGCCGTTCTCGCTTGCAGGGCTGAAGGCCATCGAGGATGAGTTCTTCTTCGCATCCGACGCCGCGCCGAAGAAAATCCTAGCCGTCGACGCAGACAACACCTTGTGGGATGGAATCGTCTCCGAGGACGGCGCGGCGGATGTTGCGCCCTACGTGGAGTTCCAGAAAGGGCTTCTCGCGCTCAAGGCGCGTGGCGTGTTGCTTGTGCTTCTTTCAAAAAACGATCCGCACACGCCACGGGAGGGTCGCGCTCCTCGCGACCAAGCTCCGCTTGTGCAGGCTCTAGCGCGTGCCGACATGCCGATTTCCCTCGATGACTTTTCCGCCGTGCGCGCGAACTGGTCGCCGAAGGCTGGAAACCTTCTTACTGTATGCCGTGAACTCAACCTCGGCACGGATTCGGTCGTGTTCGTGGACGACAACGCGCACGAACGCGCGCAGATGAAGGCGCACTTGCCCGAGGTGAGCGTGCCGCCGTTCCCCTCCGACCTGGCGTCCCCCGCACAGTTCCTCCGTCGTCTGGAGCAGTATTTCTTCGCGTCCGCAGGCGCCACGGAAGAAGACCGCGCGCGCACGGAGATGTATCAGGCGGAGGCGGCGCGGCGCGACTTCGCGCGCACGCTGCCGACCGTACAGGATTATCTCAAGGGGTTGCGCCTTACCGTGAGGGCTGCCCGCGCAACTGCCGAAGACGTGCCGCGTCTTGCGCAGATGGCGGGGAAGACGAACCAGTTCAACGCCACCACGATCCGGCGTTCCGCGGAGGAGATGGCGTCGCTCGTCGCCGATCCGGCGCACCGCGTATGGACGTTCCGCGCGGGCGACACCTTCGGGGAGATGGGGCTCGTTTGCTACGTCATCTACGACTGCGTCACGGCGCGCATTTCCGATTTCGTGATGAGCTGCCGCGCGATGGGCCGCACGCTGGAGCACTTCGCGATCAACCACGTGCGGCATGAACTCGCTTCAGAAAAACTTTCGCTTGTCGGCATCGACTGCGTCTCCACCGCGAAAAACGCCCCGTTCCGCGAGTTCCTTTCAACCTTTGACCTCGCGCACGACGCCGTCACCTACTACACGGCGCGTTAGTTGCTTGACCAGTAGGCGTAAAGTGAGATTTATGCTATAATACGCCCGCAATGACGATACGGGAGATAGCAGAGAGCGAGGAGTTCCGCTCGGTGGTCAACGACTACCGGGACACTTGCCTTTGGTTTGCGAACGATGTCGATCATCCTAGCGACAGACTGCAGTTGGAGCAGATACTTTCGTCCATAGAGGCCAACGGCGACGCGGCGGCTTTCCGCCGCGTCGGGAGGATACGCCAATGGCTGTAACTGCGTTTCAGGCCAAGGTTTTGAGGCTTCTTGCGAGCGATCGTGTCCGTAACGGTGAGACGTATGTCGCGGGCGGGCTTGCGCTCAACCATCAGCTGCATACGCCGCGCGTCTCCGAGGACATTGACGTGTTCAACAATTCGTACGAGGCGATGCTTGCCGCCGCCGACCATGACCGTGCCGCGCTTGCCGCGGCCGGTTATGAGGTCACGCTGAAAAGAGAGCGGGACTTCATTGTGGAGGTGACCGTTTCCGACGGAACCGAGACGACGGACATTCAGTGGGTCCAGGACAGCGCGTACAGGTTTTTCCCGCTTGTGGAGGACGAACTGCTTGGCGTCACTCTGCATCCGTTCGACCTTGCGACGAACAAGCTGCTGGCCCTTGCGGGGCGGCGCGTGCCACGAGACTGGATCGACACCATTTCATGTGCGGAGAGACTGCAACCGCTGGGTCTTCTCGCATGGGCGGCCAATGGCAAGGATCTTGGACTCACTCCGTATTACATACTTGACATGGCCGCAAGGACGAGATATGTCCAGGGCGAGATAGACGTGGCGGTGCGGGGGGAGAAGTACGACGTCGCGGCGCTTTCCCTTAAATGGCATCAGATGATTGAGGAAGGCCGGAAGGTTGTCGCAGCTCTTCCCCCTGAACATGTGGGGAAAGCCGTCCTGAATCGTGACGGATCGCTTTTCGTGGGGCCGCTGGAGGATATCCCCGGCGCGGTTGCCTCCGGCGAGGTCGTGTTCCACGAAGGGCGCATCTGCGGCGCATGGCCGCAGATCGTCGGATAGCGGATGCGCCGCCCCCGGAAACTTATGCTATACTATTCGCCACTCGGATTATCCGACAAGTCAGGAGAAAGGAACATGAGCGAAATCATCATTCAGGAGCAGCTTCCGTACGCCGACACCGCGCTGGAGCCGGTGGTCTCGGCGAAGACCATTTCGTTCCACTACGGCAAGCACCACGCGGGCTACGTGGCCACGCTCAACAAGCTGATCGCCGGCACGCCCTATGCGGGCCTCGCGCTGGAGGAGATCGTGCGGCGCGCGGCGGCGGAGGGCGCCACGGCGATCTTCAACAACGCGGCGCAGGCGTGGAACCATGCGTTTTACTGGAAGTGCCTTGCGCCGGCGGGGCAGGGAGGCGAGCCGACGGGCGCGTTCGCGGCGGCGGTCGCGCGCGATTTCGGGTCGAAGGACGCCCTCGTGAAGGCGTTGGCCGACGCGTCGGTGAAGCGCTTCGGCAGCGGCTGGGCGTGGCTTGTGGCGGAGAACGGCAAGCTCTCCGTCGTCTCCACGGCGAACGCCGAGACGCCGATCACGCGCGCGGGCGTCACGCCGCTCCTCACGGTGGACGTGTGGGAGCATGCCTACTATCTCGACTGGCAGAACCGCCGGGCGGACTACGCGGCCGCGCTCCTGGCGCAGCTCGCCAACTGGAATTTCGCCTCGGCGGCGTATCCTGCGTGAAGGAGTGATCGTTTCACATGAGCAAAGATTCATCGATGGGGGGCTTCGCGGCCCTGCTTGACCAGCAGTTCAAGGGATTCCGCAAGGGGTTCAACCCCGGCGACACGGTGAACGCGCGCGTGGTGCGCGTGGGCGAGGAGTACGTGACGCTCGACGTCAACGCCAAGACCGTGGGGCTTCTGCCCGTGGCGGACGTCGCGGACGAGGAGGGCGAAGTGACCCTCAAGCGCGGCGATACGGTGGAGGTGTCGTTCGTCGCGATGCAGAAGGACGCCTACCTCTTCGCGAAGGCGGACGTGGCGGAATCGGCCGCGATCGTCTCCGTGGACCAGACCATCCAGCGCGCCTTCGACGGCGGCCTGTCCCTGGAGGGGACCGTCGAGAAGGAGGTGAAGGGCGGCTACGAGGTGACGGTGTGCGGCCAGCGCGGGTTCTGTCCATATTCGCAGATCGACCGCGTCCGCAAGCCGGCCGCGCCCGGCGCGGAGAATCCCTACGTGGGCAAGAAGCTGCAGTTCGTCGTGCAGGAGTACGGCACGGACGACCGGGGCGTGAACCTCATCGTCAGCCGCCGCGCCGTGCAGGAGCGCGAGCTCGAGGTGGCGAAGGACTACCTGCGCGACACGCTCGAAGAGGGGCAGACCCTCAACGGCACGGTCGTGAAGGTGTTGAATTTCGGCGCGTTCGTGGACCTCGGCGGCGTGGAGGGTCTCGTGCCCGTGCGCGAGATCTCGTGGGACAAGGTGAACGACCCCAACGACTACCTGAAGGCCGGCGACCTCGTGACGGTGAAGATCCTCGCCCTCGACTGGGCGCGCGAGCGCATCTCGCTGTCGATCCGCCAGTGCCAGGTCAAGCCGCTCAAGCCGCGCACGCCCGAGGAGATGGCGCGCGACGCCGAGGCGCAGGACGTGGCCGACTGGATGGAGGCGCATGCGGGCGAGACCGATTCGTTCAGCTCGCTCGGCACCGCCTTTGACGGATTGAAGCTTTAGGCGTAAAGGTCGACCTTCGTGGGAAGGTAGGCGTCCTGCGCGTCGATCCAGGACTGGAAGAGTGCGCTGAGGTTCTTGGACGCGAGAGCCTCGCGAAGTTCGTTGGAGCCGACGAGCTTGTCGAGCCACTCGGGACGTGCGTTCTGCGCCATCTCCTCCCCGTGGCGGTGCAGGAGCGCGGCGAGGATGATCACGCCCGCTGTCACCGGATAGAACGCGTCGGGGTTCTCGACGGAGAGGAGCAGTCCGTTCAGGACCTGTCCGGCGTAAGTGCCGCTCGCGGGGCGGTAGCGGGTGGGACGCACGCCCATGCCGCAGGCGGGGAGGGGGTCCATGAAGTCGTCAAGGAGTTTCGCGATGTCGAGCCACGGCGCGCCGACGACGCGGAAGGCGAGGGAACCGCTGCGGTCGCAGTCGACGGCGGGGTAGGCTTCCGTGAAGACGGTGGCCGGGTAGAGCGCCGCGCAGTCCCAGCTGCGGATGGCGGGTGAAGGGGGCATGAAGTCGACCCAAGGCATGCGGTCGGCGTGCGACCAGTCGCGCAGCTTGATGACGGTGAGGTCGAGGTCGAGCTGTTCCGTGTTGACGATGAACTTCGCGCACTCGCCGGGCGTCATGCCGTGGCAGAACGGGACGTTGAGGGGTGCGACGAACGAGGCGAAGGACATGTCGCGCATCGGTCCGTCGATGACGCCGCCGAGGGGAACGGGTCGGTCCAGCACGGTTACGGCCACGTCCGCCTCCGCGCACGCCTCCAGCATCAGCTTCAGCGTGGCGAGGTAGGTGTAGCAGCGCACGCCGATGTCTTGGAGATCGATGATCACGCGGCCGAGGCCATCGAGCATTTCAGGGGTGGGGCGGCGCACGTCGCCGTAGAGCGAATGAATGGGAACGCCCCAGTACGGGTGCAACTCGCCGACGGTCTTTTCGCCGGCGGCCGCGAAGCCGAACCAACCGTGTTCGGGGGAGAAGAGGCAGGCAAGGCGGGGGCCGAACGCGTTGTTGAGGATGCCGGCAGTGGGCAGGGCCTCGCGCGAAAGAAGGCCGAACGGCTCGGGAGCAACGATGTTCAGGTGTTTGACGAGCGCTTCATATCCAATGGTCATTGCAAGAACTCCTTTACTTTTCAAGTGTCACGCGGAGTGACGCGAGGGCGTGTGCGGTGTTGACTACGGACGGGTCGTCCGGCGGGTCGGCGGCGACGAGCGCGTCGCTGGCGGCGGCGTGCAGCCACACGGCACCGCAGGCGGCGAGAAACGCAGCGTCAGGGTCAGGGCATGTCTTGGAAAGGTACGCCCATCGGGCGGCGAGCGCGCCGGCAAGCAGGTCTCCCATGCCGCCGAGGGCCATGAAGGGATTGCCGGCTGGGCAGTCGAACGTCTCGTCGCGTCCTGGCGCGGCTACGAGAGTATGCGGGCCTTTGAGCACAACGGTGGCTTGGTAGCGCGTGGCGATGCGGCGTACGGCAGCGGGACGGTCGGCCTGAATCTCCTCGGGCGTGCAGGCGAGGAGGCGGGCGGCCTCGCCCGCGTGCGGCGTGAGCACGAGGGTCTGCCCCTCGGCTTTCGGCTGCGCGCGCGGACGCGAGGCGTACCACTTGGCGAGGATGCCGAGGGCATCGGCATCGAGCACGAAGCGTCCGGAACTGCCGGAGAGGATGCGCGAGACGAGCATCTCGCTGTTCTGGGCGGTGCCGAGCCCCATGCCCACCACGGTCACGTCCGCGCGCGGGGGCACGCACGCGGGCGTGAGCTTCGTGAAGGTGGCCTCGGGCACGAGCGTGCCGGCTGCGATTCGCGAGGCGTCCGGCACCACGAGCTGCACGAGTCCGGCACCTGCGGCACGTGCGCCGAGCCCGGCGATGACGGGGGCGTGGACAAAGCGCGCGGAACCGCCGACGACGGTGACCGTGCCGGCCGAATACTTGTGCAGGTCAAGGGCGCGTTTCGGGAACGCGGCGGCAATCGAGGATGGTGGCAATGAAAACATATCGCAGCAAGTATACCATAATCCCCCGTTTTTGGCGAGTGGCGCGCGCGAATCATATGAATTGCATATTTTTCTCGTCCGAAAGTACAAGACATCCCGGCGTTTTTTTGGCATAATAATCACGTGATTGATGGCAGAACCAGAGATGGGAGGATCATGAAAGCAGAAATTGAGAGACGGGCCTTCTTGAAGGTGGCGGCGGCCGCGTGCGCGGCGGTGCGGACGCCGTACGCGCTGGCGGCGTGGTGCAGCCCCTCGAAGATGAAGGAGATGGAGGTCGACGAGGAGGGCGGCAAGTCGACCAAGGAGCTGGAGGCGCTGCTGGATGCCGTGGAGCGTACGTACGCGGGGCGGCCGTATCTCGTCATCCGCACGCGCTACATGATGACCATGTTCGACAACGTGCGCGTGTGCCTGGCGAAGAACCACGAGTTCGCGTACTGGACGCGCGACAAGGGGCTTGTCGGCCAGCGCGCGAGCAAGAGGGTCCAGCAGTTCCTCGCGTCGTCGCCGCGGCGGCGTTTCTCGCGGAAGGACTCCAACGGCGCGTTCATGGCGATTCTCGACCGTTCGCACACGTGCCCGGACTGGGAGTCGCTCCTGTCGCTCGGGCCGTCCGGCATCGTCGCCCGCGCGCAGGAGCGCCTGAAGACGGCGAAGAACAAGGACGAGGAAGTGTTCCTCAAGTGCGTGGCCGAGCTGTACAAGGCGTTTTCGCGCCTGCTCGTCCGCTGGGGGAATTTCGCCGAGAAGAAGGGCAAGACCGCCGTCGCGGCCGCGCTGAAGGCGGTGGCGGAGCGTCCGCCGCGCACGCTCCGCGAGGCGCTGCAGCTCGGGCTGGTCTACGACCACTGCCAGGAGATGGAGGGCGAACTCGTCCGCAACCAGGGCCTCTTCGACCGCCTCTACATCGACTTCTACCGGCGCGACCTCGCGGAAGGGCGCGAGACGCGGGAATCCGCGAAGGCGCTCGTGCGCGACTGGTTCCTGCGCCTCTACTCCCTCAACTCGGGCAATCCCGGCAAGAACGTCGGCCTCGGCGGATACGACGCGGCGGGCAAGCCCGTCTGGAACGAACTTACCGAGATCGCGTTCGAGCTCCACTACGAGCTGGCGAACCCCAGCCCGAAGCTGTCGTACCGCTTTGGCAAGAACACGCCGCGCGAGCAGCTGGAGAGGGTGGTGCGGTGCATTGCCGACGGACGCACGAGCGTGGTGTTCGCGAACGACGACGTGCTGGGCGAGTCTTTCCGCCGTCGGGGCAAGACGCCGGAGGACATCGCAAACTACGTGCTGATCGGCTGCTACGAGCCGGGGATCATGGGGCGCGAAATCATCGCGTCGATGTCCTGCCAGATCAACCTCGTCAAGCCGCTGGAGGCCGTGTTCAACAACGGACGCGACTTCGCCGGCTTCCGCGTGGGGCCGGACTGCGCGCTGCCGTCGGACGCGGCGGCGTTCGAGAAGGAATACCTTCGGCAGACGGACGCGGTGCTTGACAGGATGTTCGCCGCCACGCGCTTCCTGGAGGAGCACTGGTGCGATCTCAATCCCTCGCCGTTCCTCTCCGGCGCCTACCGCGACTGCATCGCGAACGCGGCGGACATGTCGCTCGGCGGCGCCAAGTACAACCAGTCGGGCTGCGTCTGCCTGGGCCTGCCGACGGTGGCCGACTCGCTCGCCGCCATCCACTACCTCGTGGACGAGGCGAAGCTCGTGACGATGTCCGAGCTGGGCGACATCCTGCGCGCGGACTGGAAGGGGCGCGAGGAGCTGCGCTTGAAGGCCGTGCGGAGCGCGCCCAAGTGGGGCAACAACGACGACCGCGCGGACCAGTACGCCCAACGCGTGCAGCGCGCCGTCGCCCGGCGCGTGAACGCCGCGCCGAACGGACACGGCGGCACGTACCAGGCCGGGTTCTGGACGATCGACCTCGACAAGGTGACGGGACAGTTCTGCGCCGCCACGGCGGACGGACGCCACGCGGGCGACCTCATCGCGCGCAACAGCTCCGCGACGGCCGGCTGCGGACACGAGGGCCCCACGGCGCTCATGCTTTCGAGCGCGAAGCTCGACCTCGCCGACGCGCCCGACGGACACGTCCTGGACGTGATCCTCCCCATGTCCCTCGCGAAGCGCACGGACGGCGTGGCGACGGTCGCCGCCATGATCCAGAGCTACTTCAGCGCGGGCGGGCAGTGCCTCAACATCAACTGCTTCGACGCCGCGCTCCTCCGCGACGCCATGGCGCATCCCGAGAAGTATCCCGACCTGCAGGTGCGCGTGTGCGGCTGGAACGTGCGGTGGAACAGCCTGTCGCGCTGGGA
>JAFRSR010000206.1 GCA_017427485.1 Kiritimatiellia bacterium
CGAGTAGGTGCCGGCCGCGACGAGGAGCGTGTCGCCGTCCGACGCCGAATTGATGGCGTTCTGGAGCGCGGCGCCGCCGCCCGAGACGTTGATCGTATTCGGTGTCGTTGCCGGGGTTGAAGAAGTGGGAATCTCGGCAAGCGGCACGCCGCCCTCGTAGCAGCCCATGTCGGCGATCATCTCGCCGCCCAGCGCATCGACCCGGCGCGGGAAGCCGACGCCGCGCACGTCGTATTCGTCCTCCAGCACGTCGCCCCAGCCCTGGTCGATGCAGGGCGAGTCCTCGCGGAGGCGGTAGTCGCCGTTCTCGAAATCGACGAAGAGCGGGTCGTCGGTGAAGGAGACGTTGTAGTCCTCCATCTCCTCCTCGAAGCAGCACTCGCCGTGGCCCTGGAGCGCGTAGGCTGTGTGGCCGTTCGCGGACGCGTTGCCCTTGAAGACGCAGCTGTAGGCCGAGGAGAAATAGACGGCGGCGTAGTCGACGGCGCGGTTCTTCACGACCGTGCAGCCCCAGAGCGAGGCCATCGAGGCCGCGCCGCCCTGCGTCGCGTAGTTGCACTCGAAGAGGCAGTTGAAGCACTCGCCCATGATCACGCCACCGCCGTCGTAGGCCGAGCAGTCCGCGATGATCGAGCGGTGTATCTCAGAATGGAACGCGCCGCCGCCGAAGGTCGAGGTGCAGTTCGTGATCATGCAGTCGTAGAGGAGGCCGCCCTTCGCGCCGCCGCCGCCATCGCCGTCCGCAGGGTCGGTGGTGACGTTCATGTGGCGGCCGTTGCGGAGCGTGAAGCCCGACAGGTAGGAGAAGCCGCGCCCGCCGAGGTTCGCGCAGCGCGTCGTGTCGCCGCCGTCGATGATCGTCGTGTCGCGTCCCGCGCCGATGATCGCGACGTTGGCGCGCGAGGCGTCGATCGGCGCGTAGGTGCCCGCCGCGACGAAGATCGTCTCCTCGGGCGCGGCGCAGTCGATCGCGTGCTGGATCGTCTTGAACGCGGTGGACGCGGTGCGGCCGTTGTTCGCGGTGTCGCTGCCCGTCGTGCCGTTCACGAACCAGTCGAGCGTGGCGAACTGCGCGACGACGTCGATCTGCTCGCCCGTGGCGGTGAAGGTGAAGGAGTTGCCCGTGGCGCCCGCGACGGCGACGCCGTTCGTCTTCCACGTCGCCACGTCGCGGTTCCAGGTCGAGGTGTCCGCCGTGATCGTGACGGACGCGCCGACGGAGACGAACGAGTGAGCGGGCGAGACGGCACCGTTGCCCTCGGCGCTCGCCGTGACGAGGACGCCTTCGAGCGCCGTCCCCTCGTAGCAGCCGCGGTCGATCCTCTCGCCCTGGACGCGGGCGTTGCCCGCGAGGTCGGTCGTGCCGACGTAGGCCTCGGTCTGCCAGTCCGCGAGGCCGTCGTCGAACGCGGGCGAGCCGGCGCGGAGGCGATAGTCCCCGCCGCCCACGAACTTCGGGTCGCTCGCGTCGTCCTGCGCGGAGGCCTCGTACTGCTCGGTGTCGTAGTTGTAGATCGTGTTGCCCCAGAGGATGCAGTTGCGGGCGGTGGAGCTGTAGAGGAAGTTGTAGTAGCTGGAGCTCGCGGCGTTGTCCGCGACCGTGCAGCTGTAGAGCGTGGCGTTGTAGACGAGCGCGTAGTTGCCCGAATTGCCGTACATGAGGTCGTTCACGTGGTTGCCGCCATAGACGATGCCGCCCTGATAGGTCGGGGCGGAGCAGCGGCGGATGACGCAGCGCATCGTGTTCGCCTGGTAGGTGCCGCCGCCCATCCAGGCCTGGCAGTCCTCGATGACGCAATCGACGAGCGTGCCGCCGCCCGCGCCGCCGCCGCGGTCGTAGGTGAGGCCGCGCACGTTGCCGTTGCGGAGCGTGAAGCCCGTGAACGTCGGCTGCTGCCCGAAGTTGGTGTATCCGCTGAGCCGCACATCGACGCAGTTGTTCGTGCCGTAGCCGTCGATGATCGTCGAGGCCGCGCCGTTCACGGAGCGGACGTCGAGCGCGAGATCGTTCGTGATCGACACACGCGAATAGGTGCCGTCGGCGACGTGGATCACGGGGATCGCGTAGTCCGGGTCGGCGGCGACGGCGGCGTCGACGAAGTCGACCGCGGCCTGTATGCCGGCGAAGGCGTTGGCCCAGCTGGAGCCGTCCTTGTTGCCGGCGCCCGTGGGCGTCACGTAGAGGTCCGCGAAGGCAGGGAGAATCGCGCTCGCCGCGACCAACAGCGGGAGAGCTGCGCGTGCCGCAGCCTTCACGATTCCCGAAAAGAGGGAAACTGTGGTTTTACCCCCCCCCCGTGACGATTTTACGAATTATCATGTCTTTTTGCCTTTCAAAAAACTGTTCCATGCTGCCCATCGGCCGACGAAACACCCATTCCGCCACCTATGCGCTGGCTCTGCCTTTTCCAAGCGAAGTGAAGTTTAGCAAATCACCCCGTAATGCGCAACACGAAAATCAAAAAAGGAAATGTTGAAATGTTGCCAATGTGGAAGTGTTGCCAATCCCAATGTTGCCAGTTTTCAATTGGGGCACGGCGGGAACGCGCCGCCTGGAAGGCGGCTTTCCCAGTTAGTGGGTGCGCGGGAGCGCCCCTCCCCACGCGGCTCGCCGAGGACGGCTCGCCCCACCGCCGCCAAGATGGCGGCTCCCCATGCGGTCGCGCGGGAGCGCGACCCTCCCGAGGCGGCGGTCGCGGGGCTGCGCGGCCCTCCCCCTCTGTATAACATCAAGGTTTCAGGCTCCCGATCGGGCAAATCAACGTTCCATCGGGTTCCTCATACGCATAGTCGCCTTCGGCGACGACTATCATTCGAAACGCAGGTCCCCGCATCTTCTTCGTATCGATCTCGTTCGCGAGGCGACTCAGCTTCTTTCTGCCATCGTCTATGAGCATTGCGCCGCCAATCTTCACTTCGATGAGGCCATAGCTCCCGTCTCTCAGATGCATCACCGCGTCGCACTCCAGACCGCTCTTGTCGCGGTAGACGCATTCTTATCCACGCGAAACGCCCAGTCCCTGAATGGTGAATCTTCTTTTTCGCCTCGTCATCCAACGGAACGGCGCTTCCTGTAAGGATATACTTGCCGTCCTCGTCTGAGTGATCTACATCAAATCGAATCGTATCCCAAAGCTCCGGCGCAATTTGCCATTCGTCAATCAAGCGCGGGGTCGCTCCCGCAAGCAGGCGTTGCGGATTCGTCTGGGCCGTCACGAGATACTGTTCACGACGCTTAGGCTCATTCATGTAAATAACGCTCTTGGCTATTTGCTCCGCAGTGGTGGTTTTCCCACACCATTTTGCGCCCTCTATCAATACTGCGCCTTTTGCGTCCAATGCATCACGAACGAGTGCGTCTAATATCCTATTTTTGTAGGTTTTCATGTTGAGGCAATTGCAAAACCTCTTGGGTACGCCGCTCTGTGATCTAGGAGCGCGGTCGAAGTGCGCTTGAAAGGTGAAACATCGACGGTAAGGGGCGAAAACATGGCTGACGAAGGCGAAACCAGCACAAAACCACGTTTTGCGAGCCATTGGCTGACAATCCAGCCCAGCCTC
>JAFRSR010000207.1 GCA_017427485.1 Kiritimatiellia bacterium
CCGCGTCGGCGGCGGCTACGACGGCGCCGCGTTCTCCGGCCTGATCGACGACGTGCGTATCACGGAGAGCGCGCTTGATCCGAGCGCGTTCATGCAGGCGGCTGACCGCACCGAGGTGCCGGACGGCATGACGTTGATCATCAGATAAAGTTGATCATCAGATAAGAGAGGAAGATGAAATGACTATGACGAGACGAGATTTTTGTTTGGCCGCTGCGGCGGCAAGTGCGTGCGGCGCGCTCGGCGAGCGCGCCCTACCAGGGGGCAAGAAGCGGTGGTACAAGGGCAACTTGCACAGCCACACGTACTGGTCGGACGGGCGGGCATTCCCCGACCAGGCGATCCGGGAGTACCGCGACGCAGGCTACGACTTCTGTGCCGTCACCGACCACAACCGGATCAGCGAGACGCGCGACTTCTGGCGCAAGGTGGAGCCCACCGAGGGCGGTTGGCCGCCGCTCGTCTGCCGCCGGAACTTCGATGTGTACAGGAAGGAGTTCCCGTGGGCGGATGTGCGCGAGCGGAACGGCGTCACGGAGGTGCGTCTCCAGACGATGACCGAGCTGATCGAGCGCTACGCCAAGCCCGGCGAGTTCCTCGTCATGCGCGGAATGGAGATCACGCGGTGCGGCGCCGCGTCGCGCCACATGCACATGAACTACGTCAACCTCGACGCCCCGATTCCCGGAATCGAGAAAGCCCACCTGATCCAGCAAATGCCGGGCGACTGGACCAACTCCCGCATCACCCGCCACGCGCGCGACGAGGTGGCCGCCCTCGCGAAGTCGCTCGGCAATCCGCCGCACCTCTGCTTCTTCAACCATCCGCACTGGCGCTACTACGACGCGGTGGCGCAGGACCTGATCGACAATCCGGACGTGCGTTTCTTCGAGGTGTGCAACAACGGCGCGGACTTCCCGCCCGTGGGGCTTCTGCCCGACGACGGATTGTACTGCGACCGCTTCTGGGACGCGATCAACGCCACGCGCGCCAAGGCCGGACAGCCGCTTCTCTACGCCGTCGCGAACGACGACTGCCACTTCTACCCCTGCACGAAGACGGAGAAGCCGTGCACGTTCGGCGAGGCGTACAACATGGTCCGCGCCGACGCGCTCACGCCCGCCGCGCTGTTCGCGGCGATGGAGAAGGGCGATTCGTACGCGAGCTGCGGCGTGGACCTGGAGGACGTCCAGTTCGACGGCAAGACGTTGCACGTCGCGGTGCCCGCGAAGAAGGGCGTTGCCTACACGATCAAGTTCATCGTCACGAAGCGCAACGCGGACACGGGCATCGTGCAGACGGTCTCGATCCCGCAGACGGGCAAGGACTGGTCGGGACGTCCGGCGCGGACAGTGCCGATCTACTCCTCGGCGATCGGCGCGACCGTGAAGAGCGTATCCGGCAAGAAGGGCGACCGCGTCGCGGCGGAGTACAGCCTGGCGGACGACGACCTCTATGTTCGCGCGCGGGTGGAGAGCGACGAACGTGCGCCGTACTATGTTCTCGGCGGAAAGGGCGCGATGCATCCGAAGGTCGCCATGGCCTGGACGCAGCCCTACCGGTAAGACGCATTGATTGAGGGGCGGAAACGGCAAAGGAGCAAAAAGATGTCGGGACAAGTTGATGGCAAGACGGTGATTGGCGTGGACTTCGGGTCGGACTCGGCCCGCGCCATTCTTGTCGACGCAGGCACGGGCGAGATTCTGGCGTCGAGTTCCTGTCCGTACGCGCGCTGGACGAAAGGCTACGCAAGCGCACCGTCCGAAGCGCGCTTCCGCCAGCATCCGCTCGACCATCAGGAGGCGTTGCGCACGATCCTGCATGGCGTGCTGGACGGCTTCGCGCGCCGCGAGACGGTGGCCGGCATCGGCGTGGACGCGACGGCCTCCACGCCGTGCCTCACGGATGCGTCCGGCACGCCGCTCGCGCTGCTGCCGGAATTCGCCGACGATCCTGACGCGATGTTCGTCCTCTGGAAGGACCACACCGCCGAAGAGGAAGCTCGGCTCATCGTCGCCGCCGCGAACGCCGATTCCGCTCGTTACTGCCGACACAGTGCCGACACCTATTCACCCGAAAACTGCTGGGGAAAGGTCTGGCATATCCTGCGGACGAATCCCGCCGTGGCGGAAAAGGCGGCTGGAGTTGTCGAGTCGTGCGACTGGCTGACGACCCAGCTCGCGGGCGGTCCGATCCTGCGTTCGCGGTGCGCTGCCGCGTACAAGCAGATGTGGAGTCCGGCATGGGGCGGCTTTCCGCCATCGTCGTTCTTCGCGTCGCTGGGCGGTACGCGCCTTGCTGCGATCCGCGACGCGCTGGCCGGCTATCGTTTCGCGCCCGCGTCTGCTCGCGCCGGCACGCTTTCGCCGGCGTGGGCGGAAGAACTCGGGCTTGGCGCGGACGTGGCGGTCGGCGTGGGAAACATAGACGCGCATTCCGGCGCGGTCGGCGCCGGATGCAATGTCGGCACGGCCGCCTTTATCCTCGGCACGTCGGCGTGCGTGATGTATGCAGTGCCGCGCGAAGCGGTCGGAGAGCGGATGGTGCCGGGCGTGTTCGGGCAGGTGCCGGATGGGATCGTCGAGGGCCTGGAGGGGATCGAGATGGGGCAATCCGCGTTTGGCGACGCCTACGCGTGGACGAGTCGCCTCGTCTCGAAGTCGGCGGCGGAGCTTGATGGCCTTGCGTCGGCGCTGTCGCTGGACGGCTCGATTCCGGTGGCGACGGATTGGTTCAACGGACGTCGTTCGCCGTTCCAGGACGCGTCCGCCACGGCCGCGATCAAGGGCCTGTCCCTTGGGACGGACGCGGCTCGGCTCCACTACGCCGTGGTGGAGGCGACGGCATTCGGCATCCGGGCGATCATCGAGCATCTGGAACGGAATGGCATCAGGGCGGAGCGGCACGTGGCGATCGGCGGCATTCCCCGCAAGTCGCCGTTCGTGATGCAGATGCTCTCCGACGTGACGGGGAAGACGTTCGAGGTCTGCGCCACGGGCGACGCCTGCGCGCTCGGCGCGGCCATGCACGCCGCCGTGGCGTCGGGTCTGTACGGCAGCGTGGCCGAGGCGCAGGCGAAGATGTGCGCGCCGTCGTGCGCGACGTACCGTCCGCGCCCGGGGCACGGACATGACGACCGTTACGAAACCTACAAGTCGATGGGAGGTCTGGCATGAAGGCGATACATGAGCCGGCGCGCGCGATGTTCACGTGCATGGCACCAAGATTGATTGCCGCCGTGGTGGCGTTGCTTGCCGTATGGACGGCGCGGGGCGAGGTGAAGCGGGTTCTCGAACCTCTGAAGCCGGGGGAGATCGTGGCGCGCGGATGGCTGAAAGGGCAGCTGGAGCTGTCGCTTGCCGGTATGGGCGGGCATCTCGGCGAGATCGAGCCCGACCAGATGGAGAAGCCCTACATCACGCGCGACTACGACCCCGCCAACGGCGCGCGCGGGATCGTGGGCTGGTGCG
Source organism: Kiritimatiellia bacterium (assembly GCA_017427485.1). Lineage (GTDB taxonomy): Bacteria > Verrucomicrobiota > Kiritimatiellia > RFP12 > UBA1067 > RUG572. The sequence continues at coordinate 3,471 of JAFRSR010000207.1, forward strand.
CCGAGATGGGCGGCGAATACGCCTTCGGCACGGCGATGCTCGCCTACGCGCTGGACGACCCTGCGCTCATCGCGAAGGCCGCCGCGCGCGTGAAGGCTGCGATGGCGCTTCAGGAGCCGAACGGCTATCTGGGCGCCTACCGTCCCAGCGACGACAGGCAGAAGGACTACAACGCCTGGGGCTGCCACTGGTTCTACAACACGATGCTGCTCGAATACTACCGCACGGGCGACCAGGCGATCCTCGACGCCGTCCATCGCGGCCTGCTGTGGTTCGTCCAGAACTGGAGCGGGGAGAAGAAGACGGACTACGCCGGTCCCACGATCATCGAACCGGCGTCGGTCGTCTACAAGCTGACAGGCGACAAGCGCCTGCTGGATTTCTGCGAGGAGTACGCGGCGTGGCTCGACAAGCCCGGACGCAGGAACGACGCAACGTTCACCACGTTCCCGCTCAAGCGTCATGGCTACCACGTTGCCGCCATCGCCGCGCGCCTGAAAGTTCCCGCCGCGCTGGCGTATGCGTCCGGCAAGCGCGCGTTCCTCGACGCGGCGCTCAAGTCGCACGGGGACTTCCACGACGGCGTCGGCTGGCAGGCGACGTACGCGCCCTGCGCCGACGGCGAATGGGTAGCCGCGCCGTCGTGCGTGGGCGAGACGGAATACTGCGACTTCATCTTCTACCAGCAGCTGTTCGCCTGGTTCGCCTCGCTCACCGGCGACGTCGGCTTTGCGGACGCGACGGAGCGGCTCGTCTTCAACGCCGCGCAGGGCGCGCGCGCGAAGGACGAGCGGACGATCGGCTACATGACCTCCCCGAACCAGTGGTACGCCACGCTCGACTCCTCGCGGTGGGGTCCCGAGCCGTTCTACCACGTGTACGCGCCGAACATGAACGCCGCGTGCTGTCCCGCGAACTCGATCAGCCTCTATCCGTTCTACGTGCTGAACGCGGTTTCCCGCGAGGGACGCGACCTGCGCATTATGAACTACGGACCGTACGACGTGCGTACGACGATCGACGGGAACGACGTGCAGGTGACCAGCGAGACGGACTATCCGTTCGGCGGCCGCGTGACATTGCGCGTCAAGGCGAAGGGCTGGAAGGGCGCGCTTCGCCTCCGCCGCCCTGCCTGGGCCGAGAGCGTCAATGTGCAGCGCGGGAGGGTCGCAACTTGTTGCGATCGCATCATTACACTTCCCGGCCCCTGGAACTCGGACGAAGAGATTATCACGGTCGACTTCGGGTGGAACCCCGTGGTACGGACAATCCGCGACCGCGATTTCGGCAAGGATCCGCTCAAGACGGTGGAGTGGGGGGCGCTCGTGTTCGCGCAGCCCGTCGCCGAGAAGTGGTCGCGCGTGGAGCGTCCGAAGCCCGGCTGGGGGAAGGACAGCGCGCCGCCGCAGCCGAAGGACTGGCCGTGGCTGGCCATCAGCTGTGCGAAGGAGCCGGTCGCCTACGCGCTGCCGCAGAGGCTGTCCCCGGCGGACATCCGCGTGGAGCGGACGGGGGCGGCGGGGCTGCCGTGGCAGACGCCGCCGGTGAAGCTGGTCGTACCGATGCTCCGCGCGTCCGCCGCCTATCCGGCGGCGAACAGGCGGGAGCCGGGCACGGGATCGAAGTACAAGGGGACGCACACGCCGCTGCCTTCTGCCGGGCTGGTGGATCCGGATCCCGGCGCGGCACGCGAACCCGTCGAGCTGGTTCCGTTCGGCGCGACCTGCCTGCGCACGACCTGCTTCCCGACCGGAAAACGCTGACGCGGCGGGCAATCGGACAATGCCCGGCAATGCCCGAAAATGCATAGTGCGTCCTTGCCTTCAGGTCAAAATCGTGCTATACTAGCCGCAGTTTCAGGTCAAAATGGTGTAAAAACATCGTTCTATTCGTCTCAAAATGGTGATTCGGTTGGGCATTGACACGTTACGCGGCAATGAGATATTATACGCGCCATGAAACTCGTCTAATCTGCATAATGCAGAATAGGCGAGTGGAGGTTTGCATAAAACTGCTGGTGCCGTTTGGCGCGACCTGCCTGCGCACGACCTGTTCCCCGACTGTGAATAGTTTAGATAGGTTCTGGCCCTCCTTGCCCTGAGAGGCAAGTTAGTGTATAATATTCGCGTCTTGAGAAAAATGAGGTAAAAGGATGGCGAAACCAGTAAAAGAGACCCCGATCCTCTTCGGTGAGGAAGCACGTCAGTTTGAGGTGCGCATGCTGCACCCCAAACCGCTTCCTCCCGCGAGGGTCAAGGCGATTCTGCGCGACTATGAGTTTCTGCGCAAGAAGTGCGTCAACTGCTCGTTCTGAAATGATGAACAGGGATGCACTCCAGATTCGGCGTCTTGGCGCAGATGATGTGGTTAAGCGATTTGACTGTGGGGACGAAGACCTGAATGACTTCATACTCACGGATGCCTCATTGTATTATCGCGTCCGCCTTGCCACCAGTTATGTGCTAGAGGACAAAACCACTGGAGATGTCATAGGATATTTCAGCCTTGCCCACGACAGAATCTCGTTGACAGACTTTCCGAGCAATTCTGCATACAATCGTTTCCGCAAGCAGTTTTTCGCACAGGGCAAGCTGTTCAAGAGTTACCCCGCGCTCAAGATATGCCGTCTTGCCACCGACAAGCGATACCGAGGTTCGGGGATCGGAGCGATGCTTGTTAACATGATCATTGCCTCGTACAAAAATGAGAACAGGGCTGGATGCCGGTTCGTAACGGTCGATGCATATGCAGACGCCTTGAATTTCTATTTCAAGCAAGGTTTCTTGCCTCTTTCCAAGGAAGACGAAGGTGCGGACACGCGGCTTCTTTATTTTGACTTGGAAAGTTTCCGTCCCCCCTTGAGGAAATGAGAAAAGAGGTGTCCGATGGGAGCCGATCGTAGTGGTGCCGAACCCGTCCGCCTGACATGGGAGGAGTGGAAGGCTGCGCGTGCGGCCAAGCGCGAGACGTTACGCCGCCTCGGACTCGACGCGCCGTCTCGCCGCAGTGAAAGTACGTCGGATCGCCGACTTCGTCGGGCGTTCGAGGGCGAACGCGCCCCGCATTTCGTGAGTCCATGAAGCGTTCGTTTGGCGTGGTGATCAACAGGCCGGACCGAATGAGGATGAAAAAAGATGAATTGTGAGATGAGGTGTTCGCGGCGTTCGTTCCTTGCCGGGTGCGTGTCCGCCGGCATGGTCGGCTACGGCGCGCGCGCGGATCGGCCCCTGGCGCGGCTTGGCGTGCTGAGCGACGTCCACCTCAACGATCCGGGCCGCTCTGGCTACTTCCGCAAGGCGCTGGAGTTCTACCGCGACGCGGGCGTGGACGGCGTGGTGATCGCCGGGGATATCGCGGACACCGGCAACATCCAGGAGCTGGAGATGTGCGCGCGCATCTGGTTCGAGGTGTTTCCCGACGACAAGGCGCCGGACGGACGGCGCGTGGAGCGCCTGTTCGTGTACGGAAACCACGACGTCGAGGCATGGCGATGGCATCCCAGGATGAAGGCTCATGACGAGGAATGGAGGAAACTCCACGGCATCGGCTACGGCGACCAGCGCGCCCGCATCTGGGAGAAGTGCTTCCACGAGGCGTACAAGCCCATTTGGCAAAAGACCGTGAAGGGCATGACGTTCATCGGCACGCACTGGGACGGCAACGGCTACAAGCCGCCGATCGAGCCTTATCTCAGGGAGCATGGACGCGAGATCGACCCGTCGCTGCCTTTCTTCTACATCCAGCATCCGCATCCGAAGGACACCGTCTACGGCCCGAACGCCTGGGGGCACGACGAGGGCGAATCGACGCGCGCCCTCTCGGCGTTCCCCAACGCCGTGGCGCTCACGGGGCATTCGCACTACTCGCTCACGGACGAGCGGAGCGTCTGGCAGGGCGCGTTCACGTCCATCGGCACGGCGTCGCTCTACGACAGCTCCACCGAATACACCGATGCGGAGAACGGCAACCGAAACCGCTTCGATCCGCGCGAGAAGAAACAGGAACGTCGGCGCATCATGCGTTCGGTGCCTGGCATCGGGCGGCAGGGAATGCTCTTCGACGTGTACCGCGACCGGCTGTTGATCGCCCGGCGCAGTTTCATGGACGACGCGCCGCTGGGGGACGACTGGGCGGTACCGCTTCCGGCGGCACCCGGTTCGCCGTTCTCTTTCGCGGTACGCGCAGGGCGTCGGCAGGCGCCGCAATTCCCGGCAGACGCGATCGTCCGCGTGCAGATACTTCAGACGCCGCCGCCCTGCGCCCGCAAGGGTTTCGCGGAGCCGTGTGCGCACGTCACGTTCCCCGGGGCGCGTCCGGCCGGGAAATGCCGCGTGTTCGGATACGTGGTGCATGTGGTGGACAAGGACGGGAAGGTGCGCCAGGCCCGTCGCGTGCTGGCGCCGACGTTCAACAGGCCCCTGCCTGACGCGGAGCCGCAGGGCGAATGCCTGTTCGCGCTCTCGGAACTGCCCGCCGACGAGCCGTTGCGGTTCGAGGTCCGCGCGTTGGAGTGCTTCGGCCGCATGAGCGCTCCGATCCGTTCCGAGGCGATCACGTGCGCCGGGTGAAGCGTGAGTTGAGAAGCGGTTCAACGGCGAATCAGGCGTTGCGGTAGTCGCTCATCGTCTGGCCGAAAGCCTGCTTGAAGAGCCGCTTGAGGTGGTTCTCGGAGCGGAAGTTGTAGAGGCGGCTGATTTCGGTGATGGAGAGGGAGGTCGTGCGCAGGAGATGGCGCACGTTCTCCAGTTGCTCGGCGTGGATGGCGTCGAGCACCGTGCGTCCGGTGACTTCGCGGAAGCGGAGGTCGAGCAGCCGGCGCGAGACGCCGAGATGCCGTGCCACGTCGTCGACGTGGATGTTCTCGCCCGCATGGCCGCGGATGAACTCCTCGGCTTTGAGGACCATCCGACCCGTGGTGCTGGACGGCGCGGTCGACTCGCGTCCGATGATCCCCTTGACCGGGCTGATGCGGCGCAGAACGCCTGTGTCGCGCCCCGTGCGGCGCCGGAGAAACCTGTCCATGCACTCGGCGGCGAGGAAACCCGAACGCACGAAATCGGGCTGGATGCTCGAAAGGGTCGGCGACAGGTGCGTGCAGAGGATCCATTCGTTGTCCACGCCCAGCACGGCCACGTCCTGCGGCACGCGGACGCCGCCTGCGGCGAGGGCGTCGATGAACGTCCGTCCGAGCTCGTCGCAGACGGCCATGACGGCGGCGGGGCGGTGAAGACGGGCAGCCCATTTGCGCATCTTCTCGTGGACCGAGCCGTCGTGGAGGTTCACGCGCTTGACCTGGAGGGCGTCGCACGCGTACCCCATCCCCGACAGCGCCTTGCCGAAACTCGCCATGCGGCTCTTGGACCAGGCGTAGTCCTCGTAGCCGATGATGCCGAACGCCGCGTAGTTGCCCTGCGCCGCGAGATACTCCGCGCCGCGCCGGCCGATGGCATCCGAGTCAATGTCCACGAACGCGACTTTTGCGCGGCCGGCGAACGCCTCGGGGTGGGCGGCGTCCAGTCCGACGCAGGGGATGTGCGGCGGCACGAGGTGCGCGAGCCGGGCATCCAGCTGATAGCCGTTGAACAGAATGCCGTCGACGCCCCTTGCGAGTTCGTGCGTGAAGACGGCGCGCGAGATTGCCTCGCGCACGAGATGGATGTCCCAGCGGAGACCGTGCGTGGCCAGGTACTGGAGTAAGCCGGCGTAGCAGTCGCGCCCGTCCTGGTAGGCGAGCGGCAGGACTGCCAGGATGGCGGGCGGATGTCCATTCGTTGTCATGGCGCAAGTGTACCAAAAATGCCGGTGCCGGACAATCCGAATTTGCCTAAAATGATAGGCGTTTTCTGCCGGGAATGATAGAACATCCTCGGCGGAATCGTGTATACTAATTGCGTGTTCGCCGTAGTGGCGCAAACGAGAAGGACAGAAGAGGAAGCGAAACATGAAAACGAGCAGAATCAATTTGCTTGCCGCGTGCATGGCGGCTGCCGTGGCGGGGTGGTCGTTGCCGGCATCGGCAATCGACTATGTCGCGCACTGGGACTTCGGTTCGGACGCGCTGGGCGCGGTTGACATGACGGGGAACTACGACCTCGTAAACAGCAACGGCGTGGCGGTTGTCGATGGCACGGCGGTGTTCGACGGTTCGTCCAGTCCCGTCAAGAGCTTTGTGACGCGCAGCCCCCTCTGGCTTCAAGACCAGACGGCATACACGATCGAATGCTGGGCGAAAAGCGCCGTGCGCCACGGAGGCATGATTCTGGAACTTTCCAGCAACTACTTCTCCGGAAATGGCGGGACTTTCATGCTCTACACGCTAGACGGAGTGGCTGTCAAAACGTCTAACGGCTATCGGCAACGGAAATTCAGCACGGACATCTTCGACAACGAGTGGCATCATCTGGCGATTATCGTGAATCCCAAAGGAGCAACAGAGACAGACCAGCTTCAGTTCTACGTCGACAGGATTCTTCAGTCGAACTCGGTTGGATCCGGGACGGGAATGCGTCTCAAGCCGGAAATCCTGTACATCGGCTCGCGCGGCGGCAAGGAACTTCCGTTCAACGGCCAGATTGACGATGTGCGCATCTCGGCTGGCGTCCTTTCGACCAACCAGTTCATGCAAGCCCGGTCTGCCGGTTCCATTGACGTGCGGGCCTACTGGAAGTTCGACGACGGAAACGCCCTTGCGGATTCCAGCGGCAACGGCAACACGCTTCAGGGCTCCCAGGGCGTGGCGTTCGCGAACGGCTGCGCCTCCTTCAACGGCTCGGCGAGCAACGTGCGGACGGTGAACAAACTCGACCTGAGCGCCTACAAGGACGTGACGGTGGAGTGCTTCGTGCGCAGGCATCAGGGCGCGGATGCAGTATCCCTTATTCTCGAGCATTCCAACTCTTGGCTTGTCCAGCAGCAATTCTATTTGGCGCTCAACGACAAGGGGACGGGAAGCCTTTCGAGCAATTTCAACCTCGGCGGCACGCTGCGCGACTACTATTCAACCTCGAATATCGTCAACGCGGGTTGGCATCATGTCGCCCTTGTGAAGGATTCGTCACAAACCGGTTCCGACGCGTGTGTGCGTCTCTATGTCGACGGAATCCAACAGACGACATTCGAGCGATGGGGCAGAGATTCCAGCGCATATCTGCTGAACGACTATCTTTACATCGGCTCTCGGCAAAACAGCAGTCTTTTCACGGATGCCGACATTGATGACGTGCGTGTCACCGCCGGGGTGCTTCAGCCCGGACAGTTCCTCAAGACGCGCACAGGGCCGATGGAGGACGTGATTGCCTACTGGCCGTTTGCGAAGGCGACGAACATGTTGGAGGACGCGACCGGCAACGGAAACGCGCTGACGGGAAGCGGCGTGACGGTGAACGACGGCGCGGCCGTGTTCGACGGTTCGCAGAGCGGCTTCGCGACGCTCGCGACACTGCCGCTCTACGCCTATCGGTCAATGACGGTGGAATGGTTCATGAAATCCAGCATGTCGGATGCCTGCATCGTGCTGGAAACTTCTCCCAATTACAATGACATCGGAGCCAGAGGCGCGTTTTCCGCAGCCGCGAATGATTACGCCCCTGCGGCGATACAGGCCGGCTACAGAGCGACAAGGGGTGGCTACAATGTCTGTCAGCTCCTGAACGTGCTTGACGGCAAGTGGCATCATGTCGCGCTCGTGTATGACTATGATGCGCCGTATAAAGACACAGTACGGCTCTATCGGGACGGCATCTTGACCATGTCGCATAATTCTGTCTACGAAGGCATTGCCAGACATCTGTCCGAACGACTGTACATCGGCTCGCGTGGCGGTAATTCGCTGCAGTTCGTCGGCGAACTGGACGACATCAAGATCACGGGCCGCGCGCTCGCGCCGGCGGAGTTCATGGCGAAGCGCAGCTCTCCGCCCGGCGTGACGATCATGGGTGGGCTTTAAATTAGTCGCAACGTTGATGCGCTTTCTCGCGTTCTGAACGTCAGGTGCCGTTGCGGCACCTGATTTTTTTGCATTTCCTTGTTGCACCGCACGGCAGGCCTGTGCTATAATACGGGCTATTTCACGCA
>JAFRSR010000208.1 GCA_017427485.1 Kiritimatiellia bacterium
ATTCCCGTGATCACCACGATGCTCCACGAAGGCGCGACCTTCCGCAACCGTCTCGGGGAGGAATTCCTGCCCGACAAGTACGCCAACAAAGATGCGATATCCCGCGCCATCTTCGCCGAGATCGAAGCCGGCCGCGGAGTCGGCGGGGGCTCGGGGGCGGAGCCCCCGGTTGATGTCGGAATCTGGTATGATGCAACGGGCGTGCCGCGCGCAATCCTTGAAACGCGCTACGCAGATACCGTGCGGCGCTACGCCGCCTGTGGCATCGACATCTCGCGCGAGCCGATGCTCGTGGCGCCCGCGCCGCATACCTCTCTCGGCGGCATCGTCATCGACGCGCGCTGCCGCGTGCTGCGCCCCGACGGCACACCGATCCCCGGCCTCTTCGCCGCCGGCGAGGTGACGGGCGGCGTCCACGGACGTAACCGCCTCGGCGGCAACGCGGGAACGGAAGTGCTTGTTTTCGGCAGAATCGCTGGGAGGGCGAGCGTCCTCGCGAGCCGGAAAAATCACGGTATGGAAGCGACGCAATCTGCCTTCAAATGATCGGTCAGAGTCCGACTTTGGTCTTGATGGCGGTGGCCACACCGCCGGCCGCCTCGGCGCCATGGTGGGACACCGCGTTGAGTCCGGGCACTTCCGTGGGACCGATCCAGCCTGCCTTCACGCCGATGTAGCCGTAGAGCCAGAGGCCGGCAAGGGCGAGGATCGCCAGCGTGATGAGAGGCAATATGATGCGTTTGATGAGAAACGAGTTCATTAGTTTTTCCTTTCCGTTGATGTCGACGGCTTCAATTATACCAAAACGGCGGGACCTCGGCGGGAAAATCTCGGTGCGACAGAAAACTTGTTGTGCGACATCGTGATTTGCGGCGCGGGCGCGGGTGTGGTATACTGTGGGCATGAAAAACATTCTCGCTGTGGCCGTCTGCACGGCCGGGACGCTGGTCGCGTGCGCGGACGGCACGGTCTACCGGAAAGAGACGATTACGCTGCCCACCTACGTGCCGGGCGGCTATGAGAAGACGCCGCTCTTCTACACGGGCCGCGTCTACCAGGGCGCGCAGGGGCGCATCTACCCCTATCCCGCGCAGGACGTGCTGCACGACGGCAAGCGTCCCGAGGACTACCTCTACCTCACGCTTGAGAACGAATGGCTCCAGATGGGCGTGCTGCCCGAGCACGGCGGGCACCTCCTGAACTTGACGGACAAGCAGACGGGCTACGAGACGTTTTACCGCCAGCACGTGATCAAGCCCGCTCTCATCGGCATGCTCGGCGCGTGGATATCCGGCGGCGTGGAGTGGAACTTCCCGCACCACCACCGTCCCACGAGCTCCATGCCCATTGACTGGCGGCACGAGAAACGTCGGGACGGCACTGAGACGATCTGGCTCGGCGAGACCGAGCTCACCGCGCGCCTGAAGTGGACGATCGGGCTCTCCCTCCTGAAGGACCGCGCCGTGCTGCGCGCCGAGAACATCTTCATGAACCGCGGCCCGCAGGTCGAGTCCATGCTCTACTGGGCCAACGTGGCCGTCCACTGCGGCGACGACTACCAGGTGATCTTCCCGCCCGCCTGCCACCTCGGCTACGACCACCACAAGGCGTCCTGGACGAGCTTCCCGATCGGCAGCGTCGGCGCCTCCGGGCGTCCCGGCGAGAAAGAGCGCATGGATTCCGACCTCTCGTGGTGGAAGAACTTCGTGCACCGCTCGCGCTCGATCTTCGCGTGGGACCCAGACAACGACTGGCTCGCCGGCTACGACCACGGCAAGAACGCCGGCACCGTGCACACCTCGAACCGCCACGTCACCATCGGCAAGAAGTTCTTCCTCTGGGGCAACTTCCCGGCCGGCAAGCTGTGGGACTCGAAGGTGCTCACCGACACGGACGGCCCCTACCTCGAGCTGATGGTCGGCTGCTGGAGCGACAACCAGCCCGACTACTCCTGGATCGCGCCTTACGAGACGCGGCGCGTGTCGCAGTTCTGGTATCCCGTGAAGGGCATCGGCGGCGTGAAGAACGCCACGCTCGACGGCGCGGTCAACGTGGAGCGCCAGGGCAAGGACAAGATGCTCGTCGGCTTCCACTCCACGCGCGTGCTGAAGGGTTGCACGGTGAGGGTGAGCTGCAGTGGTGCCGGTGGAAGGAGTAAGAGGAGTGTGAGCAGTGGGAGCGAGAGTGGAAATGAGAGTGTGATTTTTGAGGAGAAAGGAGTGGCCATCGGGCCGAACGAGCCGTGGTGCAAGACGGTGAAGGTGGATGCCGCCGCGAAGGACCAGCAGTTCACGGCGACGATCGCCGCAGCGGACGGGAAGGTGTTCCTCTCCTACACGCCCGTGCCCGAGGATCCGCACGACCCGCTGCCCGAGAAGGTGGCGAACCCGCAGCAGCCCGAGAAGATCACGAGCGCGGAGGTCGCGTATCTCACGGGACTCCGTCTCGACCAGTTCAAGAACGGCCTCATCGACCCGCTGCCCTACTACCGGCGCGCGTGCGAGATCGATCCGGGACATTCCGCCGCAAACCTCCAGCTCGGCTACCACGCGATGCGCGAGCTGCGCTGGGCCGACGCCGAGAAGTTCTTCCGCACGGCGTCGGACCGCGTGAACCGCAACTATACGCGCGCGAAGGATGTGGAACCCGAGTACATGCTCGCGCTCGCCTGCCGCGAGCAGGGCAAATACAAGGAGGCCGAGGATCTCCTGTGGCGCGTGACCTGGCGCGCCACGCACGCGCGCGAGGCGTATGTGGAGCTCGCGCGGCTCGCGTGTCTGCGCGGGGCGTGGGACGAGGCGGAAACGCTGATTGACGAGGCGCTCGACCGCGGTGGGCGCGAGGCGAAGCTGCACGTCCTCAAGGCATTCATCCTCCGCCGCCGTGGTCGCGCGCCCACCGCACGTCGCGAAATCGCGTTGGCGGTTGCGTGCGACCCGCTCGAAAACTGGGGCCTCGCCGAGCGCGGGTTCCTCGCCGGCGCGCCGGCGGAGAAGATCGTGCGTGTCGAGCTGAAGGACCGAGGCCTGCGGGCCGCCCAGCTCATGGAGTCTGTCTGCGACTACGCGGGACTCGGCGCGTGGGACGAAGTGGTGGCGCTCTGCGAAGCCGCCGAGGCGCTTGCGGCGCGCGAGAAGCCCGTGGCCTGCGGGTCGGGCGACCTCCTCAGCGTGCATGACGCGGTCGCCGCGTGCGCGTCGCTGCGCAACCCGATGTTCGCGTACATGCGCGGATGGGCGCTCCAGCAACTCGGCCGCGGCGGCGAGGCCGAGAAGGCGTGGCGGAAGGCCGCGTCCGATCCGGGCGACTACTGTTTCCCGAGCCGTTCCGAGGAATACGCGGCGCTCGCGGCGGCGGCGAAGGTCGCGACGGACGCGGCGACGGCGAACACGCACTACTACCTGGGCGAGATATTCTGGTTCCGTGACCGCAAGGACGACGCGATCGTGTCGTGGCGCACGTGTGTGGCGAAGAAGGGCGACCATGCGCTCGCGCTGCGGTGTCTCGGCTTCGCGCTTTCGCATCCGGGCACGTATTTCACCAACACGGGCGTGCCGTCGGGCATCGCGAACGAGGAGGCGTACGGGTTCTACCTGCGCGCGATGGAGGCGGACCCGGCGAACGCGCACGTGCTGCTCGAAACGGACGAGCTTGCGGAGAAGCTGAAGATTCCCGCCGCGAAGCGCCGGGCGTACCTCGAGGCGCGCCGCGCTACGGTGGACCGCTACGATCCCGTGCTGCTGCGTCTCGTCGAGCTGTTCAACGAAACGCGCAGCTTCGACCAGGCGCTTGAGATCCTGTCGTCCCGCACGTTCTACGTGTGGGAGGGCGGACGCTCGTTGCTGACGGTCTTCACGGACGCGGCGCTCGGCTGCGGCGTGACGGCGCGCGCGCGCGGCGACAACACGAAGGCGGCGACCTTCTTCCAGCGCGCCCTTGAATATCCCGAGAACCTTCAGTGCGCCCCGGGGGCGTCCGCCGGCGTGGCACCGCAGGCCAACCTCTTCCTCGCTGAGTGCCGCGCCGCGATGGGCGATGCGGACGGCGCGCGCGCCGCGCTCAAGGCCGCGTGCGCGGGCTGGAACCTGCCCGGCGAGATGAACTTCTACCGCGCGGAAGCGCTCGTGCGCCTCGCCAAGATGGAGGGGCGTGCGCCGGACGCGGCGGCCGTCAAGGCCGAGCTTGACGCGCTCGACGGCGTGATTGCACAGCTTGAGAAGCCTTTGCCGAAAGAGCTGCACGCGAGCCGTAAGTTCTTCGCGGGAACCTCGAGGGACGAGGCCGAGCGCGCGAACCGTTGCCAGGCGAAATACCTGCGCGGACTCAAGGCGTTCCATGAAGGACGCCTTGAGGAGGCGGCGAAGCTGTTTGACGAGGCCGTGGCTGGGCGTCCGTCGCTCGTGTGGGCCGCCTACTGGCGCACGCGTTGCACGCGGTAGACATCGACGAGGGTGACGTGGAAGCTCACTGCACAGCCGAACAAGCGAAGGCGTTCGCGCGCGGACAGCGTCGGATGCTCGTGACGACCATCGTCGGCTACACGCTCTTCTACTTCCTGCGCAAGAACCTGTCGCTCGCGATGCCCGGCCTCGCGCAGGACTACGGCATCACGAAGACGTCGCTGGGGTTGTTCCTCACGCTGCACGGCGTGGTGTACGGCGTGGGCAAGTTCGTGGCGGGGCCGATCTCGGACAGAAGCCGTCCGCGTCTCTTCCTGATGGGTGGACTCCTGCTCGCACTCCTTGCGAACGTCGTGTTCGGGTTCGGGCCGGTGCTGGCGAAGCTGTTTGCGGGCGGCGCGGAAGGGGCAGCGTTCACGACGGCGCTGATCACGGTGCTGGGCATCGCGTGGGTGGCGAACGGATTCTTCCAGTCGATGGGCAATCCGCCGTGCCTGAAGCTACTTTCGCACTGGGTGCCGCCGGAGGAGCTGGCCACGAAACTCGCGATCTGGAACTCGTCGCACTCCATCGGCGCGGGAATCATCACGATCCTCTGCGGCTACATCATGGGATTGGGTGCGCTGGGCGCGGACGGCGTGGGCGTGGGCATGTGGCGGTGGTGCTTCTGGGTGCCGGCGATCGTCGCCGGCGCGGGGTTGGTATATTTGTTTTTCTCCTTGCCCGGCACGCCCGAGGAGGAGGGGGTGGGTAGGGCGGGGCGTCCTCGACCCGCCGAGACGGCGCGTCCGGAGGCCGCGCCCTACCAGGTGGGCGATGGTAGGGCGGGCAGCCCTCTGCCCGCCGCCGACACCGCCTTGCGCCGCGTCTACCTCAACCCGGTGATCTGGCTGGTGGGCACCTGCTGCTTCATGGTGTACCTCACGCGCTTTGCAATCCTCGACTGGGGCCCGATGCTGATGAAGGAGGCGAAGGGCGTGTCTCTCGCGGGCGGCGGATGGACGGTGGCGACGTTCGAGATCGCGGGCATCTTGGGCACGCTCTTCAGCGGCTGGGCGACCGATCGTCTGGCGGGCGGCCGCGCCCCGCGCGTCTGCCTTTTCATGATGCTGGGCGCGGCGGCGTTCATGATGGCGTTCTGGCTCATCCCGGCGGGGGGACACGTTGCGCTCTACATGGCGGCGCTCGCGGGTGCGGGCTTTTGCATCTACGGTCCGCAGGCCATGACGGGCACGACGGCGGTGAACCTCGCGACGCGTCGCTTTGCGGGGACGGCGGTGGGGTTCACGTCGCTCTTCTCCTACGGGAGCGTCCTCTTCAGCGGGTGGGGCATGGGCTTTCTCGCGGACCGGACGGGCGGCTGGGCGGCGCCGTTTCTTACCGTCGTCGGCGCGACGATTGTGGGCGCGGGGCTGTTCCTCGCGCTCTGGAACACGAAATCGAACGGATATGATGAAAACGAAGAAAGGAAGTGACAAATGAAATACGGAATCTACTATGCCTACTGGGAGGACCAGTGGAAGGCCGACTATTTCAGGTACATCGAGAAGGCTGCGAAGCTCGGCTTCGACTTTTTGGAAATCGCCTGTACGCCGATCAACGGCTACGACCGCGAGACGCTCCTCGGCCTGAAGAAGGCCGCCGCCGACAACGGCATCTTCCTCACGGCTGGACACGGTCCGAACGCGGACCAGAACCTTGCCTCGTCCGACCCGGCGGTCGTCGCGAACGCGAAGGCGTTCTTCACGACGCTGCTCAAGAACCTGGAGACGCTCGGCATCCATTCCATCGGCGGCGGTATCTACAGCTACTGGCCCGTGGACTACTCGAAACCCATCGACAAGCCCGGCGACTGGGCGCGTTCCGTCGCGAACGTGCGCGAGATCGGGAAGGTGGCGCAGGACTGCGGCGTGGCCTACTGCCTGGAGGTGCTGAACCGCTTCGAGGGCTACCTGCTCAACACGGCGGCGGAGGGCGTCAAGTTCGTGAAGGAGGTGGACGTGCCGTCCGTGAAGGTGATGCTCGACACGTTCCACATGAACATCGAGGAGGACTCCATCGGCGGCGCGATCCGCTCGACGAAGGGGTTGCTCGGCCACTTCCACACGGGCGAGTGCAACCGCCGTGTGCCGGGACGCGGACGCACCCCGTGGCACGAGATCGCGGTCGCGCTGAAGGACATCGGCTACGACGGGAACGTCTGCATGGAGCCGTTCGTGCGCATGGGCGGAAAGGTGGGCGAGGACATCAAGATCTGGCGTGAGCTGGAGCCGGGCATCGACGAGGCGAAGATGGACGCCGATGCGAAGGCGGCGCTTGACTTCGAGCGCATCGTGTTTGAGGGAGTTTGAAAGTTTGAGAGTTTGAAAGTTTGAGAGGTTTGAGAGCTTGAAAGCTTGTTTGGATTGTTTGCCGTGCCTTGCGCGGAACGCGACCGAGCTGGCGCGACGTTCGGCGCGCGGGGACGCGGCGCTGGAGGCGCGGATCGCCGCCGAGGGAATGCGCATCCTCGGCCGTGCGGCCGAGGAGGGCTACGCGCTCCCGCCGCCGTGCTACGCGCGCCAGCTCATCGACAACGCGCTCGCGATGTGCGAGGGTCGCGTGCCCGACCCGTGGGCGGAGGAGAAGAAAGCTTCAACTGAACTTGCGCTGAAGCTCTTGGAGAGGATGGATGAGATACCTGGTTGGAGAGGGCCGAGCTCCAGCGCGACCGCTGGTAGGGCGGGGCGTCCTCGACCCGCCGTGGCGGCGCGTCCGGAGGCCGCGCCCTACCATACGAACGCACTGAATTGCGTCCTTTCCGGAATGTCCGATTTCGAGAAACGGCTGCGGCTCTCCGTTGCCGGGAATATCCTGGACTTCTCGGTGTACGCCGACCTCGACATTGCCGCCGCGATGGAGACGATGGCGACGGCGTTCACGAAGCCGATTTTCGGCGCGCGCGGGGCGCGCGCCCTACCGGGTGACGAGCTTGTTGCCGAACTGAAGCGGCGGATGGACGCGGCGAAGTTGATCCTGTGGGTCTTCGACAACTGCGGCGAGGCGGTGTTCGACCGTCTCCTCATGGAGCCGTACCGCGACAAGATCACGCTCGCCGTGCGCGGCAAGCCTGCGTTCAACGATCTCACCCGCGCCGAGCTCTCAGAAAGCGGCTGTCCCGAGGGATTTTCCTCAGGCGGCGTCGTCTCGAACGACGACGGTGTGCCGGGTGTGGTGGACGAGACGTGCGGCGCGGCGTTCCGCGCGGCCTTTGCGGCAGCGGACTTGGTCGTTGCGAAGGGGCAGGCGAACTTCGAGACGATGAGCGAGCGGACGGACAAGCCGATCGCGTTTCTCTTCCTCGCGAAGTGTCCCGTCGTGTGCCGGGAAGTGGGTGCCCAGCCGCAGACGATTCAAGTCGTTCTCCATAATTTTGAAAGGACAGTAGAAAAATGAACATGAAGAAAATGATTGTTGCGGTTGTTGCAGGTGCCGCATGCGGTGCCTCGGCGCTGGATCTCAACGGAACGTGGGAGTTCCGCTTCGACGAGGGGCGCCCCGTCACGGAAGTCGCCGGACCGGCGTTCGAGGCGACCGGCCACATGGTCGTGCCCGGGTGCTTCGACGCGATGCCGGACACGTTCATGAAGCGCGGCACGGCGATGTACCGCCGCACGTTTACGCTTGAAAAGGGCGTGGACCGCGCGTGGCTTGTCATCGACGGCATGGGACTTTACGGGAAGTTCTGGGTGGACGGACGCGCAATCGGCATCGACGACCTGCCCTACAGCCGCGTGGAGCTCGCGACGGGTCCGCTTGCGGCCGGCGCGCACACGCTCGTCGCGGCCGTCGACAACCGCTTCGACTGGAGTTACCAGAAGCTTGCGCAGTCGTTCTACGACTTCCACTTCTGGGGCGGCTTCTACCACGGCGTGTCGCTCGTGTTCGACAACCGCAAGCTCTTCGTCCGCACGCGCGACTACAAGACGGGCACGGTGGAGGTCGAAGCCGTCAACTTCCAGGGCCGCGACTTTGACGCGACGCTTGCGTTCGACGACAAGAACGAGGTAAAGGCCGCTTTCAAGAACGGCCGTGCCACGGTGAAGGTGCCAGACTTCAAGCTCTGGTCGCCGGACGCGCCGAACCTGCACACCGTCGTCTGCGACGGCGTGCGCGCGCGCTTCGGCATCCGCACGATCGAGGCGCGGGACGGCGGGTTCTACCTCAACGGCGCGCGCATCTTCCTGAAGGGCGCGAACCGGCACGACCAGCAGATGCAGCTCGGCGCCGCCACGCCGGAGGGCTTCATGCTCATCGACATCCAGAACCTGAAGAAGATGGGCGGCAACTTCTTCCGCGGCGCGCACTATCCGCAGGCGCAGCGGTTCCTCGACCTCTGCGACGAGATGGGCGTCCTCGTGTGGGAGGAGTCCCTCGGCTGGGGCAACGGCCAGCGCTACACGCAGAGCGGCAAGCAGAACGACCTCGTGGATCCGGGATTCGTCGCCAAGCAGCTGGAACAGACGAAGCTCATGGTGCGCAACAGCTTCAACCATCCTTCCGTGATCATCTTCGCGTTTCTCAACGAGTGCGACTCCACGAAGCCGGAGTGCAAGAAGCTCGTCGACCAGCTGATCACGGCGATCCGCGAGGAGGACTCCGGCCGTCTCGTCACGTTCGCCTGCAACCGCACGCGCGGCGACATCTGCCACGCGAACACCGACATCGTCGCGTTCAACACCTATCCCGGCACGATCAACGGCTATCCGGGGACGCACGACGAACTCGCGCAGAAAATCCACGACATGGAGGGCTACGGCGTGGACTGGGTGGCGAAGTATCTCGGCGAGCGCTATCCCGACAAGACGCTTCTCATCTCCGAGATGGGCGGCGCGGGGCAGTACGGCAGCCGCGACCCGTCGTGTCCCGTGGACACCGAGTCCTTCCAGGCCGAGCACAACGCGCTCGTGGCGGAGACCGCCTGGGGCAACCCCGCCATCGCCGGCATCGCGTTCTGGCAGTTCTTCGACACGCGCACATGCGGACGCGAGTGCCTGCACAACGGGAAGAAGCACCAGGCGACGAGCTGGGCGGGGCAGTTCAGCGCGGACCGGAAGCCGAAACTCGTCGTCGACGTGCTTACGGACTGGTTCAAGAACCACGTCCCGGCCAACCTGAAACGCTAGCTGCGCCTCGCAATTGCAATGAGCGCGAATTCGGCATTGACGGCGAAAAAGGGGTTTGATATACTACCTATCCGTTCGGCGAGATAGCTCAATGGTAGAGCGACAGAATCATAATCTGCTGGTTGCGGGTTCGAGTCCCTCTCTCGCCACCATTCAAAACCACCGCGTGCGCGGTGGCTTTTGTTTTCCCGGGAGGCGTGCATGACCTTTGACCCCATCGGCGTGTTCCGCGGCGGCGCGGCGTACAAGTACGAGGTGCCGCGGCAGGGCGTGTTCGCAGGCGGCGCGGGGCGCGTGGAGCTGCTCGCGGGGCGGAACTTCGAGACGGCCCTGCGCGGGCTGGAGGGCTTTGAGCGCATCTGGCTCGTGTTCGTATTCGACCGCAACGCGGGGGCGTGGCGCCCCACCACGCGTCCGCCGGTGCCCGTGCCGGGCGTCGCGCGCGTGGGCACCTTCGCCTCCCGCGCGCCGTACCGTCCGAACCCCATCGGCCTCTCGTGC
>JAFRSR010000027.1 GCA_017427485.1 Kiritimatiellia bacterium
CGTACTTCGTGACCGTGCCGTCCGGGGCCGTGGAGCTGACGAGCTGGTTCGCCCCGTCGTACCGGTACTTCGTGACCTTGCCGCCGACCTCCTTCTCGAGGATGTTCCCCGCCGGGTCGTAGACGTAGCGCTCGGCAACCGTCCCGTCCTCGCCCGTCACCGCGACGAGCTGCCCCTTCGCGTCGTAGGCGTAGTTCTGGAGGACGCCGTTCGCGCGGCGCGAGGCGATCTTCCCGTCCTTCCCGTACCGGTACCGCACCTCGGCCGTCTTGCCGTCCGCGCCCAGCAGCGTCTTCGAGGCGAGGCGGCCGTACCTCGTGTACTCGAACGCGATTGTCCGCCCGTCCACCACCTGCCTCGCGACGCGCCCCGCCCTGTCGTACGCATACCTGACGCTCTTCCCGCCGGACGCGATCTCCGAGAGCCGCCCGAACTTGTCGTACGCGCGCGTCTCCTCGGACACGACCTTCCCCTCCGCGTCCTTCGTCACGCGCCGCGTGCGCAGGCCCCAGGCGTCGTAGGCGTACGAGGTCGCCACGCCGTCCTCGGACTTCTCCGAGAGCCGCCCGAAGTGGTCGTAGGCGTAGGTCTCCGCCTTCTTCCCGCGCGTGTGTTTCGCGAGCCGCCCCCAGGCGTCATACGCGAAGGTCTCCACCTCGCCGGGTCCGTACACGACCTTCACGGGGCGGTCGAACCTGTCGTACTCCCGCCTGACCGTTCGCTCCGCCCTGCCGCCCCGCGACGAGACGACCTCCTTCAGGAGCCCGTAGTCGTCGCGCACGTAGTCCGTGACCTGCCCCGCCGCCGTGGCGCGCGAGGCGAGCCCGAATGCGTCCCACCCGAACTGGATGCGGTGCCTGTTCTCGTCCAGCACGGACGAGAGGCGCCCCGCGCCGTCGTAGGCGTAGCCCACCTCGGTCGCGTCGGGGAATATCTCCTTCACGACGCGTCCGAACGCGTCGCGCTCGAACTTCCTCGCGCGGCCGTCCTGGTCCGTGTACGAGACGGGGCGGCCCGCGCCGTCGTACGCGACCTCCACGGACTGCGCCAGCTCCTCGCCCGCGCGGCGCTCCATCCCGCAAACGGTCAGAACGGTCCATCTCGACATGCCATGCATAGACTCCTCCTTTGCGATTTCGGCACGAGTTTAACACAACGCGTGCAGCGTGTCAATGGCGTCAGGCGTAGCTGTGCATGCCGGAGAAGAGACGGGAGAGGTTGATCCACGTGAGCGTGAGAACCACCATGACGGCGCCCGCCACGAGGAAGACGCGGTCCGCCCGCGGCGAGAGACGCGGACGCAGGTGGAAATAGGCGGCGTAGAGGAGCCACGTGGCGAGCGACCACATCTCCTTCGGGTCGAACTGCCACCAGTGTCCCCAGCAGACCTTGCCCCACGCCGCGCCCAGCACGAGCCCGAGCGTGAGGAGGAAAAACCCGAGCCCCACGAGACGGCGCCCCGCCCCCATCGCCGCACGCACGAGCAGCACGTAGCCGATCACGTACGCCCCCACGTGCGGCACGAAGAACGGACTCTGCAACGCCGGCATCAGGTGCTTCACGCTGCCGTCCATGAAGAACCCGACGGGGATCAGCACGACCGCGAGCAGGATGGAGTCGACGAGCAGCGTGTCCTGACGGTCCCAGCGCGCCGAGACGAACGTGAGCGCCGGCAGCAGCGCCGCCGTGCAGATCAGGAACTCGTACATGTTCTGCATCGGTGGATGCCCCGTGGAGATTCCGCGATGCACGAGCATCGCCACCGCCCCCAGAAACGCCAGCCCGTACAGCGCGCGCACGGCCCGGTAGGGCGCGCGCCCCGCGCGCGCCGAATTTGCGGACGAGTCGCCCGCCACCCCGACGGGAGGGCGAGCGTCCCCGCGAGCCGCATAGCCGAACGCCCCCAACAGCAGCAACACGCCGCCAACGGCAACGAGCGGCAACCCCGCGTCCTTCACGCAGAGCAAGACCGTATAGTAGAGCGGCTCGCCTGTGCGGGGGTTCCTCGCGACCTCGCCCGTACGCGGATTCTCCATTTCCTGGTAGGAGCTCTGGTACACCCACCACGGCCCGATATGGGCGGGATGGTTGACGGAAATCTCCAGCGCATCACCCTTCCCGTCCCGGAACTTGCTCGTGTACTGGCGCACCGTGCCCGTGTCCTCCCACCGGTCGATGACGAACGCCTCAAGCGTCAGCTGTTCCTGCCCCGCCACGTCACCCGACTGTCCGGGGCCGAGCTTCAAGTACCCTTCCTCGCCGCCCGCCACCTCGTTGACCACCCAGCCGCCAAGCACGAGCGCGAAGCCGAGGTGCAGCGCGAGCAGGGCCGGCCGCCCCGTCATGCGCGAACAGACGACGGCGGAAAGCGCGGCCAGGCCGGCCAGCACGCCCACCGCGTAGCTCTTCGCCCACGCGAGCGCCCCCTCGGCGCCGAGACACGCGAGCGCCACGGAGACGACCGCCATGCCCGCCAGCACGAGGAACGGAACGCCGCCCGGCTTCCGGCACCACGCGGCCGCGCCGCGGACAAGCTGGAAAACGCGCGTCATGGAATGCAGCAGGCTGAAAGGATTTCAGACGGTTCGGCCATGCGGCCCGCGCCCGCCGTGCCGCAGGCGAGGTCGCCCGTGCCCGGCGAAACGATCCGGACGCCGCGAGCCGCGAGCGCCGCGACGTTCGCCTGCGTGGCGGGGTTCTCCCACATACCCGTGTTCATCGCGGGCGCCACCACGAGCGGCGCCTTCGTGGCGAGCAGCGTGGACGAGAGCAGGTCGTCCGCAATGCCGTGCGCCATCTTCGCGAGGATGTTCGCCGTCGCCGGCACCACCACCACGAGGTCGGCCGCCGCCGCGAGCGAAACGTGCCCGGGCTTCCAGTCCTGCGGATCGGCAAAGAGGTCGCTTTCCACGGGATTGCGCGAAAGCGTCTGGAACGTAAGCGGCGTCACGAACGCGCGCGCGTGCTCCGTCATCACCACGTGCACGTCGTCGCCCCGTTTCACGAGCAGGCGCACGAGCTCGCATGCCTTGTAGGCCGCAATCGACCCCGTCACTCCCACGACGACGTTCATCACATCCTCCCGCTCCGCGCGTCGATGAGGTCGCAGAGGCGCCTGTAGGCGATGCCGAGCTCGTCGTTCGTGACCTGGTACATGTACTCCTCCGCGCGGGCCATCTCGCCCTCCGCGTTCGCGAGACGGCGCTCGATGGACTCCGGGCTGTCCGTGCCGCGCCCCTCGAGGCGTTCGCGCAGCGCGTCGAGGCTCGGCGGGTTGATGAACACGTCCATGTAGCCCGCGCGCAGCGGATTCTCCGCCGGCAGGTGGTGGAACACGTAGTGGCGCACCTTCGCGGCGCCGACCACGTCGATGTCGAGGATCATCGAATTGCCTTCGTTCAGCACGTCCACGATCGGCTGCTTCAGCGTGCCGTAGTAGTTGCCGTGCACCTCGGCGGACTCCAGGAACGCGTCTTCCGCCAGCAGTTCGCGGAACCGTTCGACCGTCAGGAAATGGTAGTCGATGCCGTCCTCCTCGTCACCCCGCGGCTTGCGCGTGGTGCAGGAGATGGAATACTGCAGGTCGGGGTATTCCTGCAGGAGCATGTCGATGAGCGTGGACTTCCCGCATCCGGAAGGCGCACTCATCACGATGAAAAGGGGCTTTATGTCCATGGCGGTAGATAGTATACCACAGGCGAATGGGAAATGGAGTATGGAAAATGCGGGAGGGGCCGCGCGCGTTTGTGCGTTTGCGCCGCGATTACGGTGCGTTTGTTCTTGCCTGTGCGGCGAAATTATTGTAAAATATGCGCGTTTTACAGCAAATTGGAAAAAAGCAGTATGGCAAACGAAAACAAAGTGGGGAAGCGGATCAAGACGTACCGCGAAAACCTGAAGATGACGCTCGCCGACCTGGCCGAGAAGAGCGGCGTGGGGGCGGCGGTGATCGCCTCGATCGAGGACGGCGAAGTGCTGCCCGCGCTGGGCGTCCTGACGAAGCTCTCCCGCGCGCTCGGACAGCGCCTCGGCACGTTCATGGACGACCAGTTCAAGCCGGACCCGATCATCACGCGCGCCGACCAGCTTTCCTCCGTCAAGGTGGCCCACGAGGGCGAGAACCCGGCAGGCTACGCCTACTACTCGCTCGCGATCGGCAAGCCCGACCGCCACATGGACCCCTTCCGCATCGAGTTCTCCGCGAATGCGCCCACGTCGCCGTCCAGCCACGAGGGCGAGGAGCTGATCATCGTCCTCGACGGCACGATCGAACTCACCTACGGACCCGAGACCACGGTGCTGCACGCGGGCGACACGGCCTACTACAACAGCGTCGTGACGCACTCGCTGCGCGCGCTCGACGGCAAGCCCGCCTCGATCTACGGCATCGTGTTCCTGCCGTTCTAACAGGGAGTCCCACATGTTCAAGCTCACGGACCCATTCGGTTCGGCGCCCACGCAGGCGCCGTTCGCCCAGAGCGTCAGCCGCGGCGTGCCCTGGCACAACCTGCCCGTCACGCGCGAGTACACGCTCGGGCAGCTCCTCGACCAGACGATCGCGCGCTGCGGCGAGAACGACGCCGTCGTCTACGCCGACCGCGACTTCCGCCTCACCTGGTACGAGTTCGGCGAGGAGGTGGACCGCCTCGCGCGCGGCCTCATGGCCCTCGGCGTGAAGCGCGGCGAGAAGATCGCCCTCTGGGCCACGAACGTGCCCCACTGGGTGGTGCTCATGTTCGCGGCCGCGAAGATCGGCGCGATCCTCCTGCCGCTCAACACGAACTACAAAGAGCACGAGATGGACTTCGCGCTCTCGCAGTCCGACACCGAGAACCTCTTCATCATCTCCGGCTACCGCGACTGCTCCTACGTGGACGTGATCTACACGCTCGTCCCCGAGCTGCGCGAACAGCCGCGCGGCGTGCTGAAGAGCGCGAAGTACCCGCACCTGAAGCGCGTCATGTTCCTCGGCGGCGAGAAGCACCGCGGCATGTACTCGCTCAACGAGGTGCTCGCCCTTTCGGTGGAGACGCCGATGGAGGACTACTACGCGCGCCAGGCGGAGTGCGACGTGAACGACGTCGTGAACATGCAGTACACGAGCGGCACCACGGGCTTCCCGAAGGGCGTGCAGCTCACCCACCGCAACATCGCGAACGACGGCTTCTGGATCGGCGCCTGCCAGAACCTCACCTGCCGCGACCGCGTGTGCATCCCCGTGCCGCTGTTCCACTGCTTCGGCTGCGTGCTCGGCGTGATGAGCTGCGTGAACCACGGCTCCACGATGGTGTTCCTCGAGAAGTTCGACCCCATCCAGGTGATGGCCTCGATCGAGAAGGAGAAGTGCACGGCCGTCTACGGCGTCCCCACGATGTACATCGCGATGCTCGACCACCCGCTCTTCTCCAAGTTCGACTTCCACTCGCTCCGCAGCGGCATCATGAGCGGGTCCGCCTGCCCCGTGCACCGCATGCAGCAGGTCGTGGACCGCATGTTCATGAAGGAGGTCTGCAACCCCTACGGCCTCACCGAGTCCGGCCCCGTGATGACCATGACGCGCTCCTTCGAGCCGTCCATCGAGCGCAAGTGCCAGACGATCGGCCAGGCCCTCCCCGGCGTGGAGGTGGCGATCATCGACCCCGAGACGCACGACCTCGCGCCCATCGGCACTGACGGCGAGATCTGCTGCCGCGGCTTCAACTGCATGAAGGGCTACTACAAGATGCCCGAGCAGACCGCGCAGTGCATCGACGAAAAGGGCTGGCTCCACTCCGGCGACATCGGCCGCATGGACGCGGACGGCTACTACTACATCACGGGCCGCCTGAAGGACCTCATCATCCGCGGCGGCGAGAACATCTCCCCGAAGGAGGTCGAGGACTTCCTCGGCACGATGCCCGGCGTGAAGGACGTGGCCGTGGTGGGCTGCCCCTCGAAGAAGTACGGCGAACAGCCCGCCGCCTTCATCATCCCCGCCGACGGGGCGGACATCAAGGAAGAGGACGTGGCGGACTTCTGCCACAACAAGATCTCGTGGTTCAAGATCCCGAAGTACGTCCACTTCATGGACATCTTCCCGATGACCGCCTCGCAGAAGATCCAGAAGTACAAGCTCCGCGAACTCGCCGCCCAGCTCTGGCCCAACGCTTAGTGATTCGTGGTTCGTGGCTCGTGCGGTCGAAACGATTATGAAAAAACATCTCATTGTCTGCTGGGCCGCCTGCACGCTTCTGGGCGTTGCGGCGGAAACGCCGAACTGGGAGGCGCGCATCCGCCGCGACCACCCGCGCATGTTCTTCAACGCGGAGACGTGGCCCGCCGTGAAGGCGCGGGCGGAGGGTCCCGCGCGCGCGGCGCGCGACGCGCTCATCAAGCGCTGCGACCGCTACCCCGCGGATCCCGTCTGCTCCGGCTTCGACCCCGTGGTGTTCCGCGAGGTGAAGACCGCCTCGGGCACGCACAAGACCACCGCCGCCACGCCGATCCCGAGCGTGAAGGAGTGGGGACCGCAGGCGGCCGAGTGCGCGCTCGCGTGGCGCTTCACGGGCGAGCGGAAGTACCTCGACAAGGCGCGCAAGATGCTCGTGTCGAGCGTCGCCGCCTACCGCGCCGCCTACCGCAACGGACGCGCCGTCAACTGGTACTCCACCACGCGCATCCACGCGCTCTGCGCGTACGACTGGATCTGGGAGGCGCTCACGCCCGACGAGCGCAAGGCGATCATCGTGCCGCTCGTGCAGCACGTGGAGGACGTGCAGCCGGGCAAGGGCAAGCCGTTCATCATCCGCCGCAACGTGGGCAACATCCAGAGCGGCTTCTACAGCGTGCGGAGCCTCCTGTGGTATTCCGGCCTCGCCGCGTACGGCGACGGCTTCTGCGACGACCTCGCGCGCGACCAGCTGCGCCGCGGACACGACCTCTGCCTCGAGATGGTGAAGTTCCGCAACGACGGCGCGGGCGACGACGGAGCCCTCTCCTCCGCCGTGCCCGGCTACTGCATGGGCGCGTACCCGTGGGCGCACTTCAACTTCTTCCACACCTGGCTCTCCGCCACCGGCGAGAACCTCGCCGCGTCCTATCCCGGCCTCGCACTCTTTCCCAACTGGATCTACTGGACGTGGATCCCGAACGAGGCCCACCCGAACATGCCGCTCTACTGCGGCTTCGGCGACGACCAGCACACGCACAACGCCCTGTCGGTCGGCCGCCTCTACGAGCACATGTCGCAGTACATTCACTTCTTCCGCGACGCGAACCCCGCCGCCGCGCGCCTCGCCGCGTCGCTGCGCGACCGCGCGCCCAACCAGTCGTTTGCGAGCGACTGGCCCCTCTACCCGTTCCTGTTCGGCGGCGGGAACGACGGCGTGAAGCCGTACTCCGCCGAGGAGCTGGAGAACCAGCCGCTCCACGCCCGCCACTTCGAGAACCTCGGGCAGATCATCATGCGCTCCGGCTGGAAGCCCGACTCCACCTACTGCACGTTCACCGCGGGCGCGAAGCTCACGATGCACAAGCACCACGACGAGAACAACTTCACCATCTACAAGCACGACTTCCTCGCGCTCGACTCCGGCACGCGCGCCGTGGAAACGGACTGGAACCTGAAGTACTACTACGCCCAGACGATCGCCCACAACTGCATCCTCATCCGCCGCCCGAACGAGCCGCTGCCGCGCTACTGGGGACCCGTCTATCCCGGCCCCGAGGGCAAGACGAACGACGGCGGCATGTACGACGGCTCCGCGAAGGTGCTCGCCTTCGAGACGAACGACGACTTCACCTACATCGCCTCCGACGCCACAAAGCTCTACGGCAAGAAGTGCACGGAGGCCGTGCGGCAGTTCGTCCACCTGCTGCCCGACGTCTTCGTGGTCTACGACCGCGTGGGCGCCGCCACGCCATCCGACGCCAAGGCCTGGCTCCTGCACATGAAAGACGAACCGTCGATCGACGGCAACCTGACGGTGGTCGAGAGCGGCAAGGGCCGTCTCTACTGCGAAACGGTCCTCCCGGCGGACGCGCGCCTGGAGAAGATCGGCGGCCCCGGCAAGGAGTTCTGGACGAACGGCAAGAACTGGGAACCCGACGCCGCGTTCCTC
>JAFRSR010000209.1 GCA_017427485.1 Kiritimatiellia bacterium
GACGTGTCGCCCGGCGGCCGACTCGTTCCACCCGAAGGATCGCAGCCCAATTCTGCTGAGGACATTGCCTTCAGCATCGGCGAGGCCGGCACGGTCCGCTTTGGCGTGTATGAGATTCCTATCGGATTGCGCATTATCATCCGCTGAGCCTCCTACAACTTTCCGAGCCTCTAGCAGCATTGCGCGGTTCGGCGAGATGTTGTATAATCTTCGACCATGAAGAACTTAATGCTTGTATCGGTGGCCGCCGCGATGGCCGTTGCCGCCTGTGCGCAGTCTGCCGACGCGAGGGCGCCGGCAGCGCGGACCGTGACCGTGGACACGCGCGTGTCCGCCGGGCGCATGAACCTGCGCCTCAACGGCGGCAACGGCTACACGCCCATCGCGCGGCTGCAGAGCGGCGGATGGAAGGTGTTCATCAAGCCGATGGAAGACCTGCACCTGCCGATCGTCCGCACGCACGACGCCATCCTCATGGACGACGGCGTGAAGACGGTGGACGTCCACATGATCTTCGCCAACTTCCGCGCGGACGAGAACAACCCCGACAACTACTGGTTCAAGCAGACGGACGAGTATCTGGGGCGGGCGGTCAAGGACGGTTCGAAGATCCTCTTTCGCCTCGGAGAGAGCATCGAGCACGGATTGGTCAAGTACTTCGTGCACCCGCCGGAGGACATCGCCAAGTGGGCACGTATCTGCTCGCGAATCGTCGACCACTACAACAACGGTTGGGCCGACGGCTTTCACTGGAACATCGAGTATTGGGAGATATGGAACGAGCCGGACGCGCGTCCGGCGTGCTGGACCGGCACCGACGAGCAGTTCTTCAACCTCTACGTGACCACCGCCAAGTACCTCAAGGAAAAGCATCCGGGCATCAAGGTGGGCGGCGCGGGGTTCACGAGCAACCAGCGCATCTACGCGCCGTTCCTCGCCGCCGTCGCCAAGGCCGGCGCGCCGCTCGACTTCTTCAGTTTCCACAAGTACTCGGACGACTACAACCTCCTGGTCCGCGAGCTGCCGCGCCAGATGCGGGAACTGGTGGACGGGTACGGCTTCACGAAGGCCGAGCTAGTGTTGGACGAATGGCACTACTTCCCCTGCGGGTGGAAGGGACTGGAGAACAACCAGCCCTACCACAGGAAGGCGTACGAGCAGATCGCCACGGTCGAGGCCGGCGCGTTCGCGGCGGCGGTCATGATCGGCTGGCAGGATTCGCCCATCGACATCGGATGCTACTACACCACCGGGCCGGACGCCGTCGGCTGGGGCCTCATCGAGCGCAGCAAGCGCGAACTGACCGACTCCTACTGGTGCTTCAAGGCGTACGGCGATTTGATGCGCTACCCGGACCGCGTGAAGGCCGAGGCGCAGGAGCCCCTGTACGCCCTGGCGGGGCGCGACGGAAACGGAAAGACCGGCGTCCTCGTGAGCGGATTCCGGAACGGCTGGGGCGACATCACGGTGCAGCTTGACCA
Source organism: Kiritimatiellia bacterium (assembly GCA_017427485.1). Lineage (GTDB taxonomy): Bacteria > Verrucomicrobiota > Kiritimatiellia > RFP12 > UBA1067 > RUG572. Next base: position 1,482 of record JAFRSR010000209.1, read on the forward strand.
TGCGCCGAAAGACGTCTCGCTCAAGGCCGTCGACTGGAACCTCCAGCTCGCCGCCGCGCCGTTCAAGGTGGACGGCACCGCCGTCACCTTCCTCCAGCAGGGCAATTCGGCCGTGTTCCTCCTTGAGTTCGAGTGAGCCAGGTGGTTTCGGCGTGAAACAGTATTTGAAGGAGCAGAAGTCCTGACATGTTAGTTGCACGACGACACTTGTTTGCCTTGTGGGCAGTCTGCGCCGCGCTGTCGGCGTGCGGTTTTGACGTGTCGGCGACGCCGCGCGTGCGCGTGGACGCGGCGAACGCCGCGCAGTTCACGAACGCCGTCTGGCGCGCGGCGGCGTGGCGCAACGAGCGCGTGCATGCGCCGTTCGTGGTCCGCGGGACGGCGGGTGCCGGAGGGTTCACGGCGCGCGTGGTGCCCGAGACGGACCGCGACGCGGCCGTGTTCGCGCCTGCCGCCGTGCAGGTGCGGTGGGTGCGCGAGACGCTTGCATCGGCCAGCTACCGCTATCCGTGGGTGTGGGTGGAGGTGCCCGAGCACAAGGTGGGCGACATCCTCGACCCGTCCCAGCCGTTCGCGCTCACCGACCGCGCCTTCCGCGCCCTGTGGGTGACGGTGAAGACGCCGCCGGACGCCGTGCCGGGCCGCTACCGCGCCAGCCTCGTCGTGTCCGACGCCTCGGGCGCGGAGGTGCGGCGCGCGCTGGAGCTGGAGATCCTGCCAATGGCGCTTCCCGCGCGCCGCAAGATGTACCTCGACATCTGGCAGACGCCCTGGACGGTCGCGCGCTACTACGGCGTGAAGCCGTTCTCGCCGGAGCACTACGCGAAGATGGAGCCGATCTTCCGCGAGCTGGCGGCGGCCGGACAGAAGGCGATCACCGCCACGATCACCGACTACCCGTGGAACGTCCGGAAGAACATCGACTCCGCGCGCACGATGGTGCGCTACGTCAAGCGGCGTGACGGTTCCTTCGCGGCCGACTTCTCCACCCTCGACGAGTACGTCGCCTTCGCGAAGCGGTGCGGCATCGGTCCGCAGATCCACTGCTATGCCGTCGTGAAGTTCCAGAAGCACCGCGACTACTGGTACCACGACGAGGCGAGCGGCGAGGAGCGGCACGTCGACTGCGATCCGGGAACGCCCGAGTACGAGGCGTACTGGGGTCCGCTCCTCACCCAGCTGGAGGCCCACGCGAAGGAGAAGGGGTGGGTGGGCGACATCTACGTCGCGTTGGACGAGCTGCGTCCGCCGGAGGTCGCCCTGACCGCCCGGCTCGTGAAGAAATACGCGCCCTCGCTCAAGTTCCAGATGGCCGGCGACGTGAACCCCGCCGATTTCGGCGACACGCGGATCGACAACTACTCGCAGGCGCTCCGCTTCGACTTCGTCTCGCGCGAGTTCCTCGCCGAGGCCGCGCGCCGGCGCGCGCGCGGCCTGATCACCACCTATTACGTCTGCTGCGTGCCGGAGCGTCCGAACAGCTTCCTCACGAGTCCCCTCGTGGAGCAGCGCTGGCTGGGGCTGTTCGCCGCCGCGAAGGGGCTGGACGGCTTCCTGAAGTCGACGAGCCACCGGTGGATGATGGACCGCGATCCGCTCGTCGACGCGAGCTGCAAGCCCGGCTGGGCGCCGGGCGAGTGCTTCCTCATCTACCCGGGGCCGCTCCTCTCGCTCCGCTGGGAGATGATGGTGGACGGCTTCGAGGAATTCGACAAGGTGGCCGTCCTGCGCGAAAGCGGGCGGATGACGTCCGACGTGCGCGTCGCACTGAGGCACATCGACTACCAGGAGCTGCTGGAGGGGAAGACGTCCGACCTCGAACGCGTCGTCGACATCGCGGAGCGCGCAATCGAGAAAGCCGCCCGTCTTGCTAAAAAGGCGGGATTGTGATATGTTATTGCCATGCCCGAGAGTTGTTTGTCTAGGAGAGGGAACAGAGGACAGAAGACGGAAGACAAAGGCGGGGACCGCCATCCTTTGTCTTTTGTCCTCAGTCCTCTGTCCTAAAACATAGGAAAGCGAAAGGAAAAGCCAATGAAGAAGCTCATGTGTCTCGGCGTGATGGTTGCCGGCGCGCTTGCCGTGCAGGCGGACGTCGTCACCAACAGCTGGGTCGGCGCGGACGGCGGCAAGTGGAGCGTGGCCGCGAACTGGTCCGCGAACCACGTGCCGGACGGCAACGAGTACGTGATCTTCCCCGACACGGGCAGTTCCTACTCCGTCGAGGTGGACGGCGACTACGAGATCGGCTGCTTCTACGTGGACTACCGTCGCAAGGTGAACGGCGACTACGACATGAGCGGCGCGAACACGACCGTCGTCGACTTCACGCTCACCGGCACCGGCAAGGTGACCGCGACCGGCAACAACACCTCGCAGCACTGCGTGCGCATCAACCGCCGCCTCGTCATGGACGGGCCGACGCTCGACCTCACCGCGCGAAGCATCGTTCTCCTCATCTACAACGGCATGGTCGTGAAGGCGGGTTCGGCCTGTTATCTCACCTTCCTTACCTTGCACTGGAACAACACGTACCTGAACGTGGACGGTGGATTAGTCAACGTGTCCAGCCGCCTGCAGTACCGCCGCAGCGGGAGCGCCATTCGCGTTTCGGACGGCGGATTCCTCTCGGCGGCGAGCTTGGTGACGGCCGGCGACGCCGCCGATCCGAAACTCGCCGTCACGGTGAACGGCGGCCTCATGACGATCGGCACCACGACGATCGTGTCGGGCTGCTCGCTGACGTTCAACGGCGGCGAGTACCGTTTCCGCGGCGCGACGACCATCGACGACGACGTCCCGATCGCGTTCAACGGCGGCACGAACTCGTTCTACGAGCCCTTGACCGATCCGACGCTCTTCCGCCGGTTCCTCATCGAGAACACGAACACGGTGGTGCTGGCCATGAAGGGTTCTTCGGACGCGGTGGTTCCGACGGAATCGTGCACCATTTCCGCTCCGCTGGAGATCCCCGGCGGCGGATTGCGGTTCACGAACGCGATCGAGATCGCCGGCAGCCAGCCGCTGATGACGCGGATATTCTACAATCTCATTCGTACCGGCAACAATGGCCAGAAGGACTCGCCGACCATCCGTTTCCCGACGCTCGTGTTCGGCAACACGTTCCCGTTCACGTCTGGCGACGGGCGCGCGTTGTACATCGAAGGCCCCACGACGTTCCGCTCGACGGGCGACTGGACGGCGCGTCCCGGGCGCACGTCTTATCCGGTCGTATCCGGCCCGATCACGATTGACACGCGCGACTGGTACGACGAATCGGTCACGCACACCGTCACCTACGTGCTCGGCACGTACGCGGACGCGTCGCTCGTCGTGACGGGCGGCGGCACCGTCAACCTCGTCCAGCAGAGAGTCGTGAACGCGCATCCGTTCAACAGCGTGACGGTGGAGGCGAACACGACGCTCAACCTCACGAACACGACCGATTCCACCGACACGCCCCTCACGACCGACTCGTTCACGCTCGGCCCCAACGCCACGCTGAACGTGGCCATCGGCGGCTACGGAAGCAACACCAACGCCCTCTATGCCGCGAAGTGGAACGTCGATCCCACGGCGCATATCAACGTGATCGTGCCCAGCACCTTTGCCGGCGGCGCGGTGCCGGTGCTGGTGGACACGGGGTCGAACAACATGGTCGACCTGGCCGACCGCATCACGGTCTCGGGCGCGTCCGCGGGCGGCAGTCTCGTCCGTTCCGGCGGCAGCCTCGTGTTTGTGCGCAAGGACGTCACGACGGCAGACGGTACGTATCTCTGCGAGTGGACGGGACGAGGAGCGTCGGCAAACTGGACGGTCGCCGCCAACTGGTATGACGAAGAGGGGCCGAAGGCTGCCTCTATATGTGCGTTCGGCGCCGAAGACACCGTGACCTCATCTCGCTTCGACAAGTGCGTGGACAACGGTTCTACTGTCGTCAGGCTTCTGTTCCGCGACACGGCCACCAGTTCGTTCACCGTCACTGGGAACACGCTTACCTACAGCGACAGAACTGCAAGCGTCGTTTCCTATTCCGCCTTGCCGCAACATGTCGCAAACACGTCGCGCTCCACGGGCAACATCACGTTCTCCGCAGCGGGGCTTGGTCCTCTCGTGTTTGACGCGGGATTCGCCAGCAAGGGACAAGACATGTACATGAGAGTCTCGGGCGACGTGCGAACGACCGCATCGAACGCGCAGTGGCCGATCCTTTATCTGCTGAGCTTGCGTACCGCCAAGCCGTGGATGTCGCGCCTCTTCGTCGCCGGAGGCGATCTGACGTTCACGAACCAGACGCGCTCGCTCGAGACCGCCGGTGCCACCCTGCGCGTCGCGGCGGGCGCGAAGCTGACGTTCAAGAACGGCACGGCATCGTCGATGTACCAGTGGACGGCCAAGCCCGCGCGCATCGTGCTGGACGGCACGCTCGATCTCCAGGCGCCGTTCGTCGGCGGCGCGGATCAGTCCTACGGCGGCGAGGGGACGTTGAAGATCGCCAGCCTGAAGCCCTCGACCGCCGCTTCGCGCGTTAGCCTCTCCGACACGTTGACCGTCGAAGCCCCGTCGGCGTGGCCGACGGTCGACGCCGACGGCGCGGAGACGCCGCTCACGCTCGGCGCGTCAAGCGGACGCCCCGTGATCCGCGCGGCGAACGGGTGGGCATACGGTCCGGCCGCAGGGACGACCACGGCCACCACGCCGTCGGACCGTGCGGCGTACATCCGCGCGGGCGCGACGCTTGCCGTGGAGCCGGGCGGCGGCGTTGCGACGTTCGCCGATCCCGTGTCCGGCCCCGGCACGCTTGAGATCACGAACGGAACGCTGAGGGTGACGGGCGGTATCGCGCCCGAGACGTCGCTTGCCGTCGCGGCGAACGCCACATTCACGTGGGACGCAGACACGGAAGTTGCAGGCCTGTCGGTCGCGCCGGGCGGCACGCTGGCCTTTGCCGGCGGTGTACTTGCGGTGGCGGACGACGTGTCGCTCGCAGACGTGGCGCTGCAGGACGCGGGCAACGCGCTCGCCGGCGGCTCGGGTTGGCATCGGATTCTCGTGGCGAAGTCCGTTGCCGGCGAGCCGGTCATGCCGCCCTCGTGGGAGGCGCGCCTTGTGTCGCTCGACGGCGGCAGGGTGGCCCTCGAGCTCCATGATGTGTGCGGGACGATGCTGATCTTTAGGTAGTGGGTGGAAGTCTGGGTTGGGATGAAATTCAGTTAGAGATTTGATATAATTTTCAACCAGAAAATAGAACAACCATGGCTCAGAAATTATTGAAGAGAACACCGCGCAAGGTCGCGCTGAAGAAAGCCCCCGTGCAGGTGGCCAAGAAAACTGTTCTCGTCGGGACTTACAAGGCGAAACAACTCGCATGGATCAAGCGACATGGCATCTACAATTATCCTGTGAAAGAGGGGGACGAATTCAACGAAAAGGCGTTTTCGGCCATCAGAGAGCTGTGGCTCTATGCGGATACAAAGAGTACACGTCACGTGTTTGAGGCGGAGTTCGTCGGCAAGATGACGCGCACCGAGTTCCGTGTTGCGAATCCGACATATGCAAGACTTGGTACATCAAAGAATAAGGCGTACTATGTCTTCAGAACAAAGTTTCTTGAGTACGGGCCTCGACTTGATGACCCGATCGTGATCGTGCGTACGGCCGACTTCGGCAGGCGTTCGATGAAGGTGAAGAAGGCCATCGAGCAGTTCAAGGCTGACGGCGAATTCGCCCCGCTCGAACACTACCTTCCCTCCGGCCTCGCCAAAGTCCCGCGCAACCGCCTCCGCGTCTGCGAAGCGGCGGTACAGTTGGATTTTTTATGTGATCTTGATGTGTCGCGAACTATGGATGTTGTGTGCCATAATGAGCCATTTCGTCATGACGCAAGGTTAACCTGTCTCGATTTCTTTGCGGGGAGTGGTCTTGTTTCTGCGGGCCTTTCTTCAGAGTTTCGTACAGTATGGGCAAATGATATTAGCCCGAAAAAAGCTCTTGTGTTTAACGCAAACAATCAAGCGGGGGTTTTGCAAGTTTGCCCAATAGAAAATATTTCAGGGAAGGTGCTTCCTACGGTAGATTTATCTTGGGGAAGTTTTCCGTGCCAGGATCTTTCTTTGGCAGGAGATATTAAGGGGCTGTATGCCTCTCGAAGTGGATTATTCTGGCAATGGTTACGTGTTATGGATGAAATGTCCGTCCGTCCTCCTGTAGTGGTGGCCGAGAATGTAATCGGGTTTGTATCTGCCGCCGGCGGACAATATTATGTAGATGCGCATGAGGAATTAATCAAGAGGGGGTATCGTGTTGGAGCAGTAATGCTTGATGCCGCCAATTGGTTGCCCCAGTCACGTAAGAGGATATTTGTAATAGGAGTTCAAGGAGAAGTTGACATTAGCGAGTTGGCTTCTACGAACGCGACTTGGTGCCATCCAGAACCGGTAGTTAAGGTTGCAGGGATGGTTTCGGATTGGGTTTGGTGGAAGATTCCTATGCCCATGTGTAGAAAACCGATTTTAGACGAAATTGTGGACTATGACTGCCCTTGTGATTCTGAAGCGGTGCAATCGCAAAAACTTTCCCTTATAGCACAAGAAAAAATTCATCAACTTAAGGAACTTTCCCGAGGGTGTCGGCGTGCTTTTACTGGTTATCGAAGAACGCGTAATCACAAGCAAGTTCTTGAGGTGCGAACAGATGGGATGGCGGGGTGTTTGCGTACACCATGCGGCGGAAGCAGTCGGCAGATACTTATTATCGCCACTGATGGGGAACTTAAGACTAGACTACTAACCGTACGGGAAACCGCACGTTTGATGGGCGTTTCGGATTCTTACATGATTCCCGGTTCGTACAACGACGGTTATATGGCGATGGGAGATGCTGTTGCTGTTCCTGTTGTTGAGTACTTGTCAAGACAATTGTTGGCTCCATTGGTTAAGGCAGTAAAGAGGAAGAAGAAACTATGAAACCTGAACAATTAAAGCAGTTCTTCGACGAGAATCAAATGGGGTCCAAAGGGGCGTTGTGTGTCGGTCTAGTTGTTACGCGAGAAGCGATAGAACGAGGGTTGCCAATCGATTTCTCAACATTGCTGACGGAGAATCGGGGGCAAGTACGAATTCTGGGCAAGGGACCTGTCCAAAAGATACTTGGGGATCATGGTATTGCTCGTGTGCTGGCAGAGGAAGGAGGTCGTACTAATCGTGGCAACATGGGACTTGCAGAGAGATATCTTGCGCTCCTCAACGAAGCCAGATGTAGTAAGGACGAACTTGTCGGCATCGAAACATGGTGGATTGAACGCGTACGTGATTTTTTTGCCGGGAAACCGTTGGTTATGAAGTTTGATCCCTCAAAATCAATACGTTCTATTGTCCGTGAACTGATTGAAGTCGCTGAAAAGAGGCAGACGCAAAATCGGGGAGGACAGATCGTCGGTGCGGTTTTACAGCACTTGGTGGGGGCAAAATTGTCGTTAATTATTCCGCAAGAAATGATTGCGCAAATGCACGGCGCGTATGTTGCTGATGCCGTTTCCGAAAGAGACGGGGATTTTTCATACGGAGATGCCGTGATTCATGTTACAAGCGCTCCGGGAGAAGCTGTAATTAGAAAGTGCTCAAGAAATCTTGATGATGGATTTCATCCAATCATTATCACTACAAACAAGCGAGTGACGGTCGCAGAGGGATTGGCAGAGGCGGCTGGCATCGCCAATAGATTGGAGGTATGGGACATTGAACAATTCTTGTCGATGAATTTAAATGAACATGGGCTGTTTTGCCAAGAAGGCCGAAAGGAGATGGCTGCCCGTTTGGTAGAGGCCTACAACAAAATCGTGGAAAGTTGCGAGACGGATCCATCGTTGAAGATTCAAGTTGGAATGCGATGAGGTCATGATCACTTCCGCTTTTACATGCACTGGGCCGTATGCGGTTCTCATCATGCTTGGGATCAAGCGCGTGGAGAATCGTAGCATGATGCCGGTACCAGCGGAAGGACGGTGCGCGGTCGGTTGCTCGAAGTCATTCCGCAAGGAGGAGTACGGCAACTTCATTCAGTGGGCGTCGCAGGCGTTGACGCCGGAGGACTTTGAGCGCATTCCTGCATGGGGTGACATGAAGGAGTGGCCGGGAAGGATTGTGGGGGCGTGCGACTATGCGGCGCGAAGAAGAGATGATTTGCGATTGGAGGACGGGGATTCGGTGCGCTCGTCGAGTGCGCCCTATCAGTGGGACGAGGGGTATGCGTATTGGTGGGATTTGTCGGAGGTTGTGTGCTTTGACCGGCCAATTCCATGTCGCGGCAATGTCGGCATGTGGCAGATGTCAGATATGCTTGCCGCGCAGGTGGCGGTGGCAGATTCGCTTGCGCGGTCGGTTGGGACGCGCGTCTCTACGGCCTGGGATGCAAGTTGCATCTTCCGCCAGGCATTCCCTATTGTCGGGAAGGACGAGGGGGTGTTCGTTCTGCCGCTTGATTCCGCGTGTCATACGCTTGCCGCTCCGATATTGGTATCGCTTGGGTCGGCCTCAATGACGGCGGCCGTCTCCCCGAAGGAAATCTTCGCTGAAGCATTGAAGCTCGGTGCAGATTCGATTATTCTTGCACACAATCATGCGAGTGGAGACCCGGTGCCCAGCATTCAGGACAGGCAGCTCACCGGAGAAATCGCAAATCTCGGCAAGGCGTTGGGAATTAGACTCCAAGATCATTTGATCCTAACCCAGACTGCGATACATTCTATTGTCGTGTGATCTGGTTTGTACGTAGTGGTAGTAATGAAAGGTGAAAGATGAAGATAGAATTAGGATTGACGATTGGCCTCGTGGCGGCTATTGGGTGGGCGGGGGAGGTAAAGTCGGTGGATTTCACGGCGCCGGGCGGCGTGAAGTGCCGCCTCACGGCCGAAGGCGCGTCGATGTGGCGCATTCGCACGGCACGGGCCGACGGCACGTTTGCCGATGTCGGCGCGGCGCAGGCGCTCGCCCGATGGATGGGCGAGACGTTGCGTCCCGCGCCGCGCCCCCTGCGCGAGACGGTTGGGGCGGGCGTGCGCGTGTTCACGGCACCGGACGGATCCAAGGCGTTGTTGATGGCGGATGGTTCGTTGCTCGCCTTCGTGTCGGCCACGGGGCGGAAGGTCGTGGAGGTCACGCGCCTCGCGCCGGGCGCGAAGGGGAGCGTGCTCGCCGGACGGCTCCTGCCGCGCGAGGCCGTGTACGGTCTGGGCGAGCGCCTGGACCGTCTCAACAAGCGCGGCACGCGCGTGAGGCTCTGCACGAGCGACGGCTACAACGATTCGTCCGCCTCCTACGTGGCGATCCCGCTCTTCTCCACCACGCGCGGCGGCGGCGTGTTCGTGAACGCCTACGAGATCATGACGGCCGACTTCGGCGCGTCTGCCCCCGACGAATGGCGCATGGAGATCGAGAAAGATTCGATCGACGCATACGTCATCGCGACCGACCGGATGCGCGACGTCCCGCCGCGCTACCTGGCGCTCGCCGGATGCCCGTCCGTCCCGGACGACTGGCAGTTCGGTCCCGTCGTCTGCCGCTACGCGCCCGACTTCGCCGCGTTCGAGGGGCCGACGGCGCGGACCGTGCACGGACACCTCACGCTCGGACTGGGGTTGAAGAACATCGTCGAGAAGTACCGCGAGATGGGGGCGCTGCCCACGGCGGTGGTCGCGGAAGGGCGCGGATGCGAGATCTTCGGGGCGACGCCCGAGGCGCAGGAGAAAAACTGCGCCGAGTTCAGGAAGGCGCCCGACTGCCTCGCTAAGGACGGCATCCGGTACATGATCTACATGGGCATGGGCTCCGTGCTCTCGCGCCTCGCGCCCGGTTTCCGTCCGGAGTACGAGGTGCACGTGACCGTCACCGACGCCGCGGGCAGCGTGAAGGCGGAGCGCACGAACCTTATCCCGTTCGTCACGTACAGGTCGAACAACCCGGACGTCAGCAAGCACCACAAGGGCAGCCGCTACCTCGACATCACCGACCCCGACGCGTGGAACTGGTATCTGGACAAGGTGTGGCAGCCGCTCCTCGACTGCGGCGTGCGCGGCGCGAAGATCGACTTCTGCGAGGAGATGCCAGACGAGGGAACCCTCTACGGCGACACGCGCTTCCACTACCGCTGGAAGCATCCGGAGGTGTTCGAGGGCGCGGCGATCCACCACGCCTATCCCACGTTCTTCATCGCGAAGCTCTGCCGCGACCTGACGGCGCGCCTCCAGGCGCGCGGGCAAGGTAGCTTCATGGCGCTTTCACGCGGCGGCGGCATCGGCGCGCAGCGCGCGCCGTTCTTATGGGCCGGCGACCAGAAGCGTGACTTCGCGAAGCTCGACGACCAGCTCCTCGCCATGCTCAACGCGGGCGTCTCGGGCGTGCCGTTCATGACCTACGATATGGCGGGCTACCACTACACGGCGCCCGTGCAGACTCCCGTGGCCGTGCGCAACCGCAAGACGGGCGCGTTCGACCTATCGCGCACCGAACCGGGGCCGGACGAGGAGATCGTCTACCGCCGCTACAGCGGGGACCTGCCGCTCGACGCCGAGCAGCGGCTCTTCCTGCGCGGCCTTGCGTTCACGGCCTACAGCCCGTGTATCCAGACGCACGGCTACGTGCGCCACCCGTTCGAGTTCGACGCGGCTACGCGCGCGCGGTACGTGTCGTATTCCGCACGGCACCGCGCGCTCGCGGGGGAGATCGCCGCGGCGTCGCGCACGGCCGCGCGCACGGGCCTGCCCGTCGTGCGTCCGCTCGCGTGGGACTACCAGGAGGACGAGAACACCTGGGACATTGAGGACGAATACCTCTTCTGCGACCGCTACCTCGTGGCCCCGGTCCTCGCCGACTCCGCTGTTCGCGAAATCTACCTGCCACAGGGGACGTGGACGGAAGTCGGCACCGGCGTTCGCCATGTCGTGCCATCCGGCGGCAAGCGGTTCTCGAAGGAAGTCCCGTTCGGAGACGTCGCGGTCTTCACGCGGGAATGAGAAGAGCGAAGGAGAGAATACGATGAGGCACATGAAAGCGACACGAAGAGAGTTTCTTCTAGGCGGCGTGGCGGCGGCCGCAACAAGCGCAGCATTCCCACGGTCGCGCGGGAGCGCGACCCTCCCCGCGGACGCGCAGCCAGTATCCAGCCCCGTGCGGCGAAGCGAAGAGCTCGAGAGCGAGCTGATCGCGAAGTGGGACAAGGCGTCGGAAGCGGTCGAGTCGGACGTCTACAAGCAGTATCTGCTCGACGGCGACACGCGGGGCTTCAAGGCGCTTGAGGCGAACGCGCTCGCGTTCGAGAAGGTGATGCGCGAGGTGAAGGCGACGGCCGTGACGGGAGACGTGCCCGCGATCTGGAGCGTGTACAACATGGGCTACATCGTGAAGACGCGCGAATCGCTCTTCTCCATCGACCTCAACCACCGGCGCGGGACGGAGTTCGCGCCGATGCTCGACTTCGCGCTCATCACGCACAACCACGGCGACCACTGGCGCAAGGACTTCTACGACGCGATGACGGGACAGGGCAAGATCGTGGCCTCGAACTTCCTCGACAACCCGCGCTTCAACGAAATGAAGGGCGACAGCGCGAAGGGCGTGGGGACGTACAAGATCAAGGACGTCGAGATCCGGACGTCCCTCATCGACCACAGCGACGCCGCGTGGGGAATCAACTTCACGATGGCGTTTGAGATCCGGATCGGCAACTGGCTTCTCTATCACACGGGCGACAGCGGACGCGGCACCGAGCCGAAGCTCGTCACGCCGTGGGGGCGTCCCGACCTGTGGCTCTTCTTCCCCGGATGCGGGATCAACACGGCCAACGCCGTGAAGAAGGTCAACGCCAAGCGCATCGTGTTCGGGCACCTGTGGGAGCTGGGGCACAAGACCAGGCACCGGGGACGGCTCGACGAGCCGCTCATCCGCCGCGCCCTCGCCGCCGCGCGTCCCATCGTGAAGGACACGTCCCTCGCCTTCTGGGGCGATCGGATCGTGTGACGCCGCGGTTCGTTTGGCATTTGACCGCGAAACGCCCGATCTGATATAATGTGCGCATTCCCCAACAAAGGAGGTTCGAGCGTGAGACGGTTCAAGTTCACATTCAGACAGGCTCTCGCATGCTGCGCGGCGTGCGTGTCCACGACTTTTGCCGAGACCATCACGGACCTGACGGACTATATCTACCTGAAGGCGGGCGATACGTCGGGCGGCATTATCTCGTTCGCCACCGGCACCAGCTGGAGCGACGGCAATCCGCCGCACGGCGACGCGGACTACATCGTGCAGGGCGGCAAACAGCTCCGCACGGACAACGTTCCGATCGACGCGGTGTTCGGCGGACGCTCGCTGTCGCTGGACAAGGGCTACCTGAACCTGAAGGTGAGCAACGCGAAGTTCACGATCGACGACCTGCCGCCTCTACGACGGCAGCCGCGTCTGGAACGGCAATTCCTCGAGCACGCAGACGATCATCGGGAAAACCACCGTTTTCGGGACGGAGGCGAGTCCGCCGCTGCTCGGACTGACGTCCTCGGCGCGCAGCATCATCCTGACGGGCGAACTGGTCGGCGGCGAGGACGCGATGCTCAAGGTCGGCCAGAACCCCGGCGACGGCGCGCTCAGCGCCAGCAACCCCAGTTACGCGTTCCTCAACCCCACGAACGAAAACGGCAACTGCGGCAGCTACCTCGGGCGCTTCCTCTCCTCCGACCGCCACGCGTACCTCGTGGTGAAGTCCTTGAACGCGCTCGGCGACGGCGACACGCAGGCGCACGGTTCCGTGGTCACGCTGACGAACGGGGGCGGCTTCATGGGGCAGGGCGGCTTGGTCTTCACCAACGCGGCCTATTCGATCTCGGTCAACGGGGTCGGCCGGCTCGGGTCGTATTCCTCCGGCGGCGAGCACACGGCGGATCTGCCCCTCGGCGGTTACCAGGCCGGCCTCTACTTCGGTGGCGGCGTCGAGATCAAGGGCGCGAACGGAAACGACGTGCTCGAAATCTGGAACAGGAGCGGTGCGATCGCGCTGAACGACGTGCGGCTTTCGGGCATTTCAAAGATTGACGTGGCCGGCGGCCCGATTCGGTTCCTCTCGGACTACAACTACCCAGACGTCTCCCTTTCCCTCACCAACAGCAGCCACACGGTCGCCGGCTGGTGCGAGAACATCGGCCCCGTCACGCTCGGCGCGAAGTGCCATCTCTCGCCGGGCGTCAACGCGAAAGTCGCCGGAACGCTCGGCATGGAATCGCTGGACATGGCGAACGGCGCCTACATCATCGCCTCGCTCTACCAGCAGGAGGACGGCTCCGTCACCTCAGACCTCGTCCGCGTGAAGGGCAATCTCACGAAGGGCTCGGCCCCCATTGAGATCCAGTTCGACTGCTTCCCGTCCGGCACGAACGGCGTGGTGAAGGGGAAACTGCTCACGGCGGCGAACCTCGGCACGGAAGGCGGACTCACGGTGGACGACTTCACCTGGCGCATCCAGGACGAGTGCTTCAACAACCTGGTCACGGGCGAGCTTTCCATCGAGCAGGACGCGGACGGCACGAACTACCTCTTCTTCACCCGTACCTGCAACATGCCCGTCTATCTGGCGGGGCTGGACAGCGGTTCGGCTGCGAATTCCTCGTTCGACCGCGCAAAAAACTGGGATAGCGGCGCGGCGCCGGATGCCGAACATGACTACATCGTTCCGAAGGACATGCTTCTTCGCTGCTACGTGACATCTCCGTTCCTGGGACGTTCGCTCTCCGTCCAGGGCGGCGGCGACTTCTCGGTCTGCGGCGTGGCGGCGACGGTCCCCGATCTCCGCGCCTACCCCGACGCGCGTTTCTCCACTCGCGTCACCGGCACCGGAAACAAATTGCTGGGGAACTTGACCGTCTTTGCCACGAAGGCAAGCCCGCTTGAGTTCATGATCGAGAGCAGCGGCGGCTCGCGTCAGCTTACGCTGGGCGCGAGCCTCATCGGCGGGAACGATGCGATGGTCCGTTTCCGCTGCTACAAGAAGGGGCCTTCGGCCACGGACACCTTTACCGGCGGCAAGTTCGTCATCAACGGCGACAACTCCGCCTACAAGGGCAAGGTCGCCATCC
>JAFRSR010000210.1 GCA_017427485.1 Kiritimatiellia bacterium
CACGTCCGGCGGGCGTTGCCAGCACCTGCCCGCCGAGCGTGATGACGGCATTGGACACGGCGGAGACGTCCTCGTCCGCGAGGGGGACGAGCGTGATGGAGAGGGCGTCGTCAGCGGGCGTAAGGCCCGCCACCCCGATTTTATCTGCGGGCGCAAGTTCGCAGGCACCGGCGAATGCGGCGGAGGATGCGAGTTTCGCGAGAGACGGCTCGTCCGCCTCCACGAGCAGCGTCCGGTCGGGGATGACGCCCACCACGCGCGCGCCGCACGCCGCGACCTGCTCGCGCGCGGCCCTCGTCACGGGTTCCGCGCAGACGACGAGAAACGGCAACGTGCCGCGTGCGCTCGGCGTCTGGTGCTGGGCAAAGGCCTTCGGGAAAGGCGAGGCCGCCTCAATTTCAAGCGTGCGATTCGCCAGACGTACGGGAATCGGTCTCTTCAGCCGCGCATGGGCCTTCCCCAGCTGCTCATTGACCTGTGCCAGCCGCTCGTCGACCTGCCGGATGTTCCGCCGCGCATGGAAAATCAGCGCGACGAACAGAGCGATGCCCAACAGGAGCGCACCGACGAGCATTCTGTCCTTTGCCGACCCCACCGCGACCTGTCTATCACTTCTTCAGAGACACGGGCCCCAGAAGCCCGGCCGGCAGCGGCGGCGTGCCCTTCTTCGGGCCGGCGATCGTCCATGTCTTGCGGTCTTTCTCGGGAAGTCCCGCGTCATACGCGAGACGATTGAACCACGTGGTCGTCACGTCCACGCGCAGGTCGTTCACGCCGTCCTTCACGCATTCGCCGATCGCGCATCGGTACGGCGGCGCCCACAGCGTGCGCACCTTCCTGTCGTTCACGAACACGTCGGCAATCGTCTCCACTTCGCCGAGGTCGAGCGTGAGCGGTTCGCCCGCCTTCGCCTTGAACGTCGTCGCATACGTGGCCGTGCCCGAGAAGTGGCGGCCTTCCTCGCCGATCGGCAGGTCCGTCCAGGACGCGAGCTTCTCCAGCTTCAGGGAGGTGGGCGCGCCCCACCCGGCGGGGAACGAGAGCGTCCACTTGAGCGACTCGCCTACTGGGACAACGGGCGTCTCGCCCGTTGCGGCACGGCACACTGGGACAACGGGCGTCTCGCCCGTTGTGGCCGTGTGCCAGAACACCACGAACACGCTTTCCGCCGGCGCGAGGTCGAGCTTCACCGTCGTGCTGTTCGACTCCGCGTGCGGGATGTCTGGCGTCCAACACGCGCCCGTCACGGGATCCCACACGGACACGTCCCCTTCCGCGCGGAACGTCACCTCGCCCGAATACGCGTCCATGCCGTTCGCCGCCACGAAGTACCAGTCGGCCGTCGCGTCGCGACGGTGCAGCCACTCGATCGGACGCTCCCCCTTCCGCCAGTCGGACGGCCCTTCGCCCGCACATGTCACGTCCGGCTTGATTCCCTCGACGACCTCTTTCGCCGAACCGTAGACCACGCGACTACCGCATTTTACAAAATGTGAGAGCTTCGCCTTCACCGCGTCGGACATCCACCGACGCTCCGGCACCCACAACACTTTCCACGTGAGGCCCTCGGGCGTCGTGAAGATCCCGTCCTTCACGGAAATGCGGTTCAGCAGCGCATCCGTGTTCACGTAGTCGTACTTGTATCCTTCCGGAAACGGACTCCTCTCGCTCGGCTTGTGGCCCACGCCCTCGCCGAGATACCACAGGATGTCGTTCACGGACCGGCCCGCCTCGAGCAGCGTCTCGCACCGCGCCACCCACTTGGTGAACTCTGGCATGTGCTTCCACCAGGCCTGCCCGCGGATGAACGGCGTGCCGATGCAGTGTCCGAAGCTCGACCCTGGCGGCAACCAGTCCGTGCGCGGGTTGTGCGTGTAGGTGTGGAACACGAGATGCGTCACGCCGCGCGAGAAGGCGTGGTTGATGTTCGCCTTGAGATTCTTGAAGTCCTCGTTCCACTTGAGACGCGTGGTCGTGCAGGCCTCGGCCGCCACGCGCCGCTTGCCGTAGACGTGCGCCGCCGACGCGCAGGGGATGATCGGCTTGAAGTCATCCTGCCCCACGCTCGACTCGGCGCGCGGGAACCAGAACTCGCACATGGGCGTGTCGCAGTATTTCCAGAACGCCATCAAATCGCCCGGCAGCACGTCGCCGAAGGCCGTCTCGTACTGCGCCGTCATGCCGTACGCGCGCGCCAGCTCGTCCATGCGCGCGTAGTAGTTCCTCTCCACGAGCTCGCCGAGCGTCTGGCGCCAGTCACGCAGGAAATCCTCCGTCTTCTCAGAGGAATCGATCACCCAGCCGAACACCGCCGGAAGCTTCTTGCGGAAGTCGTAACCGCGCGCCGCGCGGAAGTCGGATTCCAGCGAACGCGTCCAGGTCTGGCGGCGGCACTCCCAGCTGTCCACCACGAACCCCTTCAGCTTGCCGCCCGCGAGCGGTCCCTTCGCGAGACGCCCGATATAGGCGGCGAAGTGCGCGTCGATGCCGGCGCGGTCCATCTTGTTGCACTCCCAGCCCGTCGCCTCCTTCGGCGCGGGACCGTTGCGCGTGCCGTTGTTCACATGGCCGATTCTCAGAACCGTCCACTTGCCTTCGGGCGGCGTCCACGCGAGCGCGCCGTCCCTGAACTTGTCCGTCAGGTCCAGCACCGCGTCGCCGCAAATGAATCCTGACGTCTTGAACGGGCGAGACGCCCGTTCTCCCAGTCCGCGGAGCACCCAGCCGGCCTTGCCTTCCCAGTTGTGGAGGCGCGCACCCGTGCGGAAATGCACGAACGACACGTTGATCGGATGCGCATGCTTGATTTCCACCGTCCATTCCGCGGACGGCGGCATCTCGCCCAGCGCCATCGTGAACGGCACGGCGTCCTGCCAGCACCCCTGCGGCACTTCGGCTGAAGCGGCGCGCCCCCCTCCTGGGAGAAGCGGCGTCTCGCCGCTTCCCGCACGGACCGTGACCGTCACGCCGGGGGCGTACGCCCAGTCGTGGTTCATCTGGCGCGGCGAAGGCAGCTCCAGCGAACGAAACGCAAAAGGCTTCGGGAAACGGTAGACGAGACGCAGCACGCCGTCCTTGTCCGTGCGCTCCGCCGGTTTCGTCTCCATGAATCCGGGCGTATCGCCCGCCGACGTGGGGAACGCGAGCACGAAGAGGTCGTGGTAGTCGAGGTCCTCCGCCTTCAGGCGAGACTCCATCTGCCAGTCGGGATCGGGCAGCGCCAGCTTCACGGGCTTGCCGCCCTCCACGTCCGTGCGCGAGTAGGTGAGGTTGCGCATCGCGTTCGAAGGCGCGATCCACGGACCGCCGCTCATCGACCAGCCGGGACAGTTCTGCATCTTGAACGAGAGTCCGCGCGCGGCGCAGCCGTCGGCGGCGAAGCGGATGAGGTCGTCCCAGTCCTTGCTCAGGCAGGGAATCTGCGGCGACACGCCCGGCCACGGGCCGCCGAACTGTCCGTGGAAGAGCTGGATGCCGGAGATGCCGGCGGATGCGACCGCGTCGAGGTCGGCCGCAAGCCCGGCCTTCGCGACGTTGCCGCCGATGAGGTGGAACCACGTCTCGGGATGGTGTTCGCGCGCGGGCGCGCGAAACGCCGCCATGTCAACGGCACACGCCGCGCCGCCAACGCAGGCGACAAGAATCAAAACTGTTTTTTTCATAGTACCTTTCTTACCGATCTTCTCCAGAATAACTCGCTCACAAGTTTAGAGACAAGATTACAGGATTATCAGGATTTACAGGATTTTCAATGTAAAACAATCCCGTTAATCCTGTGAATCCTGTAATCCTGTCTTCTTTTGTACAAACAATGCGTAGTTCCTTTTTACTCCACCGTGATCTCGCCGATGAGGTGCTTGTCCTTCGGCTTATCGAGACGGAGCGTCATGATCTTGAGCTTCTCCGCGGCCGTGCCCCAGTCGGTGTAGACCGTGGCCGTCACGGTCGTGGCGCCGGTCAGCGCGGTCTGGTGCGAGGCGAAGTAGTTGGAGAGGATCTTGAACGTGCCGAGGCCCTCCTTGCGCAGGTACTCCTCGGGACCGTAGCCCGTGGTGACGTCCTCGGAGACGAATCCGCCGGACGACGTGCGCCGGTGACCGTAGTACGCCTCCTCGCCGTCAGGCTCGAGGACGTGCAGGTCGATGTCCGTCTCGTCGGCGTCCCAGGAGAGGACGATCCGGATCTTGACCGGCAGGTCGCGCCGGTAGGCGGCGTCCAGCTCAGGCACCTTCGGCCGGGCGTCGCCCGGCCACGACACGGCCGCGCACCACGCGATGAGCGCGTTCAGCTCCTCGAGCGCGATGATGCTCACCTGGCGGTCGTTCGAGCGGCGTCCGCTACGGCGCGCGAAGTTGGTGAAGGCGGCTTCCTTCAGAAGCGCCATCGCCTCGGTGAGCGCGGCAGCGTTCTTCGCGGCCTTGCCCGACTCGGAGAGCACGAGCGCGAGGTCGCGGCGGCTCTGTCCCTCCTCGTTGCGCAACTTCAGCGCCTTGCGGAAGCAGATCTCGGCCTCGTTGTACTGTCCCGCCTCGCGGAGCCGCCAGCCCATCGCGCGCCACACGGCGGCGTCCTCGAGCTTGAACTCGGCCATGTTGGAGAGGATGCGCCAGCCGCGCAGACGCCACCCCTTCTTGAAGAAGAGCCCCGCGCAGTCCATGTAGAACGCCGGCGCCGAGCCGTGTTCCTTCTTCTGGCGCAGGTACTCGGCGTAGGCAGCGTCGGCGTCGCCGCAGGCGTCCAGCGCCTTGAGGTACGGCGTCTGCGGGTTCCACGCGGCAAGCGTGATCGTGGCGCCGCCGGAACCGGCCGTTCCGCGGCGGGGCGCGGACTTGGCAAGGGCCCGCGGCGCGGCTGCAGGTTCTCCAGCCGCCTCGGCAGGTGCCGCGAAGGCGGCCTCCAGTGCCATGTCGGACGCGGGGGCGCCTTCCGCAACATCGTCAAAATCGGCAGATCGCCGGGCCATGCTGAGATTCGCCTGACGACGGGCGGCGGCACGGGGAGCGACTGCGCCGACCACGGCGTCGAACAGGCCGCTCTTCGGCGTGCGTCGCGGCGGAATCGGGTTGTTCCACCACTCCACGCGCTCCTTCCAGAGACGCAGCAGGTCGCGTTCGTGCTCGGCCTGCGCCTCCTTCGCGGCGATCTGGTCGTCCTCGGCCGCACGGCGCTTCACCCACTCGTCGTGGAAGCTCATGCTCTTCGGCGGCTCGATCTTGTGCTCCAGATACTGCTCAAGCGACTCCAGCACGATGAGGCTCGTCACGGCGCTGGCCACGCCGTAGCGGCGGCCGAGGGCGAGGAACTCCTCCGCCCGGCTCTCCGCCTGCGCGGCGAGGTCCTTCACGCGGTTCGCGGCCCAGGCGGTCGCGAGCAGTTTCCCCTCCTTCGGCGTCACGCCGTCGGGCAGTTTCTCGCCCTTCGCGAGACGGCGCACCGTGACGGGGCGCGCGGGCACGTCGTCGCGGCTCGCCACGAGGATGTCGAGGCGGTCGTCGTACTGCGGGACCGCGAGGCCGAGCGTGTCGATCTCGTCCGTGAAGAGCAGCGCGGGAAGCGGGAACTCAGCCGAGCCGAGCAGACACAACGCCGTCGCGATGTCCGTGCCACCGTCGTAGACGAGACCGTCGATCTCCTTGAGCAACTTTTCCTTCGTGAGTTTCTTGACACGCGGGATAGTCTGGCAGTCGTTGCGGAACACGACGAGGCTCCACTCGCCCTGCTCGGGGAGCGCCTCGAGCTTTTTGCGCCACGCGGCGGACGGAGACGCCGCGCTGCCGCTCGCGTCCCACACGATCGTGCCCTTCGTGAAGGCGGCGATCTTCTCCTGCATGGTTGCAGGTGCCGTCGCCTGCGCCGCACGCTCGCCCACGAACACGTCGTCGCCGTCGCGTTCGTAGACAGTCTTCGCCGACGCTTCGTCCACCGGCACGACGTACTCCACCTCAGCCTTGCGCGGGGTCTTGGGATTGAGCGGGAAGATGCGCGTCTTCCACACGTTGCCCTTCACGTGCTCCACGATGCCGGGGTCCACGCGCTTCGCCTTCTCGCTCTCGAACGCCACGCGGGCCTTCTCCTTGCCGCACACCACGCCGGGCACCATCGCGCCGTTGATCTCGAGCGCGTATCCGCAGACGGTCGCCTCGGCGGGGATCGGGAACTCGAAGTCCGCGCTCATCGGACGCGAATTGGGGTTGGTGAAGGTGAACGTCGTCTTCACGCGCCGGTAGAGGCCGTTGTCCTCCACGTCGGTGCCGCCGTCCGTCTCCACGGCGACGGGCTTTTCGTCGGCGCGCAGGTCGACCGGACGAATGACAGGCGGGGGAACCGGCTCGGGAATCGGGCGCGGCACAATGGTTCGTGCGTTGATTGCCATGGCAGTTGCTGCTGTTGAGAGGGTAAGGAGAATTGTTTTCATGGCGTGATTATAACACGCCGCCGCCCCCGCCGCAACTGCAATTTGCGGCTACTTGATCGCGCCGAGGGCGATGATCGTGAACACCATCGTGAAGATGGCCACGGTCTCGACGATGCCGAGCGCGCCGAAGTAGTTGGTGAGGCCCTGCCCCGTCTCGGCCTGCGCGTCGCACGCCGCGGCCGCGGCGCGGCCCTGGAAGAGCGCGGAGAGGCCGATGCCGAGGCCCGCGAAGATGCCGAGGAGCACGCAGGCGAATCCCGCGCCCTGCACCTGGTTCTTGCCGAGCATGATGAACATGAGGATCATCCCGTACAAGGTCTGGGTGATCGGCGCGCCGACGAGTCCGAGGAGGATGAACGGCGCCGGCTTGTTCGCGGCATAGCACTTCTTCCACGCGCCCACGGCCGCCGAGGCGGCGAAGCCCGTCCCGAACGCGGAACCCGCCGCACTCAATCCCAAGCAGGCGATCGCGCCCGCGACAATCATCGGATCCATCTTTCGTTCTCCTTTTTAATGCTTTTTGAAGGGTGTGAAGGCATATCCCGCCCAGGAAATGCCCTTGTGGTTTGAAAATTCGAGCGTGTTGAGGCGCACGGCGTGGACGAGGATCGAGAGCCCCGCCATCGCGAAGTTGAGTCCGTGCCCCACGAGCAGGATCAGCACGAGCGGAATCCACTTGATCCAGAGAGGCAGGTCGAGACCCACGGCCATGTCGTTGAAGTTCTGCGCCACCTTGACCGAGGCGAGCCCCACCGCGAACAGGCGCACATAGGAGATGATGTCTCCGAGGCAGCTCATGATGTTGAGCGGCAGCATGCCCAGCTCGATGCCGCGGCTCTTCAGCTCGCTGCCCTTCAGCGTGAAGCCGAACACGAGCACGAGCGACACGCCGAACTCCCAGTAGAGCCAGGACGGGAACGTCGTGAAGATGCCCACGATGGAGCAGGTCGTCCAGTACATGAAGAACACGATGCCCGCCCAGCCGAACTGGCTCAGGCACACGCGGTCGTTGATCGTCGAGATGCCGCTCCACACGCGCGCCAGGATCAGGTGCGACGCGCCGATCGTGAAGCAGAGCAGCATCATGTTGTTGTAGCTCGGGTCCGCCAACCACTTCACCGTGGCCCAGTCGTCCGCGAACGGGAACCCCGCGCCGAACCACGTGTTCGAGAGGATGCCCCAGGCCACCGTCGCCGCGCTGAACACGGAGAGGAGCGTCAGCCAG
The DNA here is from genome assembly GCA_017427485.1 of Kiritimatiellia bacterium. Taxonomy (GTDB): domain Bacteria; phylum Verrucomicrobiota; class Kiritimatiellia; order RFP12; family UBA1067; genus RUG572. The sequence continues at coordinate 7,641 of JAFRSR010000210.1, forward strand.
CTGCGGATGAGCGCCGGACGGTGCCGCATCCCCTCCTTCGGCCTCGTCTTGCGCCACGCCCACGCCGTCAGCGCAAGGATGATCGCCCCGTATCCGCCGTCGCCCACGAGCATCGCGAAGAAAAGGGAGAAGTAGCACATGAACGGCACCGACACGTCCGCCTCCGTGTACCCCGGCGCGATGCCCAGCCCCTTGAAGAGCGCGGCCACGGGACGGAACAGCTTCGGCGGACGGATCAGCGTGGGCGGCGCCTCGTCCGGACGCGCCTCGCGCAGCAGGATGCCCCATCCGCGCGACACGGCCTTCGCGCGCAGCCGCGGCACGGAGTCGATCGGCACCCAGCCCGTGATCCAGGAAATCTCACCCTGCGTGGACAGCACGTCGCGCGCCGCCGCAAACGCCACCTGGTCCTTCAAGGCCGGATAGCGCGCCTCGATCGTCGAGACGCGGGCATTCGCCTCCGCGAGCGCCGCCCGGCAGGCGGCCGCATGCGCTTCCGCGGCCGCGAGACGCGCCTGCGTGGCCGACAGACGCTCGGCCGGCAGCGCCACCTCCGTCCACCCCTCCGGCAGCTCTTCGCCGAAGAAGGCCTTCCCCTGCGGCGGACGTTCCCCGTTCACCGCCAGCCGCACGGGCACGCCCGCCGCGCGCAGCGATTTCACGAGCTCGGGGTCGAAATCGCCGAACGGCGCGTAGGCGCGCATCGTCTGGCGCAGTGCCTCCGCCTCGTCCTCCGCCGCCTGGCGCACGGCGTCCACCTTCAAAATCTCCTCCACGAGCGCCGCGCTCTTCGCGTTCTCCAGGCGCTCGGCCTCCTCGCCCTTCGGCGCCGGCGCGTCCTTCCCAGCCTCGCGCGCCGCCTTCGCGACGATCCGCACGGCGCGCTCCGCGGCGGCAAGCTCCTCCTTCGCGGACGCGAAGTCCGGCGAGTCCGCGGCGGAGAGGTCCAGATGCACGCACCCGATGTCGCGCAGCGACTCGAGCGCCTTCACGCCCTCCCGCGCCACGCACAGAAGCGTGAGATGCTTCATCTCCACGATCATGCGTCCGCCCCCTCGCCGGGCGACCGGCTTTTCGCGATCTTGCCGCGCGTGACGGCGGCGGTCTGCTCGTCGCCGATGGCTATCTTGATCACGCGGATGTTCTCCCTGCACGCGGGTATCTTCACCTTTTCGAAGAGGTTGACGCGCTGGGACGTGGTGCGCAGCTCCTCGGCGATGAGCCGCCGCTGCTCCTCCAGCACCACGCGCTCGCTCTGGAGCGCGAGGATGCTCGTCCACGCCGCCACGGCGTCGTCCGTCCACGCCGGTGTCGCCCAGAGGTCAATCGGCTTCACCTCCGTGTCGATGCCGTCGAACACGGGAATCTCGACGCCGGCGATGTTCGCCTGCGACGTGCGGATCTTCTTCACCGAGACCAGTCCCTCCAGCTCCGGACCGCCCGTCGCGAACAGCGACACCCAGCCGTCGAGACGCGCCCGCACGTCCCGCTCGCGGGCGGACACGGCGTCCGCCTTCGCCACGATTCCCGCAATCTCGCCCTGGAGCTGCTGTTTCTTCAGCAACAACATGGGCAGAAAACGCTGGAACCGCTTGAGCGCGTCCGTCTGAGCCTTCAGCTCCGTTTTCGTCAGTTTGATCTTGGCCATCGCTAGTCCGTCGTCAAAAATCGCGGAATAGTATACCCTTTTCGCGGATGTAAATCAAGATGCGCGCGCTAGAACTCCTCGCTCGCCTCCAGACGCCCATCGTCCGCAATCTGCAGGTAACCCGCATGCCCCGGATGCACCGTCACGGCATGGCCGCCGCGCCGAACCTCCACAGGCGACTCGCCGCCGTTCCAGAACACCCAGCCCGTCGCGCCCTCGCCCGGCACGCGGTACGTCTCGAGCGTCTCGGGATCCTCCGCGCGGCGCGTGAACGCGCAGCCCGCCGCGCGAAGCTTCTCGCCCACGACGCGCCGCAGCGCCGCGGCGTCGTCCGTCGGCAGCGCCTCGGGATCCAGCACGAGCTTCACGGAACACTTCCCCAGCGCGCTTTCCGTGATCTTCGACCAGTTCGCGCCCCAGTACTTGAGGGCGGCGTCGACCGCGTACGCCCGCTCCAGATACAGCATACGCCCATCCTGTGCCATGCGCGGTTCCTCGCGGAGACGGATCACCACGTCCGGAGGGTTCTCCGCCAGACGCAACTTGCCGAACGCGCGCGCCATCCGCGAGAAGAGCGCCGCCGTGGGACGCGGCACGCCCGTCGCGTGCACCATGCCACACGGGAAAAGACCTTCCATCGGGTCGCGCCAGTGCCAGGTGAGGAGCGCGGTCGCCCCCAGCCCGAACGCGTGCGACACGAGGTTGCGGAAGCGCGCCGTGTAGGCCTCGTCCGTGTCGCCCATCCTCCACGGGTCCTCCTTCACGAACGTGGGATGGCACTTCGCGCCGCACTCGGGCATCGTCAGCGGCTTCCCCAGCGCGCGCATGTCGACGTCCTTCAGGTCGCGGAACATGCGGTCCGGCGGACCGTAGTAGTGGCGGTCGGTGAAGTCGAGGTCGAGCGTGCACCACGCCGGGTCCTTCGAGGCGGCGCCTCCCGCCCAGCCCTGGCTCCAGCCAACGGAGACGAGCACGTCGGGCCGCCCTTCGCGCGCGGACGCACGGCAGGAGGTGAGCCAGTGGCGCATCCGCTTCGCGCTGTCCCACGACGGCGGCAGCTTCATGTGCGGCTCGTTGCGGATGTCGACCATGAACCCGGGCACATTGCGGTAGCGCACGGCAATCTCGCGGAAGTGCGCGGTCTGCCGGGCGAACGCCTCGCCCTCGGCCATGGGGTCGATGCTCTGCTGCGTGTGGTAGATCACGATGCCGTGCTTCTGCGCAAGCTGCACGCACGCGTCGGAGATGCGCTTGTCCTCCTCGCACGTCCACGGCAGGAAGAGCCGCGTGAACCGGAGACCCATCGCGCGCATCTGGCGGAAGTCGCGGTTGAAGGACATCGGCGAGCGCGCCACGGTGGGACGCGTCTGACCCCAGTACGTCTGCGCGCCCATCCAGAATCCCGGCCGCCCGTCGAGCGCAAAGCGCGAACCGGCCTGCGTGAGCTTCGGACCGGCGGCGATTACGGACGGACTCCACACCACGAACGCGCCCGGCTCGCGGTCGAGCACGCGTCCCTTCTCGTCCAGCAGCTCCGCCGTGAAGGAAACGTAGTCCGGCGCGTCCGGCCCGACCGGCCACTCCGCCTCGACGGACGTGTTCTCGCCTGCGGACGCCGTGACGGCGCAGGTACGCGTGCCGAGCGCGCGCCCCTTCTCGTCCGACAGCGTGAACCGCACCGTCGCGCGGCGCTCCTTCGCCCCGAAGTTCCCCACGCGCGCCCGCAGGCGCGCCGTCTCGCCCACGCGGTAGCAGGCGTAGGAGGTGGTGGTCTCGTTCAGCGCGAAGCGGTCGAGCAGCTTCCGCGCGACGGCCCGCGCGAACGCGGCGGCCGACGCGTCGCCAGCGGGGAAGAGATCGACATTGTCCACGCCGAAAATCGCCCAGGCCGAACCCGCGAACGTTCCCGAATGGTGGTAGACGAACGCGGCGGCTGGACCGCGGTCCAAACCGTCGGCGGCGTACGCCTCGAGGATCGGATGCCACGCGCAGCGGTTGGCGTCGTAGCCATGCCCGTTCACGCCCAGCTGCGCGATGGCGGCGAGGCCCGCGCACGGCCCCTCGCGCGTAAACACCGGCAGGTCCGTGCCCGCGAGTTCGGGCGCGGACGCGAGACGCGCCACCTGACGCAGCTCAAACGAGGGATCAAAGGCGTTGACCTGCGTGGGCGTCGGGTGGATGGCGTCGCGGATGCGCGCCGTGCGCGTGTTGATCTGCGGCGACTTCCGCGCGCGCAGGGCGGCGGAGGGATCCACGCCCGACTTGAGGTCGGCGAAAGCCACGCCCATGCGCAGGCCGTCGGCGGCCTCGCCCGGACCCGACCCGAACGAGACGGACGTCACGGCATCGAAGTTCAACCGGTCGCCCGGACCACCGCGCCCGACGGCCGGCGAGTCGCTCCAGTTCACGAAGTCGGAGGGACAGAAGCGGTATTCCGTCCAGTCGGACGTCACGGGCACGTGCACCTGCCAGCGCGAGCCGTCCTGCTCGTCCAGCTCCAGCGTCAGGCGCTTGACGCCCGTCGCCGCGCGGGCGCGGAACGACAGCAGGCTCTTGCCGGCAAGCGCGCCCTTCGGCACACGCATGGCCGCCGTCGCCCACAGGTGGAACGCTGCGCTACGAACCTCCACGGCCGGCAAGCCGTCCGGCCCCGGAACGTCCGCGATCGTGGCGGTCTTCCCCGGCGGCGTGCTCGGACGCCAACCGGAGGCGGGGGCAAGCGGAATCTGCGTGTCGGCCGCCGGATACGGCAGGTTCGCGCGGGTGGTCCAGCGTCCGTCGACGAAATAGACGGGCTTGTCGAAGGCGTAGCCGCCGCAGGTGAAGAGCGAGCCGCCGTCGCGCAGGTAGCCGACGAGCGCGTCCGCCGCGTCGGCCGGCCAGGCCGAGCCAGTGGGAACGACGAGCAGGTCCAGGGTCTCGCGCGCGAGACAGCCCTTGCGCGCGAGGTCGTCGCCCGTCACGCGGAAGACGTGTCCAAGCGGCGCAAGCGCGTCGAGGAACACGCCGGGATCGCTCATGCAGCCGAATGTGTTCGGGCCCGCGGGGAAGCCGAGGTCGAGCACGCCGATGCGCGGCGTGCCAGGCGGGAGGGCGTCGAGGCCCTTGGACGCGCGCCACGCGCGCGCGGCCGCGCGACGTTCCGCCTCCTCCGCGCGGAAGGCCACGTCGTGCGCGCTCGGCGACCAGTCTGTCGCCACGCGCCCTTCCTCCACCTGGAGGTCCGCGAAATACGCCGTGCCGCTGCCGTAGAGGCAGCACACGAAGAACGCGGACTGCGTGCCGGCGGGCAGGGAGTCCATCGTGTAGACGATGCGCTGCCAGTCCGAATCGCCCATGGCCTTCATGTGGGAGTCGTTCGCCGCGAGGCGGCGGGCGTTCGCCTCGCAGTTGAGGGAGAGGTAGGCCATCGAGCCCTTCGGCAGGCCGACGGTCTTCACCCACGCGCTGATCGTGTAGGGCGTCTTCGCGCGGATGTTGGGGACGCGGTGGCGCACGAGGTACCACTGGGGCGAGGCGCCCGCCGGCGACGTGACGCGCAGCGACGGCCGTGCGCCGTGCGTGACGGCGGCGTCCACGGCCACGCGCGCGTTCCCGGTCGTCCAGCCTTCCGGCAGGCGGGACACGCCCGTGAAGTCGGCGTCGTCCAGCAGATTGACACCCCCCGCGGCCGCGCAGCCGAGGCCGAGAGCCAGAACAAGGAGCGCAGCCCGTCTCATTTCATTCCAATCCCGTCCATCGTGCCGAGGACGCAGGTGACTTCGGCCTCGGCCGCGAGTTCGTCGTTGACATAGCCCTTCAGGCCGAAGACGCCGAGACCGGAACCGTTCCCGGAGCGGATCTTCATGTTGCGAGTGACCGTGTAGAGCGTGTCGCCCGGACGCACCTGGCGGCGGAAGCGCACGCCGCCGATCTTGGCGAGAAGAAAGCTCGCGTCGTTGCTCGCGTCGCCCATGAACCGGCACGCCACGATGCCCGCGCCGGCGACCTGCGCCATCGCCTCGATGAGGATCACGCCGGGCACGACGGGATAATCGGGGAAATGGCCCTCAAAGAAGAAGTTGACTGCCTTGCCGGGAATGGCCGTCGCCGCGTCCGTGAACGTGTAGCGCCCGAGCGCGCCCGTCTCGTCCGCCGCGATCAGCTCGTCGACGAAGAGGAACGGATCTCGGTGCGGCAGCAGTTCGATGCCGGGCCGGTGGAACTCGTTCTTGAACTTCGGGAACTCCATGGTCTTCAGCCCTCCACCTTCTTGAACACCAAGACGCCGTTGTGGCCGCCGAAACCGAGGGACGTGGACACGGCCACGCGGATGTCGCGCGCCTTGCCCACGTTGGGCGTGTAGTCGAGGTCGCATTCGGGATCGGGCACCTCGTAGTTGATCGTAGGCGGCACGAACCCGTCCTGGATCGCGAGCGCGCAGACCGCGGCCTCAAGGGCGCCGGTGGCGCCGAGGAGGTGGCCCGTCATCGACTTCGTGGACGAGATGCTGATGTTTCTCGCCTGCTCGCCGAACACCTCCTTGAACGCCTTTGTCTCCATCACGTCGTTCAAATGGGTGGACGTGCCGTGGGCGTTGATGTAGTCAACCGTCGAGAGGTCGTCGACTCCGGCGTCCTTGAGCGCGATGCGGATGGCCTTCACGGCGCCGATGCCCGTGGGGTCGGGGGCCGTGATGTGGTAGGCGTCCGCCGTGGCCCCGTAGCCGGCGAGCTCGCAGTAGATCTTCGCGCCGCGCGCGCGTGCGTGTTCCTCCGTTTCGAGGATGAGCATCGCGGCGCCCTCGCCCATCACAAACCCGCAGCGGTCGGCGTTGAACGGACGCGAGGCCTTCTCGGGACTGTCGTTGAACTGCGTGGCGAGCGCCTTCATCTTCATGAAGCCGCCCACGGCGAACTCGAGGATCGTCGCCTCGGTGCCGCCCGCCACCATCACGTCCGCACGTCCGGCGCGCATGAGGTCGAGGGCGATGCCGAGCGCGTCCGTGGACGAGGCGCAGGCGGTCACGACCACCTGGGCGGGCCCCTTCGCGCCGAGCGCCATGGAGATATTGCCGGCGCCTTCGTTCGCGATGAGCTCGGGGATGGCGAGCGGGGAAAGGCGGTCGGGGCCGCGTTCCAGCAGGGTCTTCCACGCCTCGCCGGTCGTCTGCATGCCGCCGATGCCGTTGCCGATGAACGTGCCGACGCGGTCCATGTCCGGCTTGTTCTCCTCCGTGAAGCCCGCATCCTTCCACGCCTCGACGGCGGCGGCCACGCCATAGACGGAAAACATGTCCATGTGCCGCGCGGCCTTGCGGTCGACATAGCCCGTCTCGGCGAGGTAGGCGTCGAAATCCTTCACCTCACCGGCGACCTGGCATGTGCAGCGCGAGGCGTCGAACTTCGTGATGCGCCCGATGCCGGACTTGCCGGCCTTGAGGGCGTTCCAGCTCGCGACCTTTCCATTTCCGACCGGCGTGATCATGCCGATGCCCGTGACGACGATTTTCTTCATGATCTCTTTCCTTTCAATTTTCCTCAACTGGACTTATTATTCTCACTAAACTATTCACTATTCACTTTTACCTATTCACTGTTCACAGATACGGCCACTGCATGTACGTGCCGGCGTAGGTGAGGCCCGCGCCGAAGCCGCAGAGGACGATTCGCGCGCCGTCCGCGAGGTCGCCGTTCCGGACGGCCTGGTCGAGCGCCACGGGGATGGAGGCGGCGGACGTGTTGCCCGTCGTCTCGAGATTGAGGTAGAACTTCTCGAGCGGCAGCTTCATGCGGCGCGCGACGGCCTCGATGATGCGCCCGTTGGCCTGATGCGCGAAGACGCGGTCAAGCTCCGCCGGCGTGGTGCCGAGCTTTTCGCAGAGCTGGTTCGTGACCTTCGCGAGCGAACGCACGGCGAACGCGAACACGTCGTGGCCCTGGAGCACGAGGTAGGGGATCGGCAGCATGCCCGGCTGCGCCGGGAGGCGCGTGCCGCCCTCGCGGTAGATGAAGTTCGCCCCCTTGCCGTCCGCCCACAGGATGGAGTGCGCGGCGGGGCCCTCCTCGTCCGGCACGTCGCCGAGCACGACCGCGCCCGCGCCGTCGCCGAAGAGAATGCAGCTGCCGCGGTCTCGCCAGTCCACGATGCGCGTGAGCGTCTCGGCGCCGATCACGAGCGCCTTCTTGCCCGCGTTCACCCGCACCCAGCAGCGCGCCTGCTCAAGGGCGTACACGAAGCCCGCGCAGGCGGCCTGCATGTCGTAGGCGCCCGTCTCGGGACAGCCGAGCGCGGCCTGGACGAGGCAGGCCGTGGACGGGAACGTCGCGTAGTCGGGCGTGGATGTGGCCACGATGATGAGCCCGATCTCGGCCAGATCGACCTGCGCCGCCTCCAGGGCCTTCCGCGCCGCCTTCGCGCCCATGGACGACGTGCAGTCGTCCGCCTCCGCGACATGGCGCGAGTGGATGCCCGTGTGGGAGTAGATCCACTCGTCGGACGTGTCGAGCGTCCGCGCGAGGTCGTCGTTCGTCACGACCTTCGGGGGCAAGTAGCTGCCCGTTCCCAGAATCTTCACTGACATGCTTTCAGTTTCCTGCTCTTTCCTTTCATGCGCCGGTCATCCCTCCGTGAGAACCGACTGCATCTCCCCGAGCTGGGGGATCTTTGAAATGACGAATGCGCGGCAGTCCGCGTAGATCTCCGCCGCGGAGCGCGACGACCCGTAGCCGCGCACGCGGTCGGCGAGTTCGCGCGCCTCGTCGGCCGAGATAGCCTGGAGGGTCTTGCGGACCTCGGGAATGTAGCTGGCGCTCATGGAAAGCTCCGTCACGCCGAGCCCCGCCCACAGCACGCCGAGCACGGGGTCGGAGGCGGACTCTCCGCAGACGGAGACCGATATGCCGGCGGCGCGCCCGGCGCTCACGGCCATGTCCACGAGCTTGATCACGGCCGGGTTCGCCGGCTGGTAGAGGTAGTACACGCGCTCGTTCGCGCGGTCGGCGGCCATCGTGTACTGCACGAGGTCGTTCGTGCCGATCGAGAAGAAGTCGCACTCCTGCGCGAAGGCGTCCGCGTTGAGGGCGGCGGACGGCACCTCGATCATCACGCCGTGGGGAATGCGCTCGTCGAACGGCACGCCCGCCGCGCGGAGCTCGTCCATCGTGCGGTTCAGCTCCTCGTTCGCCGCGCGCAGCTCCTGCACGGTGGCGACCATCGGGTACATCACGGCGCTCGGACCGCACGCGCTCGCGCGCAGGATGGCGCGCAGCTGCGTGCGGAAGACGTCGCGGTGCGAGAGGAGGAAGCGGATCGAACGGTTGCCGAGGAACGGATTGGCCTCGTGCGAACGCTGCCCGCGCTGGATCTTGTCCCCGCCGATGTCGAGCGCGCGGAACACGACGCGCGCGCCGTCGCCCAGCTGCGCGGCCGCGCGGGCGGCTTCGGCGTAGGCCGCGAACTGCTCCTCCTCGGAGGGGTCCGCGTTCCCGCCGAGCCAGAGGTATTCGCTGCGGTAGAGGCCGATTCCCTGCGCGCCGTAGGCCGCAAGGCCCGCGAGCGAGACGCCCGGCTGGGCGTTCGCGCAGAGGCGCACGGCCGGCGCGGC
>JAFRSR010000211.1 GCA_017427485.1 Kiritimatiellia bacterium
GGCTGGCTCGCGGCGAGCGGCGAGCAGGAAAGGGAAGGCCACATCGAAGTCCGCGGCGGAAAGGTCCAGTTCTCGAGCTGGTTCATGCACGCCTGTTACAACGGCAGCACGTCGACCACGCCGCAGAAGCGCCCCGCCTCGGCCTTTCGCATCTACGACGGCGCCGTTTCGGTCAGCAGCGGCACATTCTGCATGGGCCGCAACAAGCTCGAATACAGCAAGTTCGCGCAGAACAGCGAGCCGCATTTCGAGATCTACGGCGGCACGTTCACGGCGGACAATCTCTCCGTTTCCGACGACCGTGGTGCGAACAGCGTGGTGCTCGTACACGGCGGCAAGGTGACGGTGAACAATGCCTACGCCGGGCGCGTCTCAGGAAATGCGGACACGACCGTGCTGATGGAGATCAAGGCCCCTGGCCGTCTTATCGCCAATAGCGTGCATAACAGCCTGCAGTCCGTATTCAACGTGCACGTGGTCACCGGCGGCGTCCTGCAGGTGGACACGATCCAGAATAAGAGCACCGGAAAGCTCAACGTGCTGATCGACGGCGGCACGGTGATCGGCCGCCAGAACGGCACCTACGCCTCGTTCTACGCCAACCTCACGTCCGTGAAGATCGGCAGCAAGGGCGCCGTGGTGGGCGGCTACGGCGTGGCGCGCACGCGCCATCTGATCGAGGACGCGGGCGACGGGGCGGCCGAGCCGGCCGGGCTGGTGATCTCCAACCTGACCGCGACGAGCATCTACGAATTCGGCGAGCCCGCCACTTACCGCGGCCCGACGCTCCTCAAGCAGGGGCTTCTCTCGTTCTGCGCGACGGGCGCGCTGCCGGAGGCGACCACGCTCACCGTGGCGGCGGGCGGCGTGCAGGCGACCAACGCGCAGGCGGTCGTCGGACGCGCCGTGTTCGGCGTCGCGGACACGAGTCCCGCGCTCGCGCTGCGCTCCGCCGCCGGGTTCCCGTTCATGGTGACGAACGCCTTCGCGCTTGCCGGTACGCCATCGCTCCAGGTGACGATGTACGAGCCGAACGGCAGCACGGCGGCGCTGAAGACGGATGGGACGTATCCCGTCCTCTCCGTGCCGCTTGCGGACAAGGCGGCGCTCGAGGAGCTTGCGACGCGGGCATCGCTCGTCTCGCCGTCGACGGCCACGTCGGCCGTGTTCACCGTCGTCGAGACATCCGCCGCGGCGGTGCTGCGGCTCGCCGTTGCGTTCCCCGTGCCCGATCCCGTCGTCACGCGCGAGCAGACGGTGGGTACGTGGACGAACGGGACGGCGGACGGCCTCTGGGCGACGGGCGGAAACTGGGAGGACGGCACGCCGGTCGACGCCGCCGGCGCCACGGCCACGTTCCCCGACCTCGCGGAGGGCGTCGCGCGCACGGTGACGCTCGGCGCGGACGCGAACGTCACGGTGGGCGGGCTCGCGTTCACGGGTACGGAGGACTATACGATCTCCGGCGGTACGCTCACGTTCGACAACGGCACGGCGGGAGCGCAGATCTCCTCGCTCGGCGGCGCATCGCATATGGTGGAGAGCGCTCTCGCCGGAACATGGCCCGTCAAGGTGAACCCCGCCACGACCGGGGGTGGCCATGTCACGCTCGCGAATGTCGGCAGCGGTTTCACGGGACCGCTCACGACGGGCAGCGGCACCACGGAGCTCGGCTCGCTCGCGTTCGTGCGCGGCGCGGACGACCTCGTAATCGGACCCGGCACGCTGAAGTACACCGGCACGGGCGAGACGGTTCCCGGCCTCACGATCAACGCGGGTTCCGCCAAGGCGGCGATCCTTGACGTCGAGCACGACCTCACGCTCCTCTCCATGGCGCGCGGCGGCACGTCGGCGTTCTTCAAGACGGGCGGCGGCGACCTCGTCCTGAAGGGGAACGGGACGTTCGAGCTGGGCAACAGCAACAAGAGCGCAAGCGGAAAGAAGGGCATCGGCCTCTACGGCGACTCGCCCGTGGATACGTTGCAGTCGGTCACGCTCGCGAATGGACGCCTCGTGATCGGCACGGTTGGCGACGACGCGGACGCGCCCACGGTTTCCCAGTCCGGCGAAACCGACATCGGCGGCTGCACGGCGTCCGAGACGAACGGGCGGCGCGAGACGGCGGGCGAGCTCGTCATGAACAACGGCACCTACACGCTCGGCATCATCGAGCTCGGCTACTACGCAGGCAACACGAACGTGACGGGCGACGCGCGCGAGGACGCCCTCGTGCCGCGCTTCGAGATGAACGGCGGCACGGTCACCTGCACAGGCATCTCGACGGCCTGGGACGGCGCATATCTCCAGAACATCCGTCCGGAGATCGCCATCCACGGCGGAACCGTGAACGTGAACGGCGACTTGCGCCTGAACAGCTATCCGTCCGTCACCACGAACCTGCTCACCACGTGGACGCAGGACGGCGGCGCGGTGACGTCCGCGACGATGACGGTGGCGTCGAAGGCCGGCTCCAACGCCACGCGCCACGTGGGCGAGCTCGTAATGGACCTCAAGGGCGGCTCGCTGGCCGTCAACGGCACGACGACGTTCTACAACAACGCCCCCGTGACGATCAACGTGTACACGGGCGCGGTCTACCAGACCGGAAGCATCACCGCCTCCTCCTGCACGAGCAACACGGCGGCGATCTACTTCCGGGGCGGACGCTACAGCGGCTGGACATCGGCGACGGGCAATACGACGTTGAACAACAACACGGGCTGGCGGATGTTCCTCGCGGACGACCTCGTGTTCGACACGTCGGCGAACGAGGGGCTCGGCACGCCGCGCTACTACTGGACGTACGTCAACAGGCCGATCCTGGCCGATCCCGAGTCGGAACGGACGGACTTCTGCATCACCGTGGTCGGCGGCGGGCGCGTCGCCTTCGGCACCGTGTTCGCAAACAGCACGATCACCGGCGCGATCACGGCGTCGGAAGGCTCCACGCTCATTCCGCTCACGACGGCCTTCTCGAACGCGACCGTGGTGGTGGAGCCGGGCGGCACGCTCCAGCAGTACAACGTCCTCTACGCGAAGCGGACGGGCGCGCCGATCAAGAACCTCACGCTCGGCAAGGAGGGCGAGGACGGAATCGTCTACCTCGACCTCTTCAACGGCACCGTGAACTCCGCGCGCACGAACTACGCGTTCGCCGTGACGGGCGACCTCGCGGTGAACGGGCCCGTGGCCGTGACGACGCACACGGACAACACGAGCGCAATGCCGCACGTGGTGGCGGGAACCTACACGGCGCTCGTCTACCGCGCGGAGATCTCGCTCGACGTGTCGAAGTTCACGACGGGCCGATACGACGGCGCGCTCGCGGCGACATACAAGGAGGTCACGCTGCCGGACAACGAGCCGAACTACCCCGGCTGGCACGCGCTCGTCTGCACCGTCACCTCGGAGTCCGCCGGCTACGACGGCGTCGGCGAGGGCGCGCGCGAATGGAGCGCCGTGACGTCGGGCGGCGACTGGAGCGCGGCGGCGAACTGGAACGGGTTCGACCCGCCGGAGGGGACGGACGCGGACGCCGTGTTCCGTCCGGCCAAGGCCGCGAACGTGCCCGTGGCGCTCGACGCGCCGGTCACGGTGCGGGGCCTCACGCTCGCCGCGTCGTCCGCGAAGAACGGCTACCGCCTTTCCGGTTCGCCGCTCACCGTCTCGACGGGAAGCAAGAGCACGGCGGCGATCTACGCGAACAGCGGCACGAACACGTTCGCGTGCGACGTCGGGATCCGTCAGCGCACGCTGGTGCAGACGGCAACCGGCGCGAAGACGACCTTTGCCGGGACGGTCGACGGAGGCGGCTCACTCCTGGGCGTGAACTACGCCGAGCCGACGGGCGGCGGCACGGTGGAGTTCGGGATGGTCACCAACATCGCGAACCTCTTCATACGCTCCGGTCGGATGATCCTCCCGACCGTGGCCGGCATCACCGGTTCCTCCGTCCTGAGGCTCGCCGGCGGCACGCTGAAGTACACGGGTACGGGCGAGACGCTGCCGGGAATCTACCTTTACGGCATCAACGCCAACAAGTGCAGCGTCCTGGACGTGGACCATGACCTCACGCTTCTTTCGATGACGACCAACGCCACGGCGACCGCCTTCTCGAAGATCGGCGCGGGTGACCTGATTCTCAAGGGCAACGGCACGTTCGCGGGCGGAAATGGCGCGATAAACCGCGGCTCCCAGAACGAGACCTACGTGCGGGCGAACGGCGACGGCCCCGTCGCGACGTTCCGCCGGTTCAACGTGTCCGAGGGGCGCGTGATCCAGGGCACTGTGGGCGACCCGGACGACGCGCCGAATTTCATCTGTTCCGACTTCTGCGTGGGCGTGGACACGGTGAACGGCAAGAACTGCGAATACGTGATGAACAACGGCACGATGACGCTCGGGAGTTGCTACATCAACTACTATCACGGCTCGGCGACCGCGGTCTGCACGGGCAAGTTCACGGTGAACGGCGGCACGGTCAACGCGAACTGGATCCGCATCTGCCAGAGCGGCAACTCCGCGATGAAGTCCACCGGCATCTTCGAGATGAACGGCGGCGAAGTAACGACGGCGGGTGCGTTCGTTCTCGGATACCAGCGGATGCGCAACGCGAACATCGGTTCGTACTTCTACATGAACGGCGGCACGCTGAAGGTGGGAACGTCGCTGTACCTCGTGTATCTGACGGCGGCTGGCTCCGGCACGACGTACAAGGCGACGGACGGCTACGTGCACATCAACTGCGGTACGGTGGACATCGCCGACACGCTGTCACTCTGCAACGACGTGAACAGCACGGGACGCCTGTTCCTGAACGGCGGGTCGATCAGCGCGAACGCCATTTCGCACAACAACGGCAAGGCGTACATCACGTTCAACGGCGGCACGCTCGGCCTGAAGGAGGACGGCACGCTGCCGGCGGTCGACGGCGCATACGTCTCCACGAACGGGGCGACGATCGCGGTGTCCGCCGGAAAGACCTACGAAATCGGCCAGGCGCTGACGACCGACGCGCTCCTCAACGGCGCGCCGGACGGCGGCCTCACGAAGACGGGGCCGGGCACGCTCGTCCTCTCCGGAGCGAACACGTTCACGGGGCCGACAACGATCGCGGGCGGCGTGCTGCAGGCGACGGCGGACGAGGCGCTCTCCGGTCGCGTGATGGTGACGCCGAGCGGCGTCCTCGACTGCGCAGGCGACACGCGCACGGTGGGCGAGATCAATCTGCGCGGTCTCGTCCAGAACGGCACGCTCCGCGTGGCGGGCGCGCTCGTGGCGGACCTCTCGCGCGACCTGTTCATGAACGTGGAAGGGGACCTCGTGGTGGACGCGGGGGCGAAGCTCGACCTCGGCCTCTCCGACGGGGATTTCCTGCCGATCGGCACGCAGATCCCGCTCGCGTCCGTCACGGGCGCGGTGTCGGCGCCGGGCCGCGTGAAGGTGCTCAACGGCGGCAACGTCGAGTCGGCGAAGCTGAAGGTCGTCGACGGCATGCTCTACGCCGTGGCCGCCGATTCCAGCACATTGCTGATTATCCGCTAAAGTCGCCCGCTTGAGGCACTGATGAAAGGACGCGAAGGTAGATGAAGAAAGTTGTTGTAGGCGCGTTGGCTGTGCTCTGCTCCATGACGGCGCGGAGCGAGGCGACGTACACCGTTGTGAATGGCAATTACGTGTTCAACCTGTCTTCAGACGACACCTATTCAGGCGTGATTTCCGGTTCGGCGGGCCTGGTGAAGCAAGGTTCCGGCAAGTTGACGCTCACGGGCGCGAACACATTCACCGGCCAGATATCCATTGAGGGCGGCACGCTGGCCGCCACCACGCCTGCCTGCTTCGGCAAGCCATCCTCCATCTCCGTGGGGGCAGGGGCGGTGTTCGACATCACGCCCGCGAGTTCCTCCGACGCAACTGCGGGATCCATCAACGTCGATATCACGCTGGGCGCGAACGCCACGATCCGCCGCAGTTCCGGTGGGGCGATAAACAGCAACATCATCAAGTCCCTCATCCTTCAGGGCGATGCGACGCTTGACATGGGGGTGCGTTTTCGTATCAGTTCATTCGTCCTCAACGGCTACAAGCTCACGAAGTTAGGTGGCGCGGACTGGGTGTGCAGCAATTCGAGCGGATCGATCAATGCCGCCGATGCCGAGGGGCGCGTCGCCTCCGTGCAGGTGGATGTGGGCAGCGTGGTGTTCCAGAATTCGTTCCGGCTGGTGGGGTCACCCGCCAACAAGATCATCTGGAACTCCGCCGGAAGGCTCTATTTCTACGATCAGGCCGGCTACGGGCTCGATTGGCCGATCGAGGCGCTGCAAACTGTACATCTGCAATGTACTCATGCCACTTCTGCCACGCAGAACATCTGGTGCGGACCGGTACTTGGCAACAAAGATTTTCGGATAGAAGGCGGCGGACAGAACGTCAACATGCATCTGACCAATGACGTACTTATTTGCAGTCAAATCAAACAGTGGGGGAATGGGGGAATTGCGGAGATCTGCAACACCGGCGTCTTGACAAACAACGGTGCCGTATCTGCCAACGGCAGCGTTTTGCGTTTCACGGGCAAGGGAGAGAAGGTGTTCAAGGCGAACTGGTACTTGAACGAAGAAAGCAGGGATAAGGATGTCAAGGTTGAACTCTTGAACGCCGGCGACGCGGTGTTCCCTGCGGCCAAGTGGGTGTACTTCTACGGAAAGAACCTCACGCACCCCGTGACGATGACGATCTCCAACACGGTGTTCCGGTTCCCCGCTGGTTCAGACGGACAGCTTCGCCTGGGGTGTTCACAGAACGGCATGAACATCCTGGAGATACAGGGTGGTTCAGTGGTCACTTCCCAGGTCCGCATGGCGGAGTCGGGAGGAGATGGGTCGCACAACGCCGTTTACATGAGTGGCGGTTACCTGACAGGAACGTACGGTTCCAACGACCTCAGCACCGACAACGCGACGGGTGCGGCCGGTTACTTCGAGTTGTCCGGTGGTACGGTGGAGCGCCACAGGCTGCTCATGGGACGCGGCGGCACGGGCTTCTATCACCAGAAGGGAGGCGCCCTCTCCGGAACGAGCGATTCGATCCTGTCGCAGGGCGGACGCGGCACGCTGCGGATGTCCGGCGGCACGATGCAGCTCGCCAACTTGGTGGTGGGATCGTCGGGGACGGATAGCAAGTTCGCATCTGCGCCGAACGGCGGCCGGTCGCTCGTGGCGTTGTCCGGGGCGGGCACAGAACTGCGCGCCTCGTACGTCACGATGGCGCGCACGAACGCCTTCACCTCGGTGCTGGCGGTGAATGACGGTGCGGCGTTTGTTCCGGCGCGGATACGGAAGACCGTTGAAGCGAAGGCGTCAATCCACCGGCCCGCGTTCCACATCTCGTTCAACGGCGGAATCCTGAAGCCGAGCAAGAGCTACGATCTCTTCGACACGGCCAATCACTCGATGGACCCCGACACGTTCATCATCCATCCGGGCGGCATCGTGGTGGACACGTCCGCAACCCGCGGCACGTCGGGGAATCCGGAACTGTCCGAGATGTGGATGCCGATGGGAAGCCCGAGCGGCAAGGTGGTGGCGTCGATTGCACTGCCGTCGGAGGCGGCGAACGCCACCACGTACTGCGGTCCGGCCGAGGTGACGATCTCGGGCACGGGCGTTGGCGCGGCGGCGGTGACGGAGTTCGATTCCAAGACGCGCCGGATCACCGGCATCACCGTCGTCTCGCCCGGCACGGGCTACGACGACACGACCACCGCCACGATCGAGTCGCCGGACGGATCGACCGCCTACACCTGTGCCGTGACGATGGCGGACGCCGTGACGACGGGCGGCCTGACGAAACGCGGCGCGCAGGTGCTGCGTCTGCGCGGGGCGAACACCTACGGCGGGCCCACGCGCTGCGAGGAGGGCAATCTCGTGTTCCAGAGCAATCTCAACGCCTACCCGGGAGGCGACCTCGAACTGGAGGGCGGCGTAATCTGGTTCGCCGTCAGCGGCACAGTCAACCTCTCCTGCACGGTGCGCGGCTCATGCGCGGCGCTCTTTGGAGGGGAGACGCGTATCCGCGCCGACGGCACGCTGGACCTTTCGGGCGTCAGCTTCGAGGTGACGGATCCGGAGAACCTGCCGCTGTACAAGGACGCCCCGAAGGTGACGCTGTTCACGGCTGCGTCGATTACGGGCATGCCCACGCTGGCGGCGGATTACCGGTCGTTCCGCCTGTACTCCACCGGCAATACGGTTCGTTTCGGCAACCACAAGGGCACGGTCCTCCTCTTCCGCTGAAAAACTGAGTGCCGCTTCGAGCTCGGCATGGGGAACTGTGAGAACATCCTGATGGGCAACTGCCAGATCGGCGCGGGCGGGCGATTGACGATCTCATACGCGCCGTCGGACAGCCGCTCGCTCACCCTCGGCGCGACCCTGACCGGCACCGGCACGCTCGTGTGCAGCGGCGGCGGTGGCCAGGGCGTGTTGGACATGTCGGCGGGGACCCTGACGGGATTCAAGGGGCCGATCGTCGTCAGCAGCACGGGTGCGGATCCGTATGTGAACCTCAACGGCGGACTGGGCGTGCCGGACGCGTTGCTGGCGGACGGTCTCGTCCTGTCGAACAAGGCGCACGTCGCATTCGCGTTGACGAACACGACGTACACGCTTCCTGCGACTCGCGGCATCGTCGTCGCGAGGGGGGGCCGTGGCGCAGCTGAAGGTGCCGGCCGGCCTGACGCTGACGGTCGCGGGGCCGGTCTCCGGCAACGGCACGCTCGTGAAGACGGGCGCAGGCAAACTGGTCTTTTCGTCTGTTTCACCCGACTTCACGGGATCGATCGTGACCCGGTGCGGCGCAACCGAGATGGCGGATGGGGCGTTGCCGAATGCGACTGTTACGAGCGAGGCATCCCTCGGCGCCGACTACTACGTGAGCGACGGACTGGTTCTCCAGTATGACGCCCTCGAACAGGGTGAAGACGCGAGCGTCTGGAAGAACCTCGCGGCAACGGGCGCCGCGTACGACCTGGCGCTGCCGTCCTGGGTGACGCATGAAGACGGCGCGTTCCGCTCGTCCGCCATCCGGGGGCTTCAGAACAACAGTCAGATCAACTCGTCCAAGACCGGCACCTCTCCCGGATTTGCGGCAGTTGACGGCATCACGTCCGAGACGCCGGCGATGACGGTCGAAATCGTCATGCAACGCCTCGCGTGGGCCTACACCGACAACTACTACAACCTGCAGAGCGTCCTGACGACGCCACGCGGTTCCTTCGGCTATCGGTATAACGAGTTGAATGGCCACTACGTGATGGTGCCGACTTCGACGACCCAGCTACAGTTGTACAATCTCCGTCCCGGTGCGAGCGCGAAGGCGCTGAAGACCGTTACGGCGACGCTGGGCGTCGGCCAGACCTCCATCCTGTTCGATGGTGTCGACTACGCCGCCTCCAATTGGGGCGTTGACAGTCATACCTCTGCCTGGCCTGATCGCTATGCGTTCTTCGGCAACCTCCGCACCGACGTCCGCATCTGCGCGATCCGCCTGTACAACCGCCGACTGACGGCGGAAGAGATCGCCGCCAACGCCGCGCTCGACGGCCTACGCTTTCATGGCCGGCCGCTTCCCGCGGCGGTCCAGCTCTCAATCGCCGACATCCCCGAACAGAGCTGGAACGGCCTTGACGACGCCTGTCCGAAGGTGACGGTCATCGACCGGTGCCGCAAAAACCGTTTGCTCGCGCAGGCCGTCGACTACGCGGTCGGCTACGAGCGGAACGCCGGGCCGGGGAAGGGCAAGGTGATCGTCAGCGGCCTTGGCGAATACGCCGGCCTCGAGGTGACGAAGGAATTCTCGATCAGGAGCGCGATCGAAGTGACGGTTCAGGGCGACGGGCGAACGGCGCGGGTGTCGTTCCCCGCGGCGAATGTCGCGCGCAACCTCTACGTGGCGACGGCCACGAACGACTGCGGACGCGGCAAGGCGGACTGGCCGTCCGTCTCGCTTGCGGCGACGGTCCCGGCCGGTGCGACGGAAGCGAAGGTCGCGGTGCCTGAAGGCGCAGGAACGGCATGGATGGCGTTGCGCTTCTTCCTCTCGATGCCGGCGACGAGCGCTTCGTACGTGACCGAGGGGCTCGTCTTGCACTACGACGGCACGGACAACTCGGTCGTCGACGGCGTGCGCACGCACCTTGACGCGCCGCCGGTGCTGGCGAACCTCACCGGCAACGGCAAGGACATCCCGACGCCGTCCTTCCTGGACATCGAGGCGAATGCGTTCTACTCGAAAGCGGACAAGAACCGTTCTGGCATCAGTATCAGCCACATTCCCCTCGTGCCGACCGTCCCGACCGAACTGACGGTCGACTTCGCGGCGCAACGCGTCCGGTGGGTGTACTCCGACAACTACTCGCAATTGCAGAGCACGCTGACAACGCCGCTTGGCACGATCAGTTACCGCAAGAATAACGAGAACGGCTTCTCCGTCGTCTGCTACGGCTACAACGCGGACGCTAACCTCAAGAGGAATGGTCTCTGTTACTGGACGTACTGGCCGGAAGCGTCGCTGCATGCGACCGACATCCATACGCTCACGGCCCGCGTGCGTTCCGGTGCGGCGAGCTATTTCATCGACGGCGGCTACCGGCTCAACAGCGAGAACTACACGATCGGCCAAAACAGCGGCGACCTGCAGGAGGTCTGGTTCGATTCGAACACCATGACGGTTGGCACCAACTTCAGCTTATTCAGCAACATTCGCGCCGACAACCGCGTGTTCTCCGTGCGCCTCTACAACCGCAAGCTCGCGCGAACCGAGGTCGCGCGCAATGCGGCGGTCGATGCCGCGCGCTTCAAGGGCGCCGAGATATGCGCAGCTTCCGATGCCGTGGGCTGGTGCGTGGCGAATCCGGTTCTGAGCGGGGCGAACGCGACGGTTTCCGTCCGGCCCGCGCGGACGGCGCGCGACCTGTACATCGCCTGGGATGCCGAGGATCGCGGTCCCGCGTTGACGAACTGGGCCCGTTCCGCGAAGGCCGGGACGATCCCCGCCGGCGTCTCGAGCGCGGTCGTGCACCTGCCGTCGATGGCGAAGCCGCGCACGGTCGCCCGGCTCTTCCTCGAGAGGGCCTGCGACTCGTCCGCCTACGTGAAACAGGGGCTCGTCCTGCAGCTTGACGGCGTGGACAACTCGGTCGACGCGAACGGCGTGCCGTATCATGACGCCGCGGCGACGACGTGGGCGGATCTTTCCGGGAATGTCGCCGACCCGATCCCCCTGCCGGAATGGGTGACGGTCGAGTCGGACGCAATCTTTTCCGCCTCCGCCCTCGACCATGCGCCGACGGTCTTCAGCGTGCCGGGAATCTCGGCGGAAGGACCGTCCGTGCTGACGATCGAATGCGTGTCGCAGCGCGGCAATTGGACGGGCACGGACAAGGGCAACCTGCAGTATCCGCTGTGGACGCCGCGTGGCTCGTTTTGCTATCGCTATGACGACGGCGTTGCGCTCTTCTGCCAGAAGACGCTGAAGAAGATCGGGGTGCTTGACGCGCGCAACGTGAATCCGACGGCCGTGCGGTCTCATGCCGCGGTGCTCGGCTACGAGGAACATGCGCTCTGGATCGACGGCGCACGTTGTCCGCTCACGAGTACGGAGACCTACACCGAGGACTTGACGACCTCTTCCGACTGCAAGCTCATAACCAACAAGCGTGCCGATTTCCGCGTCAAGTCGCTCCGCCTCTACAACCGCCGGCTGACCGACGAGGAGATCGGCCTCAACGCGGAGATCGACGCGGCACGCTTCAAGGGCGCGGCGGTGCCGCTCGTCGCCACCGGCCCGTTCGAGCCGAAGTCCGGCGTGGTCATCGTGATCCGCTAAAGCCTCGGGCGGTCGGCAAGCGTGTGGCGACGGCAAGGGTTATTTCTCGGAGAGGGCGTCAGAAGGTGATGGGGTCGTCGGGGTCGGAAGGGTGCTCGGCGGAGTGGTCTTCCGACACTGAAAGGACGTTTGCGTCGAAGAACACCGGCGCAAGCGGTCCGGTCGTTATGGACGCGCGTGTTTGCCTGCCGCCGAGTTTCTCGTCCATCAGGTTGGTCGCCTCTGCGGGGGAATCTGTCTGCACGACGAGGCGCTCCGTCCGGGTCGCCCACACCGCAGAGCGTCCGCCCATGCGGAATATCCAGGCCTTGCCGCCGGAGAGATCCACGCTTTCAAGGGTGGGCGTGCCGCTGCCGAAGGTGCGGCAGACCTTGGCGAGGGCGCGGTAGGCCGGCTTGGGCGTGAGGTCGCGGCGCACGATGCCGAAGTTGTTCTCGCGCTCCAGTACGTTGAAGCCGTCGTCCACGAAGTCGTAGCCGTAGATCGAGTGGATCATCCCGCTGCCGACCGCCGTCATGTACGCGCGGGCGTATTTCCCCGCCTGCTCCCGCTCGGAGACGGTGCCGTTGCCGCAACCGGTCGGCCAGCCCATCTCGGTGATCCACGTGGGATTGCCGTGCGCGCGGTTCGTCACCGCGGCAAGGTCTGCAAGGAAAGTCAGTTCCTCGGGGTCGCCGCGGTAGGTGTGGATCGAGATGTCGTCGTATGCCATGCCTTCCGCGATGCACATGTCGATGAACTTCAGGTCGACGCCGGCGGTCGAGCAGGCGATCACGCGAATCTCGGGATCGACTTCCTTGATCACGCGGTGCGCGGCGTTCACCAGCTTCACGTAGTCCTCCTTCGGTCCCGTCCAGAACCCGATGTTCGGCTCGTTCCAGATTTCGCAGAACTTGATGCGCCCCTTGTAGTGCGCGACCGTGCGACGGACCGTCTCGACGTAGGCGTCGTAGCAGTCCTGCGTGTACGGCTTGTAACCGACCGGCCAGTAGTGCGAGAAGAGGAGACAGCAGGAGATGCCATGGCGGTCGGCGATCTCGAAGAGCCTGTCATAGTAGGAGAAGTCGTACTTCCCCTTGGCGTAGGCGATCTGCGAGGGCTTGATTTCGGCGCGTTCCCACTTGACGCCGGCGGCCTGCGCGAGCGCGGCGCGCCGCTCCATGCGGGCAAGCGCCGCCGCGTTCGTGGGGCTGGTGTAGCCGGAGGCGTACGCGAAGAGGTCTTCGCTGCGGTGGATGTAGATGCCCATGCCCCACGGCAGTTCAGGATGCTTCTCGGACGAGCCGACGTCTGGAAGGGGACGTGTCCAGCAGACGTTCCCCGGCGGAATGTCGGTGACCGGTCGGCCGCCCTGGAAGAAGGCGCTGTCATACGAGACGAAATTGAGTCCCCGGGGCACATCGGGGAGATTCACGCACACCTGCGCGCGTCCGCCGGGCGGCGTCGCGGGCACGGCCGCGCGTCCCTCGCCCAGGTCGCGTCCTTCCCAGTCGCGCATCCTCACGCGGATTTCGCCCCCGTTGCGCGTTTCGGGCTTCAGGTTGAGATAGTTGACGGCTAGCTGGCGCGGCGGCGTGGCGCCCGTCGGCGGCGTGGCCAGCAGCGGCGCCGCCTGGACCGAGCCGAACTGCGACGAGACGACGGCCTCCAGGCGCACGAGGCGGACGGTGAACTTCCGGGCCGGCGCATCTCCCCGCGCCACATCGATCCGCATCACCCGTTTCGACAGCGCGAGGCCGGGATCGCCTTTCTTCGGCGTCCCCCATCCGAAGGCGTTGCTGGGCCCCGGCATCGAGAGCGTCTGGTAGATGCGCGCGCGTCCCGGCACGGGCTTGCGCAACTTGCCGAACGAGTTGAACACGATCTGCTTGCCCACGCGGACCCCCAGCAGGAACTCCGCGCCGGCCGCCTCGGCGGGCGCCTCGACCGTGAGGATGAACTCTTCCGGGCGTCCCCAGACCGGGATCTCGTTGAAGATTGAGAGCCGCGCCTCGCGCGCGAAGTCGACCTCCAGCGTGCCGTCGGCGAGCGCGTGTCCGTCGTTGCCGGCGAAGTCGCCGCGGTAGAACGCGCGCGGTCCGGCCGAGAACCGGTCGCCCGGCGTGAAATCCGTGATCGTGTAGCGGACGCCTGGCGAGCTGGCGTAGCGCGCGTTCCGAGCGCGTTCCTCGGGCGAGAATGCTTCGTATGCGATGTTCTTCACCTGCACGTCGCCGATCTCCGTCGGCCCAGGCGAACCCTTCGCGAAGCGGTCGATGTTGATTTCGAACGAACGGACCGGGAAGCGGATCTCGCCATCGCCAGGGCCGCCCCAGTGAAGTCCCCAGCCCGTGCGGGTGTCGCAGACGAACCGATGCCAGGCATTCGGCGCGGCGCGCGCGACCTTGCGGAACGTCTGTCCCGCCGAGTCGGTCATGAGGATGCAGATGGCGTGTCCGTTGCCGTGGCGGGCGTCGAACGCGATCGACCGCGCCCAGATCGGGGACTTCGGCGCCACGATCATGCCCATGCCGTGGCCGCCGCCCGTGAAGTCGTAGTGGATGTTCCAGCCGCTCTCCACGCGCGTCAGCGTGCCGGTGGCGCCCTTGTACTCGGGATGGAGGTTGACGCCCGTCCAGGCGTTCGTGATCGGAACGAAAGCGCCGTACGCCGCCGACGTCAGAATCGCCATCGCGCAAGCCACGTTTAAAGACAATCTGTTCATGGCAACAGTATAGCAGAACGCGATTTTCCCCACAAGACGGGACAGTGAGGACAAAAGACAGAGGACAGAAGACAAAGGATTAGGTGGCGGTAAAGCGCAGTGCACCATCCAATCCGATCCCCTGTCCTCCGTCCTAAAACCTTTGTCTTTGTCCTCTGTCCTAAAACCTTTGTCCTTTGTCCTCTGTCCTTTGTCCTATTGCAAAAATGCAATTGCTAAGACGGGAAAGGGTATGATAAGATATAGCGGCATTCATTCGACAAGGAGAAAGTTGATCATGAAGATTAGAATGGTGATTGCATGAAGAGATTGTTCGCGTATGCGGCGGCGATGTGCATCGCCGGCGGAATGATGTCGTCGTCGTTCGGCGACGACGAGACGCCGCTCGTGTGGAACGGGCCGGATGGTGGCGCGTGGAACGCGGCAGGGGAGCTGAACTGGCTTTCGGGCGAGACGTCCGTCGCGTGGACCGACGGCGCGGGTGCGTCCTTCGGCGCGGACACGAACGTTTCGCTGGGCGGTACGGTCGTGGTGTCCAACCTCACGACGGAAGGTGCGCTCAAGCTTGACGGCGTTGTTGCATCCACTTACGAGGGGTTCGTGCCGAAGAATGCGCCCGCTCTCGTATTTCCCGGCATCACGCTCGCCGACATTTCGGGGATATGGGGCGAGATGGGCGGCGCGAGCATGTCAGGCGGAAGTCGCACGTTCTCGGCATTCGGATACCACTTTTTCCCGAAGGACGGCAAGGCCACGGTGCAGTTCCAGGTTTACCAAGGACTCATCAAGTGCATACTCGTCGAGTTCACGGACGGCGAGGGCGGCGTCTATGCGAAGGGGATCGGAACGCGCTACGTGAACAACAGCAACGTCAGGACGTTGGGCATGGATCTCGTGTCCGCCAATGTCGCATCAGTTGTGGCTTCTGGGACCGGCAATGTCGCGACGTCGCTTTCCACGGCAGGCTATGGCGTGTGCCAGCTCAAGGCGTCCGTGGCGCGTGTGCGGTTTGCCGGCAACGCGGCCTTCGGCGGCACGGTGGCGGCGTCAAATGTGGAAGTGTGCGTCACGGCCCCGGTCTCGCAGACATGGACGCAGCCCGTCGCGAGCGTGAACGGGCGTATTGTGGCCAAGGGGCTTTCGGACGCGACGACGGAAACGACATACGGTCTGACCGGCAACCAAACGGGCTCGGCTTCGGCCTGGTTGACGACCACTGCGGACAACCACGTGTTCACGAACATGGTCCTCTCCCGCATGACGCCCGTGAAAGCCACGTTGAAAGGAAATGCCATCGGCATTTCCGAGCAGTATACGCAATCGTTGCCGTACCATGTCAAGTTCAACGGCGAGAGCTTGACCTGCCAGTTCCAGTTCCTGTACGGCAACTACGTCAAGGGCGTAAAGGTGCAGTTCACGCAAAGCGGCGCGAATGTCAAGGCGAAATGGGTCAAATCCTTCTATCACACTGTCGAAAAGGGTGCCGTCCTTGGGGAGGACATGGAGAACGTGAAGGTAGACTCGACGTCCACGGACTATACCGGCTACACGGTCAAGAACATGACCTTGCGCTCCGTTTCCGTGCCGTCGCTGACGCTGAACGCCGCCAATTCCTGCATGGACATGCTGGTCGACAACGCGCAGATTGTATTCGCGGGCGCGGATTCGCAGCCGACGGGCGATCTTGTGGCGCGGAACGGCGCGAACGTCATCTGGTTGGCGTCATGCGGAAATGGCACGGGACGGCTTCGCCTCTTTGAATCGGGCAGCACGCTCGTGCCGCTCGAAAATCTGAAGACGGAGACCCTGGCGACGTACGTGTTCGACGCCGCGACGCTCTATACGCCCATGCTTCATCCAACCGTGAGGGACGGACGCAGCTACTTCAATTACCTGACACTGCGGAACGGCGCGCGCGCGATCGGCAACCCGTTGCGATGCGGAGGAGTCGAGAACGGACTGTCGATGATCTACACGAGCGAAGGCACGAACGCCAACCTGCTCGCTTCCGGCGTCAACCTCGTCAACGGGACTAGGACCCCAACCAATACGCTCACCTTCGTGACGACCGCCGACCTCGCCGTTTCCGGCAAGATCTACGACTTCGTGCAGGGCTCGGACGTGTTGATCGGCGCCCAGCTCATCAAGAAGGGCGCGGCCACGCTCACGCTTTCAGGGACAAACACGTTTATCGGGCGGCTGACGGTGCAGGCGGGGACGCTTGCTCTGGCGAGCGACGGGGCGCTTCCCGCCACTGCGCCCCTGACCCTCACGAACACCTGCACGGTGACGTGCGGGGGCGTTACGAACTCCACGGGCGCGCTGACGCTTTCCGGGAACGCGACGCTCGCGCTCGGAGACGGCGCGATTGCGTTCGCCGATTCGAGCGGCGAGGAATGGAAGGCCGGCGCGACGTTGACCGTGACGGGCGACGGTCCGTTGCCCACGCAGGCGCTCCGCTTCGGCACGACTTCCGCCGGGCTCACGGGACGGCAGCTCAAGCAGATCACCTACAACGGCGAAGCCGTCTCGCTGGACGCGCAGGGCTACCTCCGCCACTCCGGCGGTCTCGTCATCATCTTATTATGAGGGGGGCGTCATGTTGGGAGAACCTCGAAAGAAGGCAATTCGGGCCGCATTTCGGCTTGCCGCAAAAGGCTTGAATGTGATATGATAACGCCATGTCAGACTTGAAAAAGGACAGAGGACAGAAGACGGAGGACAAAGGATGGAGCCTCAATCCTTTGTCATTTGTCCTTCGTCCTTCGGCCTCAAACAAATTCAAAAGGTGAGCCCATGAAAAAGAGTTTGTTCACGTATGCGGCGGCGGTGGTCATCGCCGGAGGGATGGTTTTGCCGTCGTTCGGTGACGACGTCTACGCCAAGGCGTTCTACTGGTGCCGCGGCATGGGAGTTGACGCGAACGGCAACGGCAAGCTGGACTCGGGCGAGCTGTACGACTCGCTCAACCTCCACGCCCCGGCAAGCAGCGACGTCGGCACTCACCATCCCGTGTTCACGAACGAGATGGTGCGGATGCCCTATCGCGGCGTCCTGCGGCAGACCCAGTGCCTCTACCTGCCGCAGGAGACGGTCGTCACGAACGCGGAGACGGGCGCGGGCTACATGCGCCAGAACGCGTTCGCGTTGCCGCCGTATGTTGTAAGCGCCATCGCCGACAAACCCCATTTCGCCGTGGCCATCCGGTTCCGTCCAGACCTGACGCAGTCGCACAACAGCTACCGGTGGATCTTCACGTGCGGACACACGAGTTCGACGGAAAAGAGGGGCTTCATGTTCGGCTTTACCGCCACAGGAGATCGCACCACGGCCTACGACAGCAACAAGTACAAGCTTACGAACAAGTGGGCAACGGCAACTTTGTATTACGGCAGCAGGAGCTGGCAGCCGAACACCGACAACTGCAAGATCAATCTCGACGCCTGGAACGACGTGGTCTTCTCGGTGGACGGACAGAAGATTTCGCTGCTCGTCTCGCGTGACGGCTACTACAATCCGCGCAACGCGACGTCCGTCACCAACTCCACCCTTGCAACCTGGATGACGACCTACTTCACGACGACCGCGCCCGCTGAGTACAACGTCTCGCCGAAGCCAAACTCGACGTTCATGATCGGGACAGAGAAGTATGCGAGCGGCGTGATCGCCTGGAGCACGAACTCCTCCTCCAGCGCCAACTCGACGAAGACGTTCCGCGGCAGCATCCAGAGCATCGCGGTGTGGACGAACTCGCTCACCGAGGCCGAGATGCGCGCGGCGGCGGCGTGGCCGCGTATGGACCTCTGGCGCGTGGGCGTGGAGAACGACGCGACGACTGAGTACAACGGATCTGGTTCCACGACGACGGTGGACGTGGATGCGGACCGCTGGTCCGCGCCGGCGGGGCTGGCAGCCGGCGGCTCCATTACGTACAGGTTCCCGCTCAACACGACCGGCGAGGCCGAGATGCCCGAAGTGTTCCGCGTCAAGCCGACGAGCGCGTCCGGCGCGGGAACGCTCCGCGTGACGGTGAACGGCACGGATGTGGGAACAAAGGCCGTTGCACCAGGCCGGGCGACGCGCTGGTTCGTGCCGGAGTCGCTGCTTCTGGCCGGGGCGACCAACGTCCTGCAGGTCACGCGCACGGATGCGGGCAGCACGCCGGTCAACATCGACGTGGTATACTTCGGCGGCTCCCTGCAGTACGGCGAACGCGACAACTCACACTACGAGTTCTCCGTTGAGGGACGCTACCAGAGCGGGAAACAGAACATCTATCCGCTCATCGGTGCGAACTGGTTCGACGGCGCGCGCGCCATCTTCGGCGCCAACGGCGGGTCGGCCTACACCAACACGATCATCACGTTCGACGTGCCGGAAGAGATTCTGCAGAACTACGACTGGCGGATGAAGTTCAGGACGGCGACAGCCAACCATACCGTGTCCATGACGCTCAACGGGACGGATTTGGGCAGTTACTCCTCGGGTGCCGAGCATGGCGACATCGAGATTCCGGATGGACTCATGCGCGCGACTGGCAACGAGCTGAAGATGGCCAACACGGCCCCGTTCAAATCGGGCTCCTACTTCGCGCCCGACTACGTCCGCCTCTACCTCGTGGACCGCCCTGGCGGCACGATACTCATTATACGATAAGTCCGCTTTTACCATTGAGGAGATTGTGCCCATGAATAAGAGGATGGCGATATCAGCCGCGGTTGCGGCGCTGGCACTGGGGATGGCGCACGCCATGACCTACACGAGCGCGAGCTACGTGCAGGACGGTTTGATTGCGCAGTGGGACGGCATCGACAATGTCGGTACTGGTGTACACGATCCGAACGCGACTGTTTGGAAGGACCTCGCCGGCCAAAATTACCTGACCCTCACCAACAGCGCGGCGTGGCGGCGCGGTATCTGCTTCTACATGAATACGAGGTCGGACGGTCTGGCGGCGGCCTACGGCACGGAGGCCGCGACCACGTACAAGACGATCGAGATCCTGTTCAGAAAACTGTCATGGGGCAGCCGCATCCTGTTCTGGGGCGGATCGCAAACCCGGTACGTCGTGTTTGACAACAAGGACACAAACCCGTTCCACTGGGTCTATTTCGACGGGGCGAAGACAACGCCCTACGCGAAGGTGAGGTGTTACGAGCCGAATGCCGTCGTGGCGACGTACGACGACAACGACGCCGTCACGCAGATCTACTCCGACGGCGCGCCGAAGGTGACATCCTCCGTGCGCAACATTTGGAATCCTGGCGACAACCGCGTCACGCTCGGCTGGCGCTCGGTGGATACGGCGGCACCGGACTACGGCTGGGAAGGCGAGATCTATTCCATCCGCCTCTACAACCGCGCGCTGACGCCGGAGGAAATCGCCCGCAACCACGCGATCGATGTGAAGCGTTTCTTCACGTCCGCGATGTACGACAAGAGCGGACTGGTCTCGTTCTGGGACGCGAGCGACAACGTGGGAGAGGGGCAGCACAGCTCCACGACGAACGTCTGGAAGAACCTCGTCGCCGGCGAGCAGGACCTGACGCTCAACAAGAGCGTTTGGTCTGGCGACGCGCTCCTCTGCGACGGCACGGCCCAATCCGGCGCCTACGGCACCGCGGCGCGTGCGTGGAAGTCGCTGGAAGTCCTTTTCCGAAACGAGAGGTTCGACGCCAACGCCTTTCTTTTCTCAAGCGGTAATTCCCGCTACTGCGTGCTCGCCACGATCCGAACCCAGTGGTATGACTACTATGGCGTCTATGCGGGAGATTTCGACAATCCCTTCTCCAAGACGTTCGGCGGCATGCACTCCCTTACGTGCGCGACC
>JAFRSR010000212.1 GCA_017427485.1 Kiritimatiellia bacterium
GCCGCCGCCAAGGCGATCAACAAGTTCGTCGAAATGCTTGAAGATCTCGAGGACGTCCAGGACGTCTATACGAACATGGAGACCACCGACGAGGTGGACGCGGCGCTCGAAGCCGAAGGCTAAGCGTCTCCTACGTTGGCTTCAGCTGACGGTGCCGTGTCCGCCCGGCATGTTCTCGCCGAGAAGGGCGAGTGCCGGGTCGGCGGCTTCGTAGCTTTGGATCCAACCATTTTCAAAACCGAAATCCGTCGCCGCCTCGGTGACGGATTCGTATTCTTCCGGGGTGACCTTTCGGTTGAACGGCGGCGTTTCGAGCGCGCGGTAGGCGGGCGTGAACTGGCTCATGAGTGAGACGGGGATCTGCGGCGAAAGCTCGGTGGCGAGCCAGGCGAGGCTTTCGATCGCCTCCTCCGCATGGCCGGGAAGCACGAGGATTCGGACGATGAGCGGCGGCTGGTCGGTGCGCCGTGTCCGCCCGTAGGCCCAGCGGATGGCGGCGCGGGCGGCGGCCACATAGTTGGGGGCGGCGCTGGCGGCGCGCGCGGTTTCGTCGCGGGAATAGCGAAGGTCGAAAAGGGCGGTGTCGCAGAGATCGGCGTATGCCTCAAGCATCTCGACGGATTCATAGCCCGAGGAGTTCCACACGAAGGGGAGCTTGACTCCTTCCGCGAGTAGGGGCGCCGCGGCTTCGCGGATGAAGGGGAGGTAGGGCGTGGGCGAGACGAGGTTCCAGTTCGAGCAACGGTCCTTCACGGCGAGCTCGCGCAGGATCTCCGTGAGGCGCGCCACGGGGATGTCCTCGCCCTCGCCGTTCCAGCTCCACGGTGAGTTCTGGCAGTAGAGGCACTTCATCGTGCAGCGCGAGAAGAACACGCAGCCCGAGCCGTGCGGACCCACGAGCGGCGGTTCTTCGCCGAAGTGGGGGCCCCAGCGGAACACGCGCGGGAGCGCGCCCGCGCGGCAGAAACCGACCGCGCCGGACGCGCGGTCGGCGCGGCAGCGGCGCGGACACAGCTCGCAGGGCATGCAGGTCTCCTGCGTCATTCAACGGGGGCAGCGGATGGCTCGGCGGGCGGCTCCACTGTCGGGGCAACCTGCTGTTCCGGATGGTCGCGCAGGTACTTGGCGCGGACCTTGAGGAAGATGAGCCCCACGAACGGGACGGTGAAGATGTAGCCCGCTCCGACGACGCCGAGCGTGAGCCAGAAGTTCGTCGCGAGGAAGGCGATGAGCAGGAGACAGGCCGCCGTGGTCGGCAGGAGGTAGGCGCGCGAGATGTGGACGGACTTCAGGGAGATCGTCGGCAGGCGACTTGCCATCAGGACGCCGATGAAGAGCAACATCGCGATTCCGAACCAGGGATTCTGGAACGCGCTGCTCACGAGCGGGGCGGTTTCCTTCACCGTGAAGGAAAGGGCGAGGATCGCGGGCGTGAGGACCATCCAGCAGCCTCCGGGCGCGGGCACGCCGAGGAAGAAGTTCTTCCAGTAGGGGAGGGTGGGCTGCTCAAGCATCGTGTTGAAGCGCGCGAGGCGGAACGCGTCGCAGAGCGCGTAGAAGAGCGCCGAGCCGAGCAGGAGGTTCTTGACGTGCGGGAGCATGTCCGATTGGCCCGAGAGACACCAGAAGTACATGAACATCGCGGGGGCCACGCCGAAGTTCACGAAATCGGCGAGCGAGTCAAGCTCCGCGCCGAGCTTCGAGCTCGCGTTCAGGAGTCGCGCCACGCGTCCGTCCATCGCGTCGCAGATGCAGGCGACGAGCAGGGCGAAGAGACCCATGAACCAGTCGCGCGGCGTGGCGGGCGTGCCCGTGAGCGTCTTCGCGTAGTTCGTCGCGCTGATGACAATGCTCGTGATGCCCGCACAGGCGGCGATGGAGGTGATGAGGTTGGGCGCGATGGACCGCAGCGGAACGCGGTCGCGCAGCGCGGGGCGGTTCTTGCGCTTGCGGCCCCTCAGACGGAATTTGCTCATTGGATGTGTCCCAGTATGGTTTCGCCGGCCACCATGACCTGGCCGACGCGCACCTCCGGCTCGACGCCGGCGGGCAGGTAGACGTCAAGGCGCGAGCCGAAGCGGATGAGGCCGAACCGTTCGGCCGCCGCGAGGGAGACGCCTTCTTTCACAAAGGGGACGATGCGCTTGGCCACGAGACCCGCGATCTGCACCACGCCGTACTTCACGCCGGCGGGCGTCTCCATCAGGTAGCAGCAGCGCTCGTTGTCCGTCGACGCCTTGTCGAGCGAGGCATTGAGGAACTTGCCGGGCACGTGCGCCATCTTGAGGATCTTCGCGGCCGTCGGCATACGGTTCACATGCACGTTCATCACGCTCATGAACACGCTCACTCGCCAGTATTCGGCGGCGGGGTCGAGGCCGGCGGACGCGGCGTCTAGCTCCGGCGGAAAAGCGTACTTGCCGATGAGACAGATGCGTCCGTCGGCCGGCGAGAGCACGGCGGCGGGGTCGTCCGGCGGATAGCGCTCGGGGTCGCGGAAGAAGAGGAACACGCCGTAGCTGAGCAGGAACAGCGGCAGCACGAACAGCCCGAGGATCGCGGCCGTGCACGGGCAGAACGGCGAAAGCGCGATTACGCCCCCGGCGAAGAGAAAGGCGAACACGAGCGCGGCCGTTCCGAACCGCACGCCCTCGCGGTTGATGTGCGGGAACAGGTGGGCCGACGTCGAGAAATCTGGTTTGGCTTTGTTCATGGTGAGCATTATCCCATTTTCGTCGCCGCTGTGCAATACCAAATTTTGATATACTAGTTGCTGTCACCCGAAAGGAGCAAACGTGAAAAGCATTTCATCCATCGGTCCTGTTGTCGCCGCCGCCGCGCTCGTGGCGTGCGCCGCCTGCACCTCTACGCCGCCAGCGCAGCTGGAGGACATCCGCGCCGCCGGGCAGCGCCTGCGCGAGCGCCATCCGGGGAAGCCCGTGGGCGGACAGGGCACGCTTGCCGAGGCGAAGGCGTTCGCCGCCTCGGGTGAAAGCGAGGAGATCGACTTCTGGCGCCTGACGTCCGCGCCCTCGCCCGCCGAACTCGCCGAGCTGCGCGCC
>JAFRSR010000213.1 GCA_017427485.1 Kiritimatiellia bacterium
GGGAAAGAAATCGGCCGTGCGCGACTTCCTCTTCCCAAAAGCAGGGCGGTTGGACTGTGCGCAGCATCAGGCGCAGCGGTAGCGGAGCCCCTTTGCCAACCATCGGAGTTTCTACACCCCGCTGTTCAGTGACGCATTACCGAATGAAAATCGCCGGAAGGTTGTTGCGCCAACATATTTTGCAAACGGAAATGGTATAATACGTGCCATCGACAAACAAGAAACAGGAGTCAAAATGACGACACAGGAAAGACAGGAATACGCCGCGCAGCTGAAGCGCGAGATGAACTGCTGCCAGGCGGTCGTGTGCGCATTCACCGATACGCTGGACATGTCGGAGGACAAGCTCATGCAGCTTGCCGCCGGATTCGGCGCCGGCATGGGGACGATGGAGGGAACCTGCGGGGCGCTTGTGGGGGCGATCATGGTCGCGGGACTCCGCACCGGCGGGAACGGCACCATGGCGTTGTCGCGCAAGATGCTGCCGCGCTTCAAGGAACTTTGCGGTGGGGCAACAATCTGCCACGACCTCAAGGGCGTCGAGACCGGCAAGGTCTTGTGCAGCTGCGAGAACTGCGTCCGCAACGCCGTCCTCGCGGCGGAAGAGGCAATAGGCCCCATGCCATGACGCGGAGGATGATTGCATGAAGAAAATCGCTTTTTTCGACACCAAGCCGTATGACAAGGAGTCATTCGAGCGGCAGAACAACGGACGGTACGACATCCGCTACTTCGAGACGCGGCTGAAGGCGGCGGCGTTGCCGCTCGCCGACGGATGCGACGCGGCGTGCGCGTTCGTGAACGCCGAAATCGACCGTGCCGTGGTCGAAGGGCTGGTGAAGCGCGGCATCAAGGTTCTCGCCATGCGGTGCGCAGGGTACAACAA
Organism: Kiritimatiellia bacterium; assembly: GCA_017427485.1. Classification (GTDB taxonomy): domain Bacteria; phylum Verrucomicrobiota; class Kiritimatiellia; order RFP12; family UBA1067; genus RUG572. The sequence goes on from JAFRSR010000213.1 coordinate 887, forward strand.
CGTCGATTTCAAGGCCGCGTACGAGGCCGGACTTACGGTCGTGCGTGTGCCCGCCTATTCGCCCTACGCCGTCGCCGAACACGCTGCCGCGCTCTTGATGACGCTGACGCGCCACATCCACCGCGCCGCCGTTCGCACAAGGGACTTCAACTTCTCGCTTGTCGGACTGACGGGATTCGACCTTCACGGCAAGACGGCGGGCGTAATCGGCACGGGCAAGATCGGACGCATCTTCGCCGACATCTGCAAGGGATTCGGGATGAAGGTTCTCGCCTACGACGTCTTCCCCAATCCAACGACGGGACTTGAATATGTCATGCTCAACAGGCTTCTCGCCGAGTCGGATATCGTGTCGCTGCATTGTCCGCTTCTCCCCGACACAAAGCACCTCATCAACGCCGACACGCTCGCCAAGGCAAAACGCGGCTTCACGCTCATCAACACCTCACGCGGCGGACTTGTCGATTCGGAGGCGTTGCTCTCGGCATTGCGCGATGGCACGGTCGGCGCAGCCGGGCTGGACGTGTACGAAGAGGAAAGCGAATGGTTCTACGAGGACCGCTCGGACGTGACGCGGCAGAACAAGACGCTGTCGCTTCTCGTGTCGCTACCCAACGTGATCGTCACCTCGCACCAGGCGTTCCTGACGCACGAGGCGCTTGCCAACATCGCCACGACCACGCTCAAGAACCTTGACGGCTACTTCGTCGGCGCACCGCTCGAAAACGAAATCTGCTACCGCTGCCTCGGTTCAGGCGGAGCCAATAAGTCCGACTGCCCACACCGCGCCAATGGCCGCTGTCATAGCGTCACCTGACAGTTCATATCCGTTTTATGACTTTTGCCGGTACTCCGGCGACGACCGTCCTCGGTGGGGCATCCTTTGTGACAACCGCTCCAGCGCCGACAATCGCACCATCGCCAATGGTTACGCCGGGGCAGATTGTCACCCTTGCGCCCAGCCATACCTTGTTGCCGATGATGACTGGCTTTGCGAACATCCCGCCGCGCTTGTCGGGATCGGGATCGTGGTTGAGCGTCGCAATGATCGTCTGCGGGCCTATCAGCACATCGTCGCCGATGGTGATGCCGCCCTGATCCTGGAACTGGCAACCGGCGTTGATGAACACGCGCTTGCCGATCTTCGTGTTCTTGCCACAATCCGTATGGAACGGCGGGAACATCGGGAAGAGCCGTTTATTGCCAATACCCATTTCCGGCACGTCGCAGAGCGGTTTTGTTCGGCTTTCGATCCATACATCCGGCGCATCCATCAGGTAGCCGTTGATGTGCGTGGCGGGGATAGCGCGGTCGCCGTCGAAAATGGTTTTTACAGTCGCCGAGGACGGCGAGCCTCCCGCGTGGAATCCCACAATCACGCAATGTACATGCGCCTTGTCGAACGCCTCATTGTCCCAGCGGAAGGTATGATGCGCGAAGTCGATCTCAAGCCCTTGCGCAAACAGCGGCTTCCATAGGTTCGCCACAGCGCCGCCCTGACAGATTGAATTGGTCGAGACGAAGGCGCAACGCAAGGGAGGGCGGCTGGCCCCAGCCGCCGAATCGGCGCGTAGGACACGCGCCCTCCCATGAAATCCATCGCTTTCTTGTACCAGCAGCAGACATAATCCAAATCGCCAACGCCTTGCCAGTCTTTGCCGAAAAGTTCCAGAACATCGGTTTTCTGTTCCTTGCCCATCCACCTTGCACCGGAAAACGGCGGATTGCCTATCACATAAACTTTCCTCGTCTCCGCGCCTCCGCGTGAAATCAAATCCCCCCACTCCATTCGAAGTGCATTGCCCTCCACGATACCGTCATAGTCTTTCAAGGGCAGATAATCAGGTTCGCGGTGCAGTATTTCCGCCGTCTCGCGGAGCATCTGCGCTTCGGCTATCCAGAGCGCGGTCTTGGCGACGGACACCGCGAAGTCGTTGATCTCGATTCCGTGGAACTGCGCGATTGAGACTTTGACGGACAAGCCGAGGTCGAACTCGCTTTGCCCTTTTTGCAGGGCGGCGATGATGCGGTTTTCAAGTCGGCGGAGGCAGATGTACGTCTCGGTGAGGAAATTGCCGCTGCCGCAAGCCGGATCAAGGAACGTCAGCGCGGCCATTTCCGCTTGCAGGGCAAGGAGCGTGCGTTTGTCGCCTTTTTGGATGGCGGCACCCACCCGCCGCGTCAAATCGTCGAGAAAGAGCGGGTCTATGACCTTGTGGATGTTTTCGACCGAGGTATAGACCATGCCGCCCGCGCGCCGCGTGACGGGGTTGAGGGTCGATTCGAAGAGAGCACCGAAGATGGTAGGCGTGATGTCGCGCCAGTCGAACTGCGACGCGCCGATGAGCAGTTTGCGTATTTCCTCGGTCAACGGCGGGATGTCGTTCGCGGCGGCGTTGCGGAAAAGTCCGCCGTTCGTGTAGGGGAATGCGCAAAGTTCGGGTTCAAGGTACGGGTCACGCTTGTCCGTGGGCGTGTCAAGCGTATGGAAAAGTCGTTGAAGGTCGATGCGCAAGCGCCTTGCGTCGCTTGCCTCGACAAGCCGCTTGAAGCAGTCCTTCGGGAAGATGTCGGCATCTTCGGCGTAGAGGCAGAACACGAGGCGAACGCACAGGCGGTTGAGGGCGGCGAGGTGGTCAGATTCTAACAAACGGATTTGTTCGCGGCTAACGCCGCTCACTTTTTCAGAATCGCGAACACCGTTAGGTGTGAGCAAATCCGTTTGTTTATTCTCATATTGCTTCAGCAGCGCGTCGTAGATTTCGCCAACGATGCGGCCGGCCTGTACGGAGATTTCAAGCTCGCGGTCGATGGCCTTTCACTTCGGATTCACGAGGAACGCGAGGCGGTACGCTTCCTTCGGCAAGTCGCCAAGCCCCACTCTCATCGGTGGTGCAAGCGGCTTTGCTCGGTCGTAGATGCGGAACTCGTCGAAATTGCATGTGACGATCCAACGCGCCTTTTCGTCAAATGGGCGGGCGTTGTCGTACTCTGCCGCCTGTTCGTATGGGGGCAAGCCGCCATGGCCGGACTGCGGCGCGTCGAGGTTCACGCCGCGAGATTTATGTTCGATGAGAACGCGGGTTTCGGGAATCCATGCATCGAGGAACTTTGTCGTGTCCTTCAGCTGGATTGGCACCTGATACTTGATTCGTGACTTTACGTCTGCCACGCCCATCACTTCGCCGAGAAGCGAGTTCCAGAACTGCTGATCCTCGCCTTTTTCGCTGCCGCGCTGGAATGTCCAGTATTCTACGAATTTCCGTGCGGCCTGTTTTCTTGCGACTTCAGATTCACAAATCATATGTCCTTGCCTGGACTCGCTTTTGGTGGGCGAAATGGGCGTCGTTCGTGATGACCTCGCATCCGTTGACAAGCGCGGTTGCCGCGATGACGGCATCGGGGAGTTTCAAGCCGCCATCAATCCGCATGGCAACGGCTTCCTGAATCAACGCGGCATCTGATGCCGTCAGGTCGAATACGGTCAAATCCTCAAGGAGTTAATGAAAGGCGCTTTTCTCGTCTTCTGTAAGGTCGGGATAAGACAGAAACTCAAGTTTGCTTATGACGCTTATCGCGAGAAAATCGGCGTCCTGCACCATCTTGCGGAGGGACGGATTGCCGGCGAGAAGCTGGATGACGGCATTGGTGTCGAGGAGATAACGCTTACCATTCATCGCGGATGCGCCTCTGGAAAGCCACAGGATCCTCTCGCAGTTTCAGACGCCCCGCCACCCGCGAGAAGTCGTAACGGCGCGGCCTTGCTCCGCCGCCCTCGACAGGCGCGGCGGCTTTCTGCGACAGCAGAAAACGAACGAACAGAACGACAGTGTTCTGCTGCGTTTCGTCAAGTCTTTCAATCTCTTTTTCTAGCACCGCGTATGGCATTTTCGTCCTCCTTTTTTGTTCAGGGGCATAATACCCCAAGGAAAACACTGCATATTATATGATATTTGGCGATTTGGCACAAGTGCGCCGCGACATAAGAAATTCATACGCGCGAATATTGATGAACCAGCCATAATTTACACTTATGTCTGATTATGGTATATTATGAGCCATGGACATCCGAATACTCAGATACTTCATCGCCGTTGCCGAGGAAGGCAACATCACGAAGGCCGCCGCGCGGCTCCACGTTTCGCAGCCCGCGCTCTCCACGCAGCTCGCCGCCCTTGAGAACGAACTTGGCCAGAGGCTCTTCGAGCGGGGGGCGCGCGGCATCGAACTGACCGAGAAAGGACTTGTCCTGAAACGGCGCGCGGACGATCTCGTCGATTTTGCCGAGCGTATCGAGTCGGAGATGAAGGCGAATGGCGGTGAAGAACTCGAGGGGACGGTGTCGATAGGTGCCGGCGAGACGCCGGCGTTCCGCTTCGTCGCACGAGCAGCCGCGCAGCTCGCCCGAGACAATCCGCGCCTCCGGTTCTCCATCTCGTCCGGCAACGGCGAGGACGTCCTCATACATCTGCGCGAGGGCGTCCATGATCTCGCCCTGCTCGTGGGACCAGGACGCTACGAGGGTTTCGACTACCTGACCCTCCCTTATACGCATCGCTGGGGACTCCTCGTCTCGGTGGATTCCCCGCTTGCCGCGAAGAAACGCATTGTCCCCGCAGACACAAAAGGGATCCGCCTCATCAGTTCGCGCCAGGCGATGGGACGCGAATTCTTCGCCGGTTGGCTTGGGTTCCCGTATTCGCGCCTTGACGTGGTGGCGACCTACAATCTTTTCTACAATGCGGCGATGTTCGTCGAGGCGGGGCTTGGCTCGGCAATCTGCATCGACGGCGTTGTGCCGCACGAGTTCGCGTCCCGCGTCGCGTTCCGCCCGTTCTCGCCCGCTCTCACCTGCGACGTCTATCTTGCCTGGCGCAAGAACGCCGCGCTATCCCCAGCCGCCGCCGCCCTTGTCGAAACAGTCCGCGTCCTGTCATCAGGTCGTCAAATGTGAGTCCTTGCCTTTTCGACTAGCCGTTTGCCGAGGGCGCGGGTCTTCGCCGCCTCCAGCATCTTGTGCGTGTTTCCTCCCTTGCGCGGGCTGGCGTTGAAGAACATCGCAAATGGCTTGTTGTCGATCATTTCTTTTAGCCTTGGTATTGTGTGGTTCATTTCTGTTGCTGCGGTTACTTTATTGCGCCGATCCCTTTCAGAATGCCGGCGATGCCTGTTGCGGCGACGTCCTTGAATATCTTGCCGTTGTCGTCGAATGTGTAGAAGTTCATGACGGTCGTAGAGAACCTGCGTCCGTTCGGCTGAAGCCCGGCGAACGGTGCATCGCCGTTGAACGTACCCGAACATTCCCACTGTACGGCGACGGTCTTTTCGTCAGCCACTATGTCTACGAGTTTCCACTGCACATCCGGGAAACTCTTTCTCATCAGCGACACGACGCTCAGATATCCCTCCGCGCCGTAGAGCGGCGCAGGAGAAACGGGCGTGTCGAATGCGGCCTTTTCAGAGATTAACTTACGCCCAAGTTCAAGGTCGTTCGTGTTAATGCACTTCTCGAATAACAGCATCGCTTCGCGGTTGTGCGCGATCTTATCCGCAACCGTACGCTCCGAGTGCCGCGCCTTAAGCGCTTGCACGACCGTCACGCCGGAATCGTTGTCGGGAGTAGGCAACTTTATCGTTTCCGCCCCAAGAACGCCTGTTGCGGCGGGCGCAACAACAATTGATAGCTTCGACTTCATTTTGGTTCTCCTTTATTTAGACTTTCGCAGAAGCACCGCTTGATCGCGATCATCACAGCTTCTTGACTAATTCGAGAATCTTCTCGCGTGTCGCGTCCGTCTTCTGCTCGTCGGCCTTGGCGGTGACGATGCCCGCGTCCTCGAACTTGAAGAACGTACACATGCCCTTGTACTGTCCAATCGCTCCGTCATAGACATTCGGCGAGTTGGACGAGAGGAGTAGTGCCATCTTCTTCACCTTCGCCGGCTTGAAAGGCGCATACATACGCTGAATCGGAGCCTGTATTTGCGCGGAGAGCGTGAAGTAGTACACGGGCGAGGCAATGACAAGAACTTCCGCCTCGGCCAGAATCGGATAAAGCTCTTGCATCGCATCTTTCTGGACGCACGCTCCGTTACCCTTGCCGTGACAGTATTCGCAGGCGAGGCAGCCCGCGATCTTCTTGTGCGCGGCATTGACGAGCGTCACCTTGTGCCCGGTGGCTTCAGCGGCCTTGCGGAACTCCTCGGCCATCCATGCGGTGTTTCCATTCGCACGAGGCGAACCCTGAAGAATGAGTATTTTCATTTGATCCCTCCTGTTGTGGCTTCCTTTATGCGCGGTTGTATTTCTCTTTTGGCTGCTTGCAGCGCGGACAGCGCCAGTCGGCGGGCAGATCCTCGAACGCGACGCCGTCATGTTCGGCGGGGTCATAGACATAGCCGCAGACGGAGCAGATGTACTTGCCAGTCGGCGTCTTGAACACGATTTCGCCGGGCGGAATCACGGCTGGCGGATTGGCGAGGTCAACGACCCTGTGTTGTTCCAGACTTTCCAGCGCCTCCGGCGTGTGCGTTCCGAGCCAGACGGTCGGACGCGCCGCGCAGAACGCGCGACAGCGGTCCAGCGTTTCGCGGGCGGCGGCCTTGTCGTCATAGACCACGGAAAGCTTGTTCCTGTAGAACGCGACATCCGTGTAGGTTACGTCGCCGTGGATGAGGTAGAAGAGTCCGTCAGTTTCGACAGCGACAATGCAGTTGCCCGTCGTGTGTCCGGGCGCGGGCAGATATGTCACGCCCTCGGCGATGCGCTGCGAGGCGGGGAACTCGTAATACGGCCCGTCCGCGAAGGTCGCGACAGTCGGGTGGAACGGCTTGATTTCGTCCGCCTCGGCTTCGGCGGCGGAGCAGATGATCTGCGCGTTCGGGAAGGCGCGCAATTCGCCCGTGTGGTCGGCGTGCTTGTGCGTGATGAGGATTTTCGAGACTTGTTCCGGCTTGTAGCCGAGGTCGGCCAGCGCTTCGAGATAGGTCTTGATCTTCGAACCAAGGTAAATGGCGGCGTCCGCCGTCGGTGCGGCCTCCGGGAATTCCGCTGGCAGGCCGGTGTCGACGAGAATGACTTCGCTTCCCGTGTCAATCACCCAGTTCTGCAGGCAGGAACGGTATTTGACGACAGGGTCGAGTCCCTCCGCGCCTTCGCCGCCGAGGGCGAACGGCTCGGTCATGAATCCGTTTTCGGTGAAACGGACGGGTTTGATGGTGATGCTCATGGTTGTTTCTTCCTTTCTTTGGAATTTCATTTGTCCTTCAAAAGCAGTTTCGCGAGCGGCGCAGGCATTAAAAGCTGCGGGTACTTGTCAAATGTGCGTCATTGCCTTTTCGACGAGCCGTTTGCCGAGGGCGCGGGCGTTGGCGAGGTCGAGGGGAAACTGCGCGTCGCGGTGGGCGCGTTTCGCCGCTTCGTCAAAGAGGTTCATGTCGTAGCGCGTGTAGTCGGCGAACTGGTAGGTGTCGCACGAGTAGAGCGTTTCCGATGCGCCGAACACGGTTTCAAGCGTCTGCGTGTTTGATTCGAGAAGGGCGGGATAGTTGAACTTCTCCATCCAGTCCTTCGGACAGTTCATCGTGAAGATGTTTGCCGTCTCGATCACCTTGTCGCGGCAAACGCATGGTTTCCCGTCCTCGTAGCGGTAGCTGTACACCGGAAACGCCAACCGCTCCAGGAAGGCACGGTAAACGCCCGTCGGATAACTGAAGTAGATGGGCGAGCCAAGAACAAGCACATCCGCCTGCCGCGCCCGTTCGAGGATCGGACGCAGCTCGTCGCGGATGGCGCAGACGCCGTTGGTTTTGGCGTTCATGAGTTTGCAGGCGAAACAGCTCCTGCAGCCGGGGAACTTGATGTCGTAGAGGTTGACGAGCTCGGTGACGGCGTCCGCCTCCTCCGCGCCGGCCTTGGCGGCCTCCAGCATCTTGTGCGTGTTCCAGCCCTTGCGCGGGCTCGCGTTGAAGAACATCGCGAATGGTTTGTTGTCGATCATTTTTGCTTTTTCTTTCATGTGTTGGATTGTCTTGTTGAAATCGCTTCTCTTCATGTCATTGTCGCTTTGCCATGATTGAGAAGTTCCGGTTCAAGTTCGGCGGAAGGATGCCTGTGGGAGTGTGTGTCGTCCGCTCCGAAATGGCCGTGTCCGTGAGTATGCGTGATCGTATGCGTATGGACATAGCCGCCGTGGAAATGTGTGAAGGTGTGCTGGTGCGGATGGGTGTGGTGCCGCACGAGCGTATCGACCACGACAAGCGCCGCCCCCGCGACCATCATGCCCAGCGCCGCGAGATACATCCACGACAAGCCCTCCTTCAGCAAGACGAACGAGAGCAACGCCCCCACGAACGGCGCAACGGCATAGTAGGCACTCGTTTTCGCCGCCCCGAGCGTGTTCTGCGCGCGGACGTAGAGGAAGATGCTGAGTCCGTAGGCCACAAAGCCAAGCGCAAGCGCGGCGGCGACATGCGCGAGGCTTGGCATCGCCTCATGCCGGATGACGGCGATCGCAAGCGCGCCAAGTCCGGAGAACACACCTTTCAGGACGACGATCTCGTATGTGTTCTTCGACGCGATGTTGCGCGTGCAGTTGTTCTCGAAGCCCCAGCAGACCGTCGCCGCAATGACAAGCAGCGAACCATACGAGAACCTGAAGCTGTCCGTTCCCTCGAACGAGAGAAGGATGCTCGCAAGCGTGATGAGCGCAATCGCGATCCAGAGTCGCTTCGAGACCGCCTCCTTGAAAACGAAAAGCGCAATAACCGTCGTGGCCACGATCTCGAAGTTGCCGAGCAAAGACGCGTTGGCGGAGGTACCGTACCTGATTCCAAGCATGAGAAAGATAGGCGCGACGATGTCGAGGACGACCATGCCGACGACGAACGGCATGTCCCGGCGCGTCAGCGGCGCGGATGCCTTGCGGTCATTGGCGATCAGAAGCGAGAGAATCGCAATGCCGATTCCCGCGCCGAGATAAAGCAACGCGGCCATGGTGGTTGGCCCGACATCCCGCAACAGAACCTTTGATGCCGGGATGTTGATGGCGTAGAAAACCGCCGCCAAAAATGCATAGAGTATGGTTTTCATGGAATCGCGCCGATGCCTTGCAGGATGCCCGCGATGTCGGTTGCGGCGACGTCCTTGCAGATTTTTCCGTCGGCACCGTTTCCTTCTTTCAGGAGTTCGAATCGCTTCATTGTCTTCCCATCACGCTCAATGGTCTCGAAGAACATCTTCGCCGGGCGAACCCAGAGGCCGCCATCGCCATAGAGCGCACGGTACACGACCATCTCCTCCAGCGTCTCGGAATCCTTTGCGAACCCTTCAAGGCGGTAACGATTACCCTTGAAATGCCGAAACTCGCACCCAATCAGGCCTGCCTGTTCGTCAGTCATCTTTTTCTCCAGCCGACTTCGCAAACTGTGCGTTTTCGCACGGCCGCTACTGGTAGTTCCTGATGCGCACGTCAATTCCGCTTCCAGTGAGGAGGTCAGCAACCTGCTTGATCGGCGTCTGGGAATAGTGGTAGGGGAACAGCACCTTTGGCTTGATCATGCGCGCCGCCTTTGCGACTTGCTCAGGTGCCATCGTGTACGGCTGGTTGCAAGGCAGGAACGCGACGTCGATGTCCTTCAGCGCGGCCATCTCCGGGATGTCCTCCGTGTCGCCGGCGATGTAGATCCTGAGGCCGTCCATCGTCAGCACGTATCCGTTGTCACGGCCCTTGGGATGGAACTGCGTATGCCCCGGCGTAGTGTTGTAGGCCGGGACGGCGTCCAACTTGATTCCCTTCGCAAGGACGCGACTTTCGCCGTTCGCCATTGCCGTGCCGAAGCCCAGCATCTTCTGGACGGAAGGATTGGCGATCACCTGCGTGCCGTCCTTTTTGAGCGCGGCGATGGCGTCGCGGTCGAAGTGGTCGAAATGCTCGTGCGTGACGAGGATGACGTCAGCTTTGGGAAACTTCGAGTAGTCCGTCTCGGGCGCGTACTTTGCCACGGGATCGACCTGGATTTCAAGCCCGTCGTACTGAATGCGCAGACTGGCGTGCTTGATCGCCGTGATCGCGACTTCCTTGCCTTCCTTGGTCTTGAACGTGTCCGTCTGGAAGTCCAGCGCGCCTCCCGTTGTCGCGGAAGTGGCTGTCGCGGCGAAAACCGCGTTGAGCCAATTGACGACGTCGTCTTCCGTATGATGTACCGTCACGCCCGTGCCCAAGCGGCGCTCGACCTGGTTCGAGCCGCGAATCGTGAGGCCTTCCTTGACCGTCGCTGCAGGACATGCCTTGCGCACGTCCACGAAGTAGCGGCCTGCGCCTCCGCCGCCGTGCGTGCAGAACGGCACGACCGTCTTGCCCGCGAACGAATGCGTCTTGAAGAATTCCGCGACTGGCGGCGCGTACGTTCCGTACCAGATCGGCGAGCCGATGAACACCACGTCGTAGACGTCAAGCGGTGGGACGGACTTTATCGCACGCGTTCCGCCTTTCTCCATGTCCTGCTTCGCGGCCTTGAGCGTTTCGCCGTAGGCGTCGGGATACGCTTCGACTGCTTCTATCGGGACAAGTTCGCCGCCCGTGTGCTTGGCGA
>JAFRSR010000214.1 GCA_017427485.1 Kiritimatiellia bacterium
CGATTTAGCCGTTCAGGAGGACGCCTCGAACCGCGCGAACGCGGTTCCCTACGTCGGCTACATCACGGCCGACGCGGGTACGGAGTTGAGGATTACCGGCTTCACCGGCGTGCCGACGGACCTGGCGGGTAATAGCTTCGTCAGTACGGGCGACACGGTCGTTGCGGTCTGGGATACGCTTGCCAACAATGTCGTCAGCGCGTACCAGTTGCCCCCCGTCCAAGACGGTGTCGTCCAGATAGCCTCGGGGCTGGACCTCTACAAGTACTCCGAAATGGTCGCCCAGCAGCCGAAGACCTCGGCGCGGCTGACGTGCGACATCGACATGGCCCTTTCCGGCGACATTCCCCTTCCGGCGATGGGTACCATACACGGTTTTGCCGGGACCTTTGACGGCAACGGCCAGGTCATCCGCAACCTTCAGAACGTCGAGTCCGTCGAGGGACACGCAGGACTCTTCGCGGTGGTCGCCCCGCGCGGCGTGGTGAAGAACGTGGGTCTTGTCGACGCGAATATCACCCGGCCTGCGGAGTGGACGTTCGGTGGAATCTGCGGACTCAACTACGGCACGGTGGAAGGCTGCTGGTTCACGGGCGCATACTGCGCCGGCAGCACGCTGAACACCACCAATTACGGCGGCATCGTCGGCATGAACACGGCGCGCGGGACCGTGCGCAACTGCGTGTCCGTCAACACGGCCGGCAACGCGTTGAACGATGCCGTCGGCACGAACAACGGCGTCGTGGAGAACGTTGATTTCCTCGAACTGGGCGAATTCGCCTCTGGCCATGTCTGTTACATTCTGAACGGGTGCGTGACGAACGGCACGCAGGTCTGGTACCAAAGAATCGGCAGCGACGCCTTTCCGACGAATTCGGGCCCCACGGTCTACTACCACAATGGCCACTACGTGAACAGTCTCGGCGGCAGCCTCGGCTCTCCCCTGTCCGCGGCTCCTGCCTTTCTGGCGGGGGCGGCTCCGTCCGTCAGGGCGAACTACGAATCGTGGGCAAACCGTTACGGCGCGGCCGCCGCCGGCGGCGCAAACGAGGCGACGTTCCTGCTGAACGCCGACCCGGCCTCGCAGGTTCCCGACAGCGCGGCGCTTCTGAAGGTCGTGGATTTCCGTCGGACGGCGACCGGCTTCCATCTCGAACTTGCGAGCGATGTCGCTCCATTGACGCAGAACGAGGCGCAGTCCGGAACCTCCGCCGTCTGCAACGGCTACCTCACCGTGTACGCGGCCACGAGTCCGTCCGCGCCGCGCGACGCGTGGACGGCCCTGAGCGTGCCCGCCGTCGACGCCGGCAACGGCCGCATCGCCGTCGACATCGCCCCGTCCGATTTCCCGGCGGGCCAATCCGCCGACGGTTCCCCCGTGCCGATGTTCTTCATTGCGGCAATCACGGTCACCGAGTCGCCATCCCCGCGCGAAAAGTGAAAAAGTCGAAAAACGCCGTTGACGGCGGGGCGGGGGATTTGGTAGACTACCCGCGTCTACGAGAAAAAGGCAATGCAATTCAACGTCCAGTTCTGGTGGTGGCGCAGCTTCGATGAACAGTCGGAGAGGCTCCGCATATCCTGAGACGGTGAAGTAGACGAAGGCACCACGAAGGCAAACCGGCCCCGCTCCGAACGAGCGAGGCCGATTTTGTATTTGCGGGCCGAAGGGGAAAACCAAGTGTAAACAATCAAACAACCAAACAGCAAAACGAGAAAACAGATGAAAGAACTCACACGAGAGATGTTCGAGCGGCGCGGGAGCGGCGGCGGGATCGTGCCCGTCTACCGCGAGTTCCTCGCGGACATGGAGACGCCCGTCTCCGTGCTGTCGCGTGCGGCGGACGAGGACGTGTTCCTCCTCGAGAGCGTGGCGTCCACGGAGAACGGCGGCCGCTACTCCTTCCTCGGGGTCAATCCCTACGCGACCGTCTACGAGCAGGGCGGCTGCGTGTACATGCAGACGCCTGCCGAGGGCGGACGCGTCCTGCCCGAGAAGGACGTGCTCTCGGCACTGCGCGCGATCTTCAAGGAGAAGCATTTCGTGGCCGATCCCGACCTGCCGCCACTCCAGGGCGGCGCGATCGGCTACCTCGCCTACGACGCCGTGCGCGTGTTCGAGCCGCGCGTGAAGCTCACGCCCGAGGCGGGCACGCCCACCGCGGCGTTCATGCTCACGGACTCGATCCTCGTGTTCGACAACCAGCGCCGCACTGCGCTCGTGATCGTGTGCATCAACGCGGCGATCCCCGGCGCGTACGACGAGGCCGTGCGGCGCATCGACGCGCTCCACGCCAAGTTCTTCCGCTCCGAGCGTCCGCACGCGCCGGCGGGGGGCGGCGCGCTCGGCGAGCGCGCCCTACCAGGGGCGGGCTTCACGCCGGAGATGACGGCCGAGGAGTACGCGGAGATCGTGGCGAAGTGCAAAAACGACATCCTCAACGGCGAGTGCATCCAGGTGGTGCCGTCGCAGAAGTTCACGATGGAGACGCAGGCGAGCCCGATCGCCCTCTACCGCGCGCTCCGCGTGGTGAACCCCTCGCCGTACAACTTCTTCATGAAGGTGGGCACGCGCACGCTGATCGGGTCGTCGCCCGAGGAGCTCGTGAAGCTCTCGGGGCGCACCTGCTCCACCTGCCCGATCGCGGGGACGCGTCCGCGCGGCGCCACGCCCGAGGTGGACGCCGCGCTCGAGCGCGAGCTCGTGGGCGACGAGAAGGAGAACGCGGAACACGTGATGCTCGTCGATCTCGGACGCAACGACCTCGGCCGCGTGTGCGAGACTGGCACGGTGAAGGTGGACTCCTTCGCGCACGTCGAGCGCTACTCGCACGTGATGCACCTCGTCTCGGACGTCTCGGGCACGCTCGCGGAGGGCAAGGACGGCTTCGACCTCCTGCGCGCCGCGTTCCCCGCCGGCACGCTCACGGGCGCGCCGAAAATCCGCGCGATGGAGCTCATCGCCCAGTACGAGAAGTCGCCGCGCGGCATCTACGGCGGCGCGGCCGGCTACTTCAGCTTCACGGGCGACATGGACTTCGCCATCGTCATCCGCACGATGATCCTCGACGGCACGCGCCTCACGATGCGCGCCGGCGCCGGAATCGTGGCGGACTCCGACCCCGTGAAGGAATACAACGAAACCGTCAACAAATCCAAGGCCGTGTTCGAGGCCGCCAAATTCGCGGAGACGCTATGATACTCATGATCGACAACTACGACTCGTTCACCTACAACCTCGTCCAGTACTTCCGGGGGCTGGGCGCGGAGATGGACGTGGTGCGCAACGACAAGATCGACGTGGACGGCATCCGGGCGCTCAAGCCCCAGGCGCTTGTCCTCTCGCCCGGTCCCGGCAACCCCGACTCCGCCGGCGTCACGCTCGCCGCCATCAAGGCGTTCACGGGCGAGCTGCCGCTCTTCGGCATCTGCCTCGGACACCAGTCCATCGCGCAGGCGTTCGGCGCGCGGATCGTCCACGCGAAGCGCCTCATGCACGGCAAGACCTCGCCCGTCCGGCACGACGGGAAGGGCGTGTTCCGCGACATCCCGCAGGAGTTCGCCGCGATGCGCTACCACTCGCTCGCGGTCGATCCCGCCACGCTCCCCGCCGAGCTCCGCGTGAGCGCCACGGCGTCGGACGACGGCGAGGTGATGGGCATCCGCCACGCGACGCTGCCGATCGAGGGCGTGCAGTACCATCCCGAATCGATCGGCACGCCCACGGGCATGCAGCAGCTCAAGAACTTCCTGGAGGGCCTCGCATGAACACGCGGGAAACATTTGAGCGCATCATGGGTGGGAAGATGACGACGGAGGAGATCAAGGAGGTCCTCACCGCCTACCACGAGAAGGGCATCACGCCCGACGACCTCATGGCCGCCGCGTCCGCCATGCGCGCCGCCGGCGTGCACGTTGCGTGCGAGAACCCCGACGCCGTGGACATCGTGGGGACGGGCGGCGACTTCGCCGGCACGTTCAACGTGTCCACCACGGCCGCCTTCATCGCGGCGGGCGCAGGCGTGACGATCGCGAAGCACGGCAACCGCGCCGCGACCTCGAAGTGCGGCACGGCCGACGTGCTGGAGGCGCTCGGCTACGACCTCGACACGCCGCCCGAGCGCATCGCCGAGGAAATCCGCACGAACGGCATCGGCTTTCTCTTCGCGCGCACGCTCCATCCGGCGATGCGCTTCGTCGCGCCCGCGCGGCGCGCGCTGAAATTCAAGACGATCTTCAACTATCTCGGTCCGCTCACCAACCCCGCGGGCGTGAAGCAGCACGTGATCGGCGTCGCCGACCCGTCGCTCCTGCGCACGTTCGCCGAGACGCTCGACCGTCTCGGTTCGCGCAGCGCGCTCATCGTGTGCGGGAACGACGGCATGGACGAGATCTCGACCGACGGTACGACGCGCTTCGCGATGCTCCGCGACGGCATCGTGAGCGAGGGCGAGTTCGACGTGTCGCGTCTCTGCGGCGCGAGCTATCCCGCCCAGGCGATCGCCGGCGGCGCGCCCGAGGAGAACGCGATGATCCTGCGCGGCATCCTCGGCGGCGGCTTGCGCGGCGCGTACCGTCTCGCGGCGGTCATCAACGCGGCGGCGGCCATCTGGATGGCGGACCGCGCGCGCAGCCTCAAGGAGGGTATCGCCGTGGCGGAGGAGTCGATCGACTCCGGCGCGGCGCGCGCGAAGCTCGAGAAGTTCCTCGGCGCGGGCGGACGCCCCGCCGGCGGCAACATCCTCGCGGACCTCACCGAACGCCGTCGGCGCGACGCCGAGAAGGCGTCGAAGACGCGCGACTTCGCGGCGGCGTTCCGCGGACCCGGCATCCACGTGATCGCCGAACTGAAGAAGGCGAGCCCGTCGAAGGGCGTGATCCGTCCGTACTTCCGCGCGGCGGAACTGGCGGAGGAGCTGTCGGGGGCGGGGGCGTCCGCGCTCTCCGTGCTCGCCGAGCCCCACCGCTTCCTCGGCGGCGAGGACAACGTGCGGCGCGCGCGCGAGGCGAGCGACCTGCCGATCCTGTTCAAGGATTTCGTCTCCACGGACTTCCAGATCCTTCGCGCGCGCGCGGCCGGGGCGGACGCGGTGCTGCTCATCGCGGCCGTGCTGGACGACGACGCGCTTGCGGCGCGTCTCAAGTACGCGCGGTCGCTCGGCATGGAGGCGCTCGTCGAGACGCACACGGCGGAGGAAATCCGCCGCGCCGCGGCGGTCGGCGCGAAGGTGATCGGCGTCAACTGCCGTGACCTCAAGACGTTCCACACCGACCCCGCCATCACCGCCGGACTGCTCGCGCAGATCCCCGACGGCGTGGTGAAGATCGCCGAAAGCGGCATCCGGGGCGCGGACGACATCCACACCCTCCGCGCGGCGGGCGCGGACGGTTTCCTGATCGGAGAGACATTGATGCGGGCCGAACGCCCGGGAGAAAAATTGAAGGAGCTCATGAAATGAAAAAAGGACACTACGGACAATACGGCGGTCAGTACATCGCCGAAACGCTGATGACGCCGCTGCGCGAACTCGAGGCGGCGTACAACGAGGCCAAGGCCGACCCCGCCTTCCAGGCGGAGTTCCAGGAGATCCTCCGCGACTACGTGGGGCGTGAATCGCCCCTCACGTACGCGCGGCGCCTCTCGGAACACCTCGGCGGCGCGCGGATCGTGCTGAAGCGCGAGGACCTCAACCATACCGGCGCGCACAAGGTGAACAACACGATCGGGCAGGCCCTGCTCGCCCGGCGGATGGGCAAGAAGCGTCTCATCGCCGAGACCGGCGCGGGCATGCACGGCGTCGCCACCGCGACCGTGGCCGCGCTCTTCGGGATGCCCTGCGAGGTGTACATGGGCGCGACCGACGTCGCGCGACAGGCACCGAACGTGGCGCGCATGCAGATGCTCGGCGCGACGGTGCATCCCATCGAGGAGGGCAGCGCCACGCTGAAGGACGCGATGAACGAGGCGATCCGCGACTGGATCACGAACTGCGACGACACGTTCTACGTGATCGGCACGGTGGCGGGTCCGCATCCGTATCCCACGATGGTGCGCGACTTTCAGAGCGTGATCGGCGTGGAGGCGCGTCGGCAGATGCTCGAGAAGTACGGCAAGCTCCCCGACCAGGCGATCGCCTGCGTGGGCGGCGGGTCGAACGCGATGGGACTCTTCGCCGGCTTCATCGACGACCCGGGCGTGAAGCTCGTGGGCGTGGAGGCGGGCGGGAAGGGCATCGCCACGGGCGAGCACGCCGCGTCGATCTGCGGCGGGCGCGTGGGCGTGCTGCACGGGTCGAAGACCTACCTGCTCCAGACCGACAGCGGGCAGATCCTCGACACGTATTCCGTCTCCGCCGGCCTCGACTACCCCGGCGTGGGGCCCGAGCACGCGTATCTCGCGGACACCGGCCGCGCCGAGTACGTGCCGATCAACGACGACGAGGCGATCGCCGCCTTCGACGCGCTCTGCCGCTTCGAGGGCATCATCCCCGCGCTCGAGTCGAGTCACGCCCTCGCCGAGGCGATCAAGCGCGCGCCGACGCTCCCGAAGGAGGCAATCTTGCTCGTCAACCTCTCCGGCCGCGGCGACAAGGACATGGACAACGTCCTCGCCTGGAAATCACGCCAAGCTCACTAAGGAGAAGTTTAAACCACGGAATACACGGAATACACAGAATGCTAAAAGCAAGGAGATCAAAATCTTCCGTGTGTTCAGTGTATTCCGTGGTTAAAAAAGATGACCTGCTTTTAAGGAGAAGTAAAACCACGGAATACACGGAATACACAGAATGCTAAAAACAAGGAGAAAAAATCTTCCGTGTATTCCGTGGTTAAAAACGATTACCTGCTTTTAAGGAGAAGTTAAAACCACAGAATACACGGAATACACAGAATGCTAAAAACAAGGAGAAAAAATCTTCCGTGTATTCCGTGTATTCTGTGGTTAAAAAAGTTAAGGAGAATTGAAATGAATCGAATCCAGAAATGCTTTGAGAGGACGCGGGCGGCGGGCCGCCCGGCGTTCATCGCCTACCTCACGATGGGCTATCCGAACCTCGCCGCGAGCGAGGAGGCCGCCGACACGCTGCTCGCGAACGGCGCCGACATCATTGAGCTCGGCGTGCCGTTCTCGGATCCCGTCGCCGACGGCGCGGTGATTCGCACGGCCGCCTACGCCGCGCTTGAACAGGGCGTCACGCTCGCGGACATCCTCGCGCTCGCGGGACGCCTCCGCGCGAAACACCCCGACGCCCCGCTCGTTGTGTTCAGCTACTACAATGTGATCTACAGCTACGGACTCGAGAAGTTCGCGGCCGACGCCGAGGCGGCGGGCGTGGACGCCGTGCTCTCCGTGGACCTCCCCCTCGAGGAACGCGACGAACTGCTCGACGTGTTGCGTCCGCACGGACTCACCTTCGTGCCGCTCATCGCGCCCACCACGTCCATTGAGCGCACCATCGAGGCGGCGAAGGGACTGGAGGACAGCTTCCTCTACGTGATCACCGTGAAGGGCACCACGGGCGCGCGCACGGAGCTGCCGCCGGAGCTGAAGGAGCGCCTCGCCGCCATCCGCGCCGCCGTGAAAACGCCCATCGCCGCCGGCTTCGGCATTTCCACGAAGGAGCAGGTGAAGATGATCGGCGAAGTCGCCGATGGCTTCATCGTCGGCTCCGCGCTCGTCAAGATGCTCGCCAAAGACGGCAAGATCCATCCGGAAGAACTGTCGTTTTGACCTCTCACATCGGGGAAGCGACACTCCTGTCGCTTCTCCAAGGCGGTTACGCCGGTAGGGACGGCGTTCCATCGCCGTCCGTTTCTTCTGCGAAGTATGGTAGGCAGCAGCAAAACCTGGTAGGGCGCTTCCTCGGTTTTTGCGCACCTTTATATCATATTTTCGTACCGATAGAATAATTAGTTTATTCTGGATAAAATAAAGGTGACGAGACAGGTCCACTCGGCAGACACCCGGCGGCGAGAGCCCGGGCGGACCAACGCGAAAATGGGCGTGCCCCGGATCGCCGCGGCAGGCAGATTGATTACAAAAGCAAATTTACCGAACGGTAATCATGTGGGCTCCTAAATGCATGACAGGCCAAAAGTTTGCCGTTCGGTAAATTTATGGTTGCAGGGGGAAGTTCAGATGTGATAAAATACCGCTCGGTAAATTGGAGAAGGTCTATGACGGTAAAAGAGATTGGAGAAACAGTAAGAAAGTCTCGCAAAGAGCAGGACTTGACTCAACCGCAGCTAGCGATGGTCTGTGGTACGGGTGTACGCTTTATCGTCGATTTGGAGGCGGGCAAGGAGACTTGTCAGATAGGCAAGGTTCTTAATGTCATTCAGATGCTCGGTCTCAAAGTAAGCGTGGATCAGAGGTAATTACATGGAAGCAAAACCCAAGCGACAGCTTGACGTATTCTGGGGGCGACGGTTAGTCGGTCAGTACAATTTCCTTTCTGACGAGACCGAATGCTTCTCGTATGACTCTGATTACCTTGCATCGTCAGATGCCGTGCCGATATCGCATTCTCTTCCGCTTCGCTCAGATGCTTACGGCAGGCGACAGCTCAGACCGTTCTTTGCCGGATTGTTGCCAGAGGAGTCTCAGCGGGAACGGATTGCCTCGTATCTTGGATTGCCTGCTAGCGATGATTTCTCTATGCTGGAGGCGATCGGCGGTGAGTGTGCTGGCGCTTTGACAATATTGCCACATGGCGCGACACCAAGTTTTGGGGTAGAAACACTTGTGCCGTGTGATGAGAAGCGATTATCCGAGATTATAAAGACGCTGCCGTATCGCCCGATGATGGCTGGTGAGAAGGGATTGCGACTGTCGCTTGCCGGAGCGCAGAGCAAGTTGCCTCTGGTGTTCAAGGACGGACGATTCTTTCTGCCGGAGAACGGAACGCCCAGTACGCATATCCTCAAGCCGGAACTTTCACAATGGTTCAAGGGAATTGTCCACAACGAACATTGCTGCATGACGTTGGCAAAGGCGCTTGGCGTGCCTGTGGCAGAGACGCGGATTGTTGAGGTTGACGAGATTCCGTGTCTCCTTGTGACACGTTACGACCGGGAAATCGACACGGCGACTGGTACAACGAGGCGAATACACCAGGAGGACTTTTGTCAGGCACTTGGACGTCCACCGGAGCAGAAGTACCAGTCGGAAGGGGGGCCGCTGGCGCGGGATGTCGTGCGGCTCATAAAAAGCGGCTGGTCGACGCATCCAGCAAAGGACGTGTTGTCTTTCGTCGATCTTGCGGTGTTCAATGCCATCATCGGAAACGCTGATGCGCATGGCAAGAATTATTCCATGTTGTATGACGGTGCCGAACGACGGCTCGCGCCGGGCTATGATCTCGTTTCAACAGTCTGCTGGCCCGCTCTGTCCGCGATGCCCGCCATGAAGATTGGAGGAAGCGATTCCATCAACTCGATACTCACAGGGCATTGGCGGAAGTTCGCCGAGGAAATCGGCATCAGCCCTGCGGCCCTCCGTTCACGGGTGCGGGAATTTTGCAATACGATAACCAAGCAATCGTGCGAAACGCTGTCTCTTCCATCTCAATGCGATACTACGCTCGATACGGTTCGCCGCCGCGCGGCCAAGATGCTCGTGACAGTCGCCTAGGTAAATTAATCGTTCTCTATAGAAGAATGGGCTAGCGAGATGAGTGAAGAGATGTTGGAGCAGCAGTGTGGCGACTGGCGGCTTGAGCGGGAGATCGGTCAGGGCGCGTACGGCGTGGTCTATCTTGCCATCGGTTCGGGCGGAGAACGTGCGGCGGTGAAGGTTGGTCGCCGCGATGTCGTCGGTGACGAGCGCTACGCGCGCGAGTTGCGCGGGGCGAAGCTCTACAGGGCGATTCCTCCGCAGGAGGGGCTTGTCCGCATGAGGGAACTCGAGGAGACGGAATGGGGCTTCTATACGGTGATGGACCTCGCGGACGACGAGTTTGCCAGCGATGGCGCGGCATCCCCCGGTAGGGCGGCGAGCCCCTTCGCCGCCGCATCCGGCGTATATCGCCCGAAGACGCTCGCAAGCGTCATTGACGGAGAGAAGGCCCTGCCTCTGGGCGAGTGCGTAAAACTCGGCATTGCGCTTGCGAGAGGTCTCGCCGCGCTTCAGCGCCACCACCTCCTGCATCGCGACATCAAGCCAGCAAACGTGCTCTACGTCAAGGGGCGGCCCGTCTTGGCCGATCCGGGGCTCCTCGTTGACGAGTCGGAGGCGGCGTCGCTTGTCGGGACGCCGGGTTACGTTCCGCCGGAGAAGTTCATCGAGGCCGCCAGCGACATCTACAGCCTTGGCCTTACGTTGAAGGCCGCGAGCTTCGGCAGGAAATTGGAAGACCTTGACAAGGGGCCCGCGCTGGAGGCCGATACCGGCGCACCTCTCTTTCCTGCATGGTGGCGCATCCTCAACAAGGCAACCGATCCCACGCCGTCACGGCGATACCAGTCCGCCAAGGCGTTCCTCAAGGAACTCAAAGCACTTCGGTTCAAGATGGCGGTGACGTCTAAGCTAGGTTCGCGTAAGGCGAAGACGACAATCATTGCGGCGTCTATCGGAATCGTTGTTTTTGTCGGTATGGTTGTCTTAAACAACGAAAGAATGCGCACCGAGGTAGCCGCACAAAAGAAGGAAATCGCCAGACAAAGAAAAGAAATGTCCGCCCAGCATGAGCGTGTAGATCGGCAGAACACGGAAATGTCCGCCCAGCGCGAGCAGATTGATCGGCAGAACAGGAATATGACAGCCCTGCGTGAGCAGATTGACCGCCAGAACACGGAAATGTCTGCCCATCAAAAGCAAATTGACAGGCAGAGCAAGGAAATATCCAGCTATCGCGAAGAGATTGCCTGCCAACAAGAGAAGATCAGTAGCCAGAGCAAGGAAATCGGCGACAAGCTAGACGAAATAACTCGTCAGCGTAATGAAATTGCGCGTCAGCAAGAGACAATAAAGAGTCAGAGCAAAGAAATCAATGACAAGATCGGTGAGATTGAGCGCCAGCGCGATGAAATAGCCAGTCAACGAAGGGTGATAGATCAGAGGGCGCAGGAGATGACTCGGCAGGCAAAGGAGATCACCGGTCAAATTGAGGCACACGCCCTTTTGACTGGGAATGAAACTAACCTGGTGTCCGAACTCCACTCGTTGCGGCAGTTCAAGACCGATACAGAGAATACACTCAAGAGGGCTGAACAGGAGACCATGTGGGACTGGTTTCTCCGAAAAGGTACTGGTTTGACTAGAAACCGGATAAAAACTTATAGGCATAACATTGCAACAATTGCGGTGATTGACGCAGCTAAGGCGGCTGTGTTTCGGGAGCGCATCGATAAATTGAACACACTTGTCGAAAAAGAGGAGGCTTTCCATCGCGTGATCGTCGATATCCGCAAGGCCGATGAGGAAAAAAGGAGGAAGGGAATTCACGTCACTGAAGAATACGAGCAGGCGAAGAAGATATACAATGAAAAAGTCAGATTTCATAATACCGAGGTAAAACCCCTTGAAAAAGAACTGGATGCTATGTATGAAAGGTTCAAAACGGAGAACAAGAATGTTCAATTTAAGGGAATGTCCCTTGAAGACGTGCTAGGGGCATTGCATGATGAATAAGGTGGAGAACAATATCCAATGACCTACAGGCATTTCAACAACGAATCGACGCGTTCCAGCGTGCTGAGGGCGGTCGCAAACACCGAAAACGAGGCGGCGTGGCAGAGGCTCTTCGACCTCTATGCCGGATTCATCTTTTCCATCGCGCGCTCGAAGGGGCTCAACGACGTGGATGCCGACGACATCGTGCAGGTTGTCTTTACTGATCTCGCGCGGAATCTCCCGACGTTCCAGTACGACCGCGCGAAGGGCAAGTTCAGATCGTATCTCGCGGGACTCGTCCATTGGCGCGTCACGGACCGGCTCAAGGCGGGGAAGCGCAACATGGAACTGATGGCGTCGTTTGAGGAAGAGGCGAAGTCAACCACCGCCGCATGCGATGCTGCCTTCGAGGAACGTGAATGGCAGGCGGCCGCGCTGGAGGAGGCGCTCCACCGCATCAAGCCGGACGTGCGGCCGGAACACTACGCGGCGTTTGTCGCAAGCACCGTGGAAGGGCAAGATACCGAGACCGTCATGCGACTCTACGGCATTTCAAGCGACAACCTCTACCAGATCCGCAAGCGCCTTACCATGAAGCTGCGCGAAACAGTCGCGTCGGTCCTCGCCGAGATGGACACTCCCGATATCGCGTGAGGCATTTGCAAAATCAGGTAGGGACGGCGTTCCATCGCCGTCCGTAGCTGGCGGTCGGCGGTGGAACGCCGACCCTACCGAAATGGTGGGTGGTGGGGGGCGCTACATCGAGTGGAAACAGTTTTCGATTTTTCCTGTTGGGCGTTGTCAGATTCTTCGCCTTCGCTCGTATATCAGTGTGCTCATAAGGAGCGTCCGGCTGAGAGAGCCCGGGCGGGCCTGCGGGCGAGAGGTTAGGTGAGAATCAGGCCTTGATTTTTATCAAATCGTCCCGTCCGCAGACCTGATTTTTGGTATACTATTTTCGCCAACGCGAAAAGGGGCGAGTCCCGGATCGCCGAGGCAAACAGATTTCCCGCGCAGGGATGGTCGCACTTGTCGCGACCTCTGGTAGGGTCACGCGTCCCGCGTGACCGAACGGTAGGGCGGTCGCCCCGCGACCGCCGCCCCTGCGGCCATGGGACGCGTCGCAAGAAAGCCTGAGAACTTCGCTTGTAAAGACGCACAGAAGGGTAACTGCCCTCGTGCAGTTTCACCTCCTTCGGTGTATCTTTACGGGCTCTCTCAGGCGCCTCTTGCGATGCATCGGAGGAGGTTTCCGTTTTCCGCCCCCGCCGATGTCTGGAACGGGGCGCAAGCTCCCAGGAAGACTGTCGTAACTCTAACTGAGTGATGAGGTATGGACAAAAGGACAGTAACTTTACTGGCGACCGTTCTTGCGTTGTGCGCAAACGCGTCGTGGGCTTCTGTTGTCGGTGACGGGAATGCAACCGCTGTGGCGGCGGAACGCGCCAAGACTTCGGCCGAGAAGGGCGATGCCGTCGCGCAGTTCCGCTATGCGGAGATGTTACGCGACGGACGCAGTGTAGCGAAGAACGTGAAAGAGGCGGTGAAGTGGACGCGCAAGGCGGCGGATGCTGGCCACGCCCCCGCTCAATGTCAGATGGGGCTTTTCTACATGAACGGAATCGGCGTCGACTGCGACGAAGACAAGGCCGTTGAATGGCTCAACAAGGCGGCGGCGCAGAACCACGCGCAGGCGCAATACAACCTCGGTATCTACTACGCCAAGTTCTTCGACAAGGAATCTGTTCGACTGTCGATGAAATGGCTGAACGAGTCCGCCAAGCAGGACTACGCCGACGCGCAGTACAACCTCGCGCAGCTCTATCTCAGTCCCCACCATCCGGCCTCGCGCGAGCCGGGCGCGGGCCGTCGCGCCATTTCCCTTCTCACCCGCGCCGCCGCCCAAGGCCACGTCGGTGCGAAGACGAAGCTCAAAGAGCTTGGCATCGCCGTACCGCAATCGTCCACAAAATTGGATGAGTACAGGCAGATCGAGAGCACAGAAATCTGAAACAAAAAAAGGAGACAAAAATGGTGCGCCAAGCGAAGCTCGGCAGAACTAACAGAATGAAAGGAATCTGTACGGCAAAGAAAACGACATGCCGATAGGAAGATTGGCTGCGCGGAGGGCGACCGACGCGCAGAAGCCCAATCCTACAAAGGAATGA
>JAFRSR010000215.1 GCA_017427485.1 Kiritimatiellia bacterium
AGCCCGCCGCGCCTGCCGCGGCGACCACGCCGCCGCTGACGGACCTGTCGGTCAAGAAGGTGGAGATTCCGCCGGCGGCCGCGCCAAAGGTCTCGGCGTGGCGCATCGAGTTCAAGGCGCCGGCGACGTCCGAGATGGTTGCGGCCGCCCGCACGGAGTTCGCCGCCGAGAAAGGCAGACCCGAAAGGCTGACGCTCATGTTCAGCAAGGTGGACGACGCCACGTTCGTGGCCGCGCTCGCCGCGTTCCCGGAATCACGCGAGGTGGTCGTGGACGAGTCGGAGGTCACATCCCTCTCCGCGCTCGCGCCCATGAAGAACCTGACGCGGCTCGCGCTCAAGAACATGTCGCTGCCGGACCTCACGTCCCTCGCGTCGCTCACCATGCTTGAGAAGCTCGACTTTTCCTATTCCGCGATCGCCGACCTCACGCCCGTCGGCTCGCTGCCGAACGTGACGTACATCAGCTTCTACGGCGCGAGCCTCGCGGACTTCTCGCCCCTTGCGTCCATGCCCAAGCTCAACGAAATCTGGTTCTACGCCGTGAAGACGAGCGAGGCGGGCTACCAGTCGCTCGGCAACCTCAAGCAGGTGAAGGTGTTCCACGGCGGACTCACGAAGATGACCTCGCTCGCGTGGGTGGCGAACGTGCCCCAGATAGAGGAGCTACACGTCTTCGCGGAGCCGATCACAGACTTCTCCCCGGTGGCGACGGCGAAGAACCTCACGTTCTTCCGCGCCTGGGACATCAGCACGAAGGGGCTCCACAAGCGCCCCCTCGGCGACATCTCGTTCCTCGCGTCGTGTCCGAAGCTGACGACCGTGGAGCTGCCCAGCTGCGAGTTCACGGGGCTGGAGGCGCTCGCCCGCCTGCCGCAGCTGCAGTCCGTCGACCTGACAAGCGCGACGAACCCGCTCGACCTTGCCCCGCTCGCCGGAGCGGCGGCGCTGGAGAAAGTCGACATCGGCGGTTCCGCCGTGTCGCACGCGGAAGTTCTTGCCACGCTGCCCAAGCTGAAGACCCTGCGCATGAGCAAGACCACGGGCGTGGCCTCAATCCTTCCGTTCGGCGCCGCGCCGAGCCTTACCTCGCTCACCGTGAAGAAGGGTGCGTTCCCGCCCCAGGAAATCGCAGCCGTCAACTCGGCCCGACAGGCAAAACACCCCAGTTTCAAGGTGAACGAATACTGACGAATCGCGAACATCACGAATTCACGATTTGCCCCCTTGACGGGGGCGAGGGATTTTGGCATACTATTCGCCTGTCACGCACCCGTGGTGAAATTGGCATACACGCTAGATTCAGGTTCTAGTGCCGCAAGGTGTGTGGGTTCAAATCCCACCGGGTGCACCAGGCTGGCCCCTTCGTCTATCGGCTAGGACATCAGGTTCTCATCCTGAGAAGAGGAGTTCGACTCTCCTAGGGGCTGCCAATCCGTTTTAGGAGTCCGGTGTGCCATGCGAACGTTCGGCAAGATCATCAAATACACGCTTTTCTGTCTCCTTGGCCTTTTCATTCTCTTTCTTTCCGCACTTCTCCTTTTCGAACAGCCGGTTCCCGACTTTCTACTGCGGCGAATCACCGCTTCTCTGTCAAACGCCAACTACCTCATGCGGGCGGACTCCGCATCCTTCCGTTTCTCGCGCGGGCTGAAGATCAACAACCCCCGCCTCTTCGACCGCCGGAAGCCGGCGTCGAGACCGGTCATCTCCGCAACCTGCGTGGATTTCGCGCTCAACCTGCGCCGCATTCCGTGGTCGCAGCGCACGCTGGTCAAATCCGTCTCGATCACTGGCCTCCAGTACCCGCGTCTGCCGGATGGCTACTACATCCCCGATTCCGTCGAGTTCCCCGGCCGTCCCGACTTCCAGGAGAAAGACGAACCACTTGAGCTCGACCTGCCCACGCTCCAGCCCTTCCGCCTCACGCTTCTTCACCCCGAAATTCTCGGCGTCACGCCGAGAAAGGTCGTCGCGGAATCCGTCTCCGTCACGCCCGGCGGCATCCGCGCGGGTGGAATTCACCTGGACTGGCCAGACGCCGACACGCCCCAGTCGCTTGACGGCACGTTTGAGTTCAACCTCGAGACGCAGCGCGTCGAGGGCGAAGTCCACGGCCTCGCCCGCCAGCACCACATCCGCCCGATGCTCGTCGCGCTGGAAATAACGAACTCCTACGCCTTCATCGACGCCTTCACGCAGGTGGAGAAGCCCGTCGACGCCGCCTGCGCGTTTGACGTCAACCTCCGCAACAACGACCTCCACATCCACCTCGACCTCGCGCCGGAAGGAGGTTTCTACAACCGCGTGCCCCTTGAAAATGCCTGCGGCCCCGTGGACATCCGCGTGTTCGTGCGCGACACCTACCAGAACGCCCGCATCACCGTGGGGCCGCTCGTCGCCAACCTCGCGGACGGCCGCCGCATGTCCGGTACGATCATCTACGAAAATACGAACGACGTGGGCTACGTGGACTTCGACGTGAAATCCAACACGTCCCTTTCCAACGCCCTCGCCGTGGCGGACGTGATGAACGACGGCACGCTCGACTGCCTTGTGCCCGCCACGCCCCCCGACATCACCCTCAGGGGGCGCCTCGCCGTCGATCCCGCCCACGCCGGCGCGAACGATCTTTCCGGCACGCTCAAGTTCGCCCGCGGCACGCTCTTCTCCATCCCCCTGCGCAACGCCGAGGCCAATTTCGGCCTGCGCGGAACGGACATGTCGTTCACCGACGTGCACGCGACCGCCGAGAACGGAGGCAGCATCTCCGGCGGCGGAACGATATCCCTCCCGGGATTCCGACAGGACGACGCCACGTTCCGCGTGGACATGAACGGCAAGGACATCTCCCTGTCCGACCTCGCGGACATCTTCAAGTTCGACAGGGGAGACAAGACCGGCAAGATCAAGGGGACGGTCTCGCTCAACGGCCCGCTCTCGACCAACCTCGTCCGCCGGCTCGGGGGCGAGGGCTTCGTCTCCTGCGCCAAGGGACACCTCGCGCAGATGCGTCTCTTCTCCGTCTTCACCAGCTCCCTCGCCGAGCACCACGTACTCGGCATCAACTCGCTCGTCAACCTCTCGGACGCCTCCCTCGGCTTCACGATCACGAACGGCACGCTCTATGCCACCAACGCCGTCGTCAAGGGAGACGTGCTCGCCATCAACGCGAAAGGGACGTACAACATCCCGAAGGACAGGCTCTCCTTCGACGGCGACATCACGCTGAAGGACAACAAGAGCCGTCTCGTGCAGATCGCCACGTCACCTATCCGAGGAACGTTCGCCATGATCTTCGGCTTCCACCTCAAGGGGACGATCGACAACCCCTCCTGGACCTACGAGCAGAACATCATCAAGTCGGGCGACATCATCTCCCTGCCAAAGAAAATCATCTCCCTTCCGGCGAAACTCCTCCCCGAGCCGAAGAAATGAACGCCGTCTCCCTCGACTTCGAACGCGCCTTCCCGCCCGGCTCCACCGTGATGGGCATCGACGAGGCGGGACGGGGCCCCCTCGCGGGCCCCGTCTTCACCGCCGCCGTCTCCGTGCCGCTGGATACGGCAACCGCTTTGCTGAACGGCCCGTGGGCGGCCATCAACGACTCGAAGAAGCTCTCGGAGAGGAAACGCGACGCACTCGCGGACGTCATCAAGTCCACGCCCTCCTGCACATGGGCCGTCGCCTCCGCCTCCGCCCTCGAAATCGACCAGCTGAACATCCTCCGCGCCACCCACCTCGCCATGCGGCGCGCCGCCCTCGCACTCGCAGAAAAGCTCGTGGTTCGTGATTCGTGGTTCGTGGTTCGTGGTTCGAAGGGTGCAAGCCACGAGCCACAAAACACGAACCGCGAACCACGAACCACGAACCACTACCGCATCCTCGTGGACGGCCTTCCCGTACCCACCCTGCCCTTCCCCTCGCAGAACGTGGTGAAAGGCGACGCGAAATCCCTCTTCATCGCGGCGGCATCCATCCTCGCAAAGACCTCCCGCGACGCCTACTGCCGCGAAATGGAGACGAAATACCCCGGCTACGGTTTCGCCGTCCACAAGGGCTACCCCACCGCCGCGCACATGGAGGCGCTCACCCGCCTCGGTCCCTGCCCCGAACACCGGCAGAGTTTCAATCCCGTGGCCGAGGCGATCTTCTTCCGCGGCAGCCGGTAAACCACCAAATACGATCTACTGTATCAAAAGGGTCTGACCCTTTTGATACAGTAGACGCGGAGATTGTCGAACCAGGCGCTTGCGCCCGGCTCCAGACGCGCGCTGAGCAGCACGACGAACCGGTCCGCTCCGGCCGGCACGCGCACGAGGCCGCGCGCCCGCCGCCAGGCGTCCGCCTTCCCTTCGGGGATCGGCACGCCGACGCTGGGGATGCCCCACTGCCAGCGCCCCTTCAGCTGCCAGGACGCGGAGACGGACACGTTCTCGCCGCGCACGGACACCTCGACGGCATACACCTCGCCCGTCGTCACGCCATCAACTTGGAACGTGTAGCAGCCATTCCCCGTCCCGTCGATCCGCAACGACTCGGAGTCCCCGTCGCCGCACGTGCGGTCGACCGCGAACTTCCCCTTGTTGAGACGGTCGTCCTGCCAGACGCCGTACTTCTCCGCGGCGCGGTTGACGCGGTCGGACGACGCGAGGAGGCGATCCATGTTCTCCGCAAGCCAGCCCGCCGGATCCTTGAGGCGGCCCATCACGTCGTAGAGTCCCGGAATGCACGCGTCCCACGTGCCCTCCTTGGTGAAGCGTGCCACGCGCCTCGTGTCGGCCTTGCTCCACGACACCCACCCGCGTTTCTCGCCGTAAATCCAGATGTACTCGTCCGCCGCCTGCGTGGCCTGTTCGAGGTTGAGCTCGAAATGCCGCGTGCGCGACCCGTCCACGGGCCCGAAGTACCAAGGCGAGTTCGTGGGGTTGATGTAGCAGTCGAGGTAGAGGCCGAACCCGGCACGCACCTGCGCGCGGTACTTCGCGCGGTTCTCCGGGGCGATGAGCGACAGCGCGCGGGCACGCTGGAACGTGGCGGACTTGAAGAAGTCGCCGCGCTCCGCCTCGTAGCGGTAGGCGTGCTCGTTGCCGTCCACGAAACGCGCCCCCGGCGGCAGCGCGTCCAGCAGGCCGTTGATGAACGCGGGCCAAAGGTCGCCCTGCGCGCGTACGTCGGCGCACGGCGTGTCCGAGACGAAGTAGTTCGGGCGCACCGAGAGCCACCAGAACGACAGCAGCGCCATGTCGGGGAACTCGCGGAACATCGCCGCGCCCACCTGCGCGCCGCGGGCGCGCGCGAGACGCGCGGTCTCGTCATAGGGCGGGTCGCTCGTCAGGCGACGGTACTGCCGGGCGCGCGGATAGTCCTCGGGATCCACGAGCAGGCCGCGCAGACCGCCTTCCTTCGCGAGCCAGGCCATCGTGCCCATGTTCGCGGCGAAGGACGCCCACGCAGCGTCGTTCGTCCAGGCGAGGCGCTTGGGCGGCGCCCACATCGCGAAGAGGAAGCTCTCGCGGAGTCCGCGATGGCGCACGATCTCGCGGAAGACGGGAATCATCCCCTTCAGCTCGTCGCGCGTCCACACCTTGCTGGCCATCGGTGCGAGGCGCGGCCCGACGCGCCCGTCCGGCTCGGTGACCCGGGGCATGATCGTCACGCCGTCAAGGCCCGTGCGGTCGAACTCGTCCGCATGTGCGAGCACCTCCTCGGGCGTGACGGCCAGCAGATCCCAGCCGTGACCGATGTACTTCCGGCGTAGCGCGCAGTCGTCCGCGCCCGCGCACCAGACGGCGGCCAAAACCGCCGCGACAAAGAGTCGTTTGTTGTTCATGTCCCCAGTCTACCATTTCCGGTGACTGGAGACAAGCGTGGAAACATGCACATCAATGCGTTTCGTGCGGATCAACGACCCTGACGAACAGGCAGGGGGAATCGCCATACGCCTGAGCGGCAACCGTCAGCGTCAACGACACCTGCCCTCCGGACGTTGCGGTTTCGTCAATGGTGAACGGCAGGAAGTTGCAGTTGCTCGCCGTGCCGCCTAGACAAGCCGCCAACGTCCCAGCACCCCGTAACGAGAAAGACTTGTTTGGAACAAGATTCGCGGCACGACCCTTCAGGGCGCTTTCCGGCACCGTGAAGACGAGCCGCCAGCTCCCCTCGCCCAGAGGCTGCCACACCGTGATACGCACCTGGCCGGAGAGCTGCGCGGGAGCGGGTTCGCCGCCGGGTGCGGGGGTGTCGTCGCCCGTCAGGCCGCTCACCGCACCTGCGCCGGGGTCGCTCTCCGGATCGGCCGCGTTGCCGCCCGAGCCGCCCGTCACCGTCACGCCGCTC
>JAFRSR010000216.1 GCA_017427485.1 Kiritimatiellia bacterium
ACGTGCGCGATTTCGGCGCGAAGGGCGACGGCGTGACGGACGACACGGCCGCGTTCCAGGCGGCCATCGACGCGGTGGCCGCGCAGGGCGCGGGCAAGATCGTCGTCCCCTACTCCCCGAAGGGCTACCGCATCGCGGGACCGGGGCGGGAGTTCGTTGAGGGGAAGCCCTGCCGCGGCCAGCTCGTCATCCCGCCCGTCCCGGGGCTTAACATCGCGTTTGAGGGCGAGATGCCGTGCAAGCTGCTCTACTCCTACCAGGTGCGTCCGCCGGAGTCCGTGAAGTCCAACTTCAGGCCGACGCGCTTCGGGGAGATGAGGATGCCGAACACCTGCATCTTCTCGGACTGGACGCCGCCCGAGGAGCGTGACCCGACGGCCCGCCCGTGGACGATCCTCTCGACGGTGCAGGGAAATTCCTGCAAGGGCAAGTTCTCGATTGCGCAGGTGTCCATCGCGAACCTTGAATTCCGCGCGCACCTCGACAAGGAGACGATGTACCCGAAGGGCGGATGCGTGAACCTGCAGAACAGCTCCCGCGCGATCGTGCGCGACTCGCAGTTCTGCCTTGACGACAACGTGGGCGACACGATCCTCAAGAAATCGCTCCAGCCGAACCCCTGCCACACCGTGGGGCTGATGATGTCCGGCGACCAGAACGACAACCAGGTGCTGAACAACGTGGCCGTGCAGGGATTCCGCTACGGACTCGTGCTCGGCGAGCACGTCGTGGCCGACTATCTCTACGTCCACAACTGCGAGGAGGGGATCGTGTTCCACGACGCCACGCACCTCTCCGTCATCAACCACGTGGTGGCGCAGCACAACCGCGTGATCCTCTCCACCACCACGACGAACCTCTTCGGACACACCCGTGCGCCGTGCAACGTGATCGTCGGCTCGGTGAACTTCGAGAGCGGGCGCGGCCTGCTGCCGAAGGTGTCGCAACTCGTGACGGGCGTGCAGGATCCCGAGAACCGCCTGCGCGGCTCGCTCGTGTGGCACCAGCCGTGGGGCGACGGGCAGTTCCCGGTCGTCGGCGCGAAGAACTTCACGATTACGCGCTTCCCCAAAATGCCCAAACAATGATAGGAGATGAGTACAATGCGAATGTTCTTGATGGCGGGAGTCGCCTCTCTCGCAACGCTGGTTTCGAATGGCGCGTGCGTGGCCGCTGAGCGCCCGTCCACAAAGGCGCCGCGCGCCGTGATGAACGTCGTGAACTTCGTGCGCGCGCTCGATCCCCGCCAGCCGCGCGCCTGGTACGCGGAGGCGCTGCGCGAGGAGGTGGCGCTCAACCGCAAGTACAAGCTCAAGAACACGATTCTCTTCCAGTACGACGCGCTGATCGACCCGGAGCTGCGCGCGGAGGCTGCGAAGTCGGATCCGGCGCTGACGGAGTTCGGCCTGTGGTTTGAGATGTCGCGTCCGCTCAACGAGGCGGCCGGCCTCCCGTGGCGTCCGAAGCACGACCCCTCGTGGAACTGGGATTGGTTCATCAACCCTGGCTTCCTGATGGCCTACACGCACGCCGAGCGGAAGGCGCTCATCGACGCGGCCTTCGCGCGGTTCAAGGCGGATTTCGGACACTATCCGAAGAGCGTGGGCTCGTGGCTGCTTGACGCCTGGTCGATGGACTACATGGTGAAGACATACGGCGTGGACGGCTTCTGCATCTGCCGCGAGCAGGACAACACGGACGCCTACGGCCTGCGCGGCGGCTACTCGAACGGCGCCTACTACCCCTCGCGCCGCAACATGCTCTCCGCCGCGGTCGACATGTCCAACGCCGTGCAGGCGCCGGTCTTCAAGATGCTGACGCCCGACCCGATCTACAACTACGCGAACCCGAAGAAACGCTTCCCCGACTATCCGTTCAAGAGCGGCTGCCCCACCCTTGAGCCCGTCTGGGCCGGCGGCAACGTGAAGTCGATCGTCGACTGGTACTTCCGCGTCTACACCTCCGCGCCCGGCCTGCTCAACCTCTCCTACATGCAGACAGGGCAGGAGAACAGCTTCGGCTGGGCGAAGATCAAGCAGGGCCTGCCCTACCAGTGCGAACGCATCGCCGCCTTGCGTGACGCCGGCGTCCTCACGGTGGAGACGATGGGCGAGACCGCCCGCCGCTTCAAGGCCGACCATCCGCAGAACTGTCCGCAGACGCAGGTCGCCCTCGAAGACTGGTCCGGCGCCGACCGCAACAGCATCTGGTACAACAGCCGTTTCTACCGCGCGAATCTCTTCCGCGACGGCACCCGGCTCTACTTCCGCGACATCCACAAGATGAGCGACGCGTTCGAGGAGCCGTTCCTCGACAAGGTCTGCACGGGCTGGCAGGCAAACTACTTCACGCCGCCGGTGATCGACGAATTCCTCTTCCGGACGAACGGCGTCTCCGGCGTCATGTCCTTTGACGGCGACTTCAAGCGGCTTGACGCCGCGGCCGGTGCAGGCGACACGCTCGCCGTCGTCGCGACGCGCGCGGACGGCTCGACGGTGAAGGTCGTCTTCGACGAGCGCGGCATCCGCGTGGAAGGCGCCACGCTGGCCGCGGCCTACGCGCCCGCGTTCCGCCAGACGACGAACCTGCGCGGCGACACGCTGTCGTTCACGTTCCAGGGCTTCCGCTACGAAATGGGCTGTCGCGCAGATGTCGCCCCGACCCCAAGCGGATTCACCTTCCGCCCCCGCTCCGGCAACATCTACCTCGCCCTTTCCCTTCCCGATCCCAATCCCGCAGATACTCCGTGATCTGATTGAGATTCATCATGATTTGACCTCGGTGGTCAGATTTTGATACAATTCCTTCCGGACAGGGAAAGGAAGGATGATGGACAAACTCATTTTGACAGGTTACGGCTGGACCGAATACGCGGTCGCGGCGGCGATTGCGCTGAAGGGGCTCGGCGGCCTCGCCGACGTGGCGGGCGTCAGCAAGCGGCGCCTCCCCGAGCTGCTGGAGGCGACGGCGAAGGGCGTGCGGAACATCTACATCCTCGGCGTGGCGCTCGGCGGCGACGAGGAGCGCCTCGCGGACGCGCTGAAGGCATTGCGCCGGCGCGGCGTGGCGGTGACGTGGATCAGCGCCGTGGCGGCGAGCGAGTCGCAGGGGCGGGACGTCCTGCCGCACCTGACGGCTGTCGTGGACGAGACGGTGGACTTGCCCGTCCTGGTGGGGCGCACGTTCGACGTTGACGTCGAGCCGTTCAAGCCCTACGCCGAGGAGGGCGGGCGCGTGTCCGCCGCCGTGCGGGACTACCGCGAGCTGTTCGAGGCGGCGCAGTTCTTCTACCGCTACTACCAGGACGAGAAGGTCTACGGCTCGGCGATCACCAGCCTCGCCGCAGGCGTGCTCCCCGCCGCGTGGGGCGAGGATGTGCGGCGGATCGTCGCGCACTACCGCCGTTACCGCGGACGCGAGCTCGTGGGCAAGTCGCTGCAGATCCGCACGCTCCAGGATCGCGTCAACCGCATCGCGCAGTACCCCGACGCGCGCGTGCTCATCCTCGGCGAGAGCGGCACGGGCAAGGAGACGGTCGCCCAGCAGATCCACAACAAGTCCTCGCGCGGCAAGGAGCCGTTCTACGCGTTCAACTGCGCAAGCGTGAACCCCTCGCTGCTGGAGAGCCGGTTCTTTGGACACGAGAAGGGCGCCTTCACCGGCGCCGACCGCGCGTCGCCCGGACTGTTCGAGCTCGCGAACGGCGGCACGCTCTTCCTCGACGAGATCGGCGAGCTGCCGCTCGACGCGCAGGGCATCCTCCTGCGCGTCCTCGAAGGCGGACGCTTCATGCGCATGGGCGGCAGGGAGGAGTATTTCGCCGACGTGCGACTCATCACGGCGACGAACCGCAATCTGCCCGCGCGCGTGCGCGAGGGGAAGTTCCGCGCCGACCTCTACCAGCGCCTCAACGTGGTGCAGCTGCGCATCCCCGCGCTGCGCGAGCACAAGGAGGACATCCGCGACATCGCGGACGGCTGGTGGCTGGGTCACCACCACCGCCATCTCACCGAGGAGCAGATCGCCGCGCTCATGGACTACGACTATCCGGGGAACGTGCGCGAGCTCCTCAACCTCCTCGACCGCGCCACGGTGCTGAACGTGGACAACTTCGCCCAGCTTCTCGCGGAGCACCGGGAGATGAACGCCGGCCTCGTGGACAATCAGGTCGTCGACTGCGGCGCGTTGCCCGACGAGCTCGACGCGGTGATCCGCTGGCACGTGCGCCGCGTGTTCGACAAGTACGGCCAGAACCTCAGCCGCGCCGCCCAGGCCCTGAAGGTCGCCCGCAACACCGCGAAGAAATACCTTTAGCGGAACCACGCACGGACGGGCAGGTCGAGCCCGAGGCCGAGCATGTAGTTGTAGAGGGCGAGCTTGAGGCCGCGGCCGAGACGGTTCCAGTCGGGCGCGTGCGGTTCGTCGTAGGGGATTTCGTTGCGCGCGAATGTTCGGCCTGGGCGGTGGGCGTCTTCGTCTGCCAGTTTGATCCCGAACTTCTCCGGCGCGCGGGCGATCGGCGAATGGACCGTGAGCGCGAAGCGGTGGAAGAACGCGGACTGCACCACGCCTTCGCGGAAGCGGTCGCGCACGTACCGCAGCGCGGCGTACGCCTCGCGCTCGGTCTGCGTGGGAAAGGCGTACATGAGGTAGGCGTGCACGAGGATGCCCGCGTCCGCGAACGCCCGCAGGGCCGCGCGCGCGGAGGCGAGCGTGATGCCCTTGTTCATCAGTTTGAGGAGACGGTCGGTCGCGCATTCGAGTCCGCCCGTCACGGCGATGCAGCCCGCCCGCGCCATGAGGCGCGTGAGGGCGGGCGTGTAGGAGGCGTCGAAGCGCACGTTGCCCCACCAGCGGCAGGCGAACTTCCGGCGGATGAGCTCGCGCGAGAGGTCGCGGGCGAGTTTCGGCGGGATGGCCTCGTCCGTGAAATGGAACCCGCGCTCGCCCGTTTCAGCGGCGAGCGATTCCATTGCATCCGCGATCGTGGCGGCGTCGGGCATCTGGAAGCACTTGATGTAGTCGAGCGTGACGTCGCAGAACGCGCACTTGTGCCAGTAGCAGCCGCGCGCGAGCTGGAGCTTGATCCAGCGTCCGTCGCTCCAGAGGCGGTGCATCGGATTCGTCGTCTCGGCGAGGTCGATGTACTGCGAGAGGTCGAGTCCGCGGTAGGAGGGACGCACGAACGCGGGCACCTCCGCCTTTAGTTCGAGCAGGTCGCGCCACGGGCCGTAGCCCTCGTCGTACATCACCACGTCGAAAAAACGCCTCACGCGCGGGTCGTCGAGCGTGCGCAGTTCCGTGTTCACGTAGCCGCCGCCGAGGACGAGGCGCACGTGCGGCGCGAGACGCCGCACGGTGCGGGCGATGCGGAACGCGCCGAGGAGCGTGCCGGGGAAGGGACAGGTCACGCCGACCGTCGTGGGCTTCGTCTCGCGGAGCGCGCGGGCGACGCGCTCTTCGAGGATACGGTCGATGGGGCTGCGCCGGCGGAGACGGCGCAGCAGCGCGCCGAAGTCGGGCACGGCCGCGCCGAGGCGTTCGGCGTAGCGGGAGAAGCCGAAGTCGGGGTCAATCTCGTCGCGGATGGCGGCGGCGAGGTCGTCGAGGTAGAGGGAGCAGAAAACCTTCGCGCGGTTCTGCGGGTCGGGGCCGAGCACGTCCGCGCGCGTGAACCCCGTGCCGGCGGGGGCGAGGGAGTCGAAGGCGGGGCCTTCGGGGAGGTAGCCGGGTTCTGCGAGCGTTTCGGCGTCGTCGGGCGCGCGTCCCTGGAGGAAGTTGATCACCTCGTCCGTGAGCGGCTGCTCGCCGTAGGCACGCAAGACTTCCAGAGCGACTTCGATGGAGAGGTCGCGCTGTGTGGACGCCACGCCGAGCGAAGCCAGCCAGCCGACGAGCTGCGTCGTGGCCGGGTAGGGCGTGTTGAGCTGCACGAACGGCGGCGTCAGAAAGAGAATTTTGTCTTTCGGCATAACACGCTCGTGAGTTTAGACAGGATTACAGGATTATCAGGATTAACAAGATTGTGAAATAAAAATCCTGTAAATCCTGCAAATCCTGTAATCCTGTCTTTCCTTGCAGGTGTCATGCAGTCTCATTATTTCTTGTTGTTCCGGACCGTGACGTCCGTGAACGCGCCGTTGACGTAGGCGTAGAAGTCGATGCGGATCTGCGGCGGGTTGTTCACGGGATCCTTGCGCCATCCCTGCATGTTGCCGCCCATGGCCTTGACCGTGAAGAAGACCGGCGTGTCGCATTTCGAGACCGACTTCGGGACGAGCCCGAACCCTTCGGAGCAGCCCAGGACGACCTTGACGGGGTCTTTGAGGTCCTTGGCCACGCGTGAAGTGCCGCCGTAGTTGCCGAGGAAGAGGTCCGTGCCGTCCGTCGCCATCGTCTGCACGCCGTAGTGGATCTGGTAGCCGAGGTCGAGGTCGACGTTGCCGAGATCTTTCAGGTCTTTCGTCAGTCGTTTGATGCAACAGCCGTCGTGCTTGCCGTGTCCCCACCGGTCGACGCCCACGTACACCGTGTCGCCGATGACGGCGATGCCGTCGAGCGCCTCGTCGAACCACGCCTCGCGCAGGACGTTCAGGTCTTCGTCCCACACGCGCACGAGTCCCTGCTTGCCGTCCTTGCGCATCGCCTTGTTCCGGATCACGAAGGCGCCGTAGATCTTGCCGTCGGCGTACGCGGAGTCGCCGAGGTGGGCCGGCGCCTCGACGCTCTTGATGAGCTTGCCGTCCCATCCGATCTTGAAGATGCCGAGCTGGTGCGACAGGTAGATCGCCTTTTCCGAACAGCAGGCGCCTTGGATGTGGCCGGCCTTGATGAGGCAGTCCAGTTCGTGCGGAACGGTGTAGACGGCCGGGATCTTGATGTCGTCCGCGCCGGCGCAGAACGCAGCGGCCGCGAACACGAGAAGGGTAAGTGTTTTTTTGCTCATGGCGAAAGTGTACCACAATTCCGCCGTTTCCTCAATCACATGCGAATGGTGGCGCGGGGGAAGTGAATGTGGTATAATCGGCGGCATGCGGAAAGTCGGCATTTTCGGCGGGAGTTTCAATCCCATCCATGCGGGGCATCTGGGCATCGCCCGGCGGGCCGTGGAGGAGCTGTCGCTCGACCGGCTGCTGTTCGTGCCCGCCAAGGTCAACCCGTTCAAGGCGGTGACCGGTGCGGTGGCGGGCGGGCTTTCGGATGACCAGCGCTGGGATCTCGTGCAGCGAGTGGCCGCTCTGGACGCGCGCTTTGAGGCATGGGACTTCGAGATCCGCCAGCCCGCGGGTCCCTCGTACGCGATCGACACGGTCCTCGCCGCCGAGGCGCGTTTTCCCGGCGCGGCGCTCTTCTACATCATCGGGGAAGACAACGTGGCCAGCCTGCATCTCTGGAAGGATTGGGAGCAGTTGCGCCGGAAATGCACGTTCGTGCCGTATCCGCGCACGCGCGAATCCTCCACCGAGATTCGACGCCGCCTGCTGGCGGGCGAACCCATCGACGACCTTGTGCCGCCGTGCGTGGCCGCCGCGCTGGCTTAACGCCGGATGCGGAACACGGCCACGCGTTGTGGCTGCACGAGGGTGTCGAGCTTGTAGGTGCCGTCGTCGGTTCGCGCGACCGACACCGCGCGCCACGCGCCGTCGCCGCCGAGCCGTTCGACTGCGGAGGGCGGCGCGTCGAACGCCATCTCGGGCGCGGGATCCTCGTCGCCGCCCAGGATGTTCAGCACGAACACGTCGCCGTCCGACGGCGTCGTTCCCGTGATGCACGTGACGGAGCCGACGCCGCAGTAGGCCGCGCCGCCGGGGAGGCGTCCGCCCGCCAGCCGCGCGAACGCCTTGATGAGTTCGTCCCGGTAGGTCTCGGTGTAGAACTGCGCCTGGAAATACGGCTCCGTCGCCGCCGGCAGCGAGCCCGCGAGCGTCAGCACCGTGCCGCCGCGCGCGTTCTTGAACAGCACGCTTCCGGGCGCGACCTTGCGTGCTTCGGCGCCCATGCGCGGGCGGTTGAAGAGCCACGACAGCGCCTCCGCGCCGGGGTGGAGCGCGGAGAGGTCCCGCGCGCCGCCCGGGCAACCGCCGAGGGACGTCTTCCCGTCGGCGAAGGTCTGCAGCTGGATGGACGGTCCGCTCCATGGTTTCACGTCCACGCCGAGGTCGGCGGCGCGTCCGTGCTCCGCGAGCCAGAGCGCCGCCGCCGCGTCAAGCAGCACGGGACCGGAGAGCGCCCGGTCGATCGCCTGTTTGTCCATGGTCTGGACCGTCGGGCCGTCGAGCGCGACCACGTCGCCCGCGCGTGGTGTGCCGAACCGGAACGGAATGCCCACTTGGCCCAGGTAGCGGAAGAACATGTTGCCCTTGGACCTGCAGGGAATCGGCAGCACCACGCCCGTCATGCGGAAGTCGTCGCGCGTGGCCCACTCCACGATGCCGCGCTGTTCGCGGAACTCGCGTCGGTAGACCTCGAAGCTCCGCTTCTCGTGGTTGTTGCCGGTGCGCGCGATCCAGATCTTCCCGCTTTTCACGCCGTCCAGCGCGAGCATCGCGAGATGGTCCACCTCGCGCACGGCCGGACACGCCCAGAGCGTGTGGGGACAGGTGTCCGCCTCGTGCATGTAGATCGTCTTGTGGCCCGTGATCTCCATCTGCTGCGCGTAGGCGCACCGCATCTCTAGGACGTGCAGGTCGTCGTGGTTGTGGTAGGGCGCGCCGCCGCCGCGGATGACGGGCGTCTGCCCCGGGGCGGCGAGGAGCGCCGCGTACTCGGCGCCGTGGCGGATGTGCGCGTCGTTGGGAACCGAGCAGAGGATGCCGGGAATCTGCGCGTCGAAGTTCGCGCGGATCGTCCGGAAGAGCTCCGCGAGCGACTCGAACTTGATGCGGTCCCAGACGCGCGCGAACTCCGCGTCGCCGGACCGCAGCTTCGCGACGGCCTGCTCGCGCGTCCAGGCGCGTCCCGTCGCCTCC
Source organism: Kiritimatiellia bacterium (assembly GCA_017427485.1). Lineage (GTDB taxonomy): Bacteria > Verrucomicrobiota > Kiritimatiellia > RFP12 > UBA1067 > RUG572. The sequence continues at coordinate 8,970 of JAFRSR010000216.1, forward strand.
GCGAGCCGCGCGAGGTGGAGCGGACAGAAACAGCCCGGCGCCGTCGGCGACCAGACGAGGCGCGTGTCGTCGTCCACCATGAAGAAGTCGGGCTTCAGCTCGTTGAGCGTTTGGCAGGTGCGCGCGATGTAGTCGAGGAACGCGCGGTCGAGCGGACACACACGCCATGTCTTGGAGGTCTTGTCCGGCGGGACGGCGAGCTGGAAGGGCGCGGGCGACGGCGGGGGCCATCCCCCGTGGCCGACGGTCGACTGCAGGAGCACGCCCTGCTTGACGGACGAGAGCTTCCGCAGGCTCTCCGCCGATTCGCGGTAGAGCGCGGCGTAGATCGCGCCCTTGTCCGTCGGCGGGGTGCCTTCGGGATGCAGCGCGCAGAGCCAGGCGATGCCGTCGACGAACGTCTCCTCGCCCAGCGCGGCGGCGTCCTTCGCGATCGACGCGGCGTTGCCCTTGTTGAGCGGCAGGACGGCGATCCAGCGCGGGCAGGAGTTCGTCCTCTCCGCGCGCACGAGGCCGGCGGCGGCCAGCGCCGCCAGCAGGAACGCGGCCCTACGCATGGATCTTCTCGTTCGCGGCGGCGACCTTGGCGCGGAGCGTCTCCTTGTGGGCACGGAACTTCTCGCGCAGCGCGGCGTCCGCCGTGCCGAGGATCTGCACGGCGAGGAGCGCGGCGTTCGCGGGGCCGGCACTGCCCACGGCGACGGTCGCCACCGGCACGCCCGAGGGCATCTGCACGGTCGCGTAGAGCGCGTCGAGTGCTTCGGCATGCCCATCGGCACCAACGTTGAGGGCAAGATGATCGCGGCTCTCAAGAGGCTCGGCTTCGACAAGGTGTTCGACGTTGACACCGCGGC
>JAFRSR010000217.1 GCA_017427485.1 Kiritimatiellia bacterium
CATGCTTTCGCCCATTGCAAATGATCCTCGACTGCAGCCTCCCGTAGGAGTCTGTGCAGTATCTCAGTCCCAGTGCGGCTGGCCATCCTCTCAGACCAGCTAACCGTGAGCCTTGGTGGGCCGTTACCCCGCCAACAAGCTGATGGTGCGCGGGCCCCTCGGAGAGGGGGAGCTTTCGCCCCCTTTGGCGCTCCGCTCATGCGAGCGGGCGCTACATTCGGTATTAGCCGTCGTTTCCAACGGTTTTCCCCACCTCAGAGACAGGTTGCCCACGTGTTCCTCGCCCTTCCGCCACTCTCACGGGGCGACATTGCTGCCTCCCCGATCCCGTTCGACTTGCATGCCTAATCCACGCTGCCAGCGTTCGTTCTGAGCCAGAATCAAACTCTCAGAAAAAAACTGTTGAGTCATGTTTTCGCGCCCCTCGCGGGGCGCGGGCACCACACAAACTTCCATTTGTGTTCCGCCTCCCTTCCGAGGGCTCCCCGCGGGAGCCTCTGCAAGTTCGGCGTTCTTCAGCACCGTCGATTCTCAAAGATCAAGTCGCGTCCACCGGGGTGCCCCCTGGTGGGTGGCGAACGGATGAGTAGTTTACCAAATCCTCCCGCCCCGCGCAAGGGGGTTTTTGAAAAAAAGTGAAAAAAGTTTTGCGAGGGCGTTTTGGAAGGGTCTGAAGTGATAGAATACGCGCTGTTTGCCCCTCTTCGGGCACCTGAAAGGAACCTGAAATGAAGAAGTTGATGATTGCATTCGCCGCGGGCCTGGCGTCCGCCCTGACATTCGCCGCGCAGTGCGCGGGCACGACGCTGGAAGGCGCGCGCTGCAAGCGCGAGGCCGCCGAGGGCAGCAAATACTGCATCGGGCACGCCCACCAGGCGAAGCCCTCCGCGCAGTCGAAGGAAAAGGACGACGGGCATTGCTGGGCCGTCACCGCTGCCGGCACGCGCTGCAAGCTCAAGAAGGTCGGCGACACCGACTACTGCGCCCTGCACGCCGTCGACAAGAAGCCCGCCAAGCCCGTGGACCAGTGCTGCGCCATGACGTGGGAAGGCACGCGCTGCACGCGCAAGCCGGACGAAGGCTACCGCTACTGCGCGCAACACCGCAAGCAGCCGGTCTCCGCCGCCAAGAAGGCCGCGCCCCAGCCCAAGAAGAAATAGCGCTTCCGGCTACTTCAGCGTCTCTGCGCCGAGGGCGGTGGCCTGCTGCACGACGGTCGTCTTCTCGTAGCAGGCGAACGCGCCGTCCACGAGCTCCTTCTGCGGCTTGCGCGTGAAGAGGTTGACGATCGGCACGACGACGAGCCCGCCGAGCATGGCGAGCGCGCCCGTGTTGATCGGCGACTTGAGGATTCCCGGCATCGCGTCGCGGCAGAACACGCCCACGAGCGTGAAGGCGGGCGCGAGGATGAAGCACGCCCAGCAGGACGCCGCGGTCACCTTCTTCGAATAGAGCGAGTAGAGGAACGGCGCGAGGAACGCGCCCGCCATCGCGCCCCACGAGACGCCCATCATCTGCGCGATGAAGGCGATGGGGCTGCTACTCTTGTACTGCACGAGCGCGAGGACGGCCGAGATGGCGATGAATACCACGATCAGCGCGCGGATGCAGAGCACCTGCTTCTTCTCGTCCATCTTCTTCACGACAGTGCCGTTGAGGAAGTCGATCGTGAACGTGGAGGACGACGTGATGACGAGCGACGAGAGCGTGCTCATCGAGGCGGACAGCACGAGCACCACCACGAGCGCGATGAGCAGGGGCGAGAGGCCTTCGAGCATTTTCGGGATGATCGCGTCGAAGCCGCCGGCCGGCACGCCCTTCTCCGTCACGTCCAGCACGCTCGAGAAGAGACGACCGAACCCGCCGAGGAAGTAGCAGCCGCCCGCCACCACGAACGCGAAGAGCGTGGAGATGATGGTGCCCTTCTTGATGGAACCCTCGTTCTTGATGGCGTAGAACTTCTGCACCATCTGCGGAAGGCCCCACGTGCCGAGGGAGGTGAGGATCACGACGAAGAGGAGGTTCAGCGGGTCGGGACCGAGGAACGACGTGAAGATGCCGGGCGTCGGCCCGCCGTCGGGGAGCATCGCCGGACCCGGGATGCGCGCCAGGCCGTCCAGCGCGGCGATGAGGCCGCCCTTCGCGGCCAGCACCGCGCCGATCACGACCACGAGGCCCACGAGCATGATGATGCCCTGGATGAAGTCGTTCACGGCCGTCGCCATGTAGCCGCCCGCGATCACGTAGATCGCCGTGAGGACCGACATGAGGACGATGCACCAGGCGTAGTCGATGGAGAACGCCATCCCGAAAAGGCGCGAGAGTCCGTTGTAGAGCGACGCCGTGTAGGGGATGAGGAAGATGAAGATGATGATCGCCGCCATGATCTTCAGGGCCGGGCTCCCGAAGCGCTTGGCGAAGAAGTCGGGCATCGTGGCGGAATCGAGGTGCTGCGTCATGATGCGCGTGCGGCGTCCCAGCACGGCCCACGCGAGGAGCGAGCCGATGAGCGCGTTGCCGATGCCGGCCCAGGTCGCGGAGATGCCGTACCGCCAGCCGAACTGGCCGGCATAGCCCACGAACACCACGGCGGAGAAGTAGGAGGTTCCGTACGCGAACGCCGTGAGCCAGGGGCCGACTGACCGGCCGCCCAGCACGAAACCGTCCACGTTCTTCGCATGCCGCCGGCAGGCGAAGCCGATGACCACCATCACCGCGAAAAACAGAAACAGCAAAGACCCCTTCACCAACATGCCCGTCATGGCAATACCTTCCCTCTTCCTTCTATTCGCTATTCGCTATTCACTATCGCCTATTCACTACCCCTTGATCGGGCTGTAGCGCGGCACGAGCGTCTTCATGATGCACCACGCGACGAGGTACGCCACGGCGCAGCAGCAGAACACGATCATGTAGCCGGCGGGCTTGCCCGCGAAACCGAGGAACGAGAACGCCTGTCCCTGCGTCTCGGCGTAGGTGAAGAGCGAGCCGGCGCACTTGTTGATGATGAAGGAGCCCACGCCGCCCGCCATCGCGCCCATGCCCGTGACGGAGGCGATGGTGGACTTCGGGAACATGTCGCCCACCGTGGAGAAGATGTTCGCGCTCCACGCCTGGTGCCCGGCCGCGGCGAGGCCGATGAGGATCGCCGGGAACCACACGGAGATGCCGGCGAGCGGCTGCGTGACGAGCGCGGCGAGCGGGAAGAACGCGAAGATGAGCATCGCGCGCATGCGGCACATGTACGGGTTGCCGCCGAAGAAGCCCTTCTCGATGAAGACCGTCGGCAGCTTGCAGCCGTAGATGGAGACCACCGTCACGATGAGGTAGAGCGTGAAGATGAGCGCCTGGCCCATGCCGGTGACGGGGCCGTGGCCCTGCTCCTTGAAGTACGCCGGCGCCCAGAAGAGGTAGAACCACCACACGCCGTCCGTGAAGAACTTGCCCACGATGAAGCTCCACGTCTGGCGGTAGGTGAAGCACTTGAAGAAGGAGATGGGCTTCTCGTCGGCGGGGGGGAGCGCGGCGGGCGGGTCGCCCGCCACCCCGACCTTTTCATCAGCCGCCACGGGCTTTTCATCGTCATCCTGCGAGATGTACTTGAGCTCGGCCTCGTTCACGAATTTGGACTGCTGCGGCTTCGTGTAGAGCCACTGCCAGAAGAACATCCAGATGAAACCGGCGCCGCCGATGATGATGAACGCCATCTCCCAGCCGCAGAGCTTCGCGAGCGGCGGGATGGTGAGCGGGGCGGCGAGCGCGCCCACGGACGCGCCCGAGTTGAAGATCGAAGTCGCGAACGCGCGGTCCTTCTTCGGGAAGTACTCGGCCGTGACCTTGATGGCGGCCGGGAAGTTGCCCGCCTCGCCGAGCGCGAGCACGGCGCGGCATCCCAGGAAGAGCCACACGGAGACGCCCGCGATCGCGGCCGCCGCGGCGCTGCCGGCCTGGACGGCGCGGAGCGCTTCAACGGAACTGACGTCTTTCACGAACCAGCACGTGGCGATGCCGCACGCGGCGTGAAGGCACGCGCCGAGCGACCACACGAAAATGGACCACAGGTAGCCCTTCTTCGTGCCCATCCAGTCGATGAACTTGCCGGCGAAGAGGCACGCGACCGCGTAGATGAGCGAGAAGGAGGCGGTGATCGTGCCGTAGTCGGCGTCCGACCAGTGGAACTCCGGCTTGATGAAGTCCGGGAAGGTGAGCGAGAGCACCTGCCGGTCGAGGTAGTTGACGGTGGTCGCCACGAACAGCATCACGCAGATGGTCCACCGGAATTTCGTCATCTTTTCGTTCATTTCGTCTCCTTTTTCTTAGAAGGTGCTTTTTCCGCCGCCTCCACGAACTCGCGGATGCGGTCGAGCGTCGTCGCGCTGAGGATGTGCTCCATGAGGCAGGCGTCCTTGTCGGCCGTCTCCGCCGGCACGTTCAGCTTCACGAGAAAGGCCTTGAGCAGGTTGTGGCGCCCGAGGACGTTCGCCGCGAGCTTACGCCCCTTCACGGTGAGCTCGATGTCGCCGTACGGCTCCTGGTTCACGAGCTCGAGCTTCTTCAGCTCCGTGATCGCCTTCACCACGGAAGGCATCTTCACGTGTAGGTCCAGGGCCACGTCGCGGACGCGCGCGCGACCTTTCTGGAGGATGAGGACGTGGATCTCCTCAAGGTAGTCTTCAAGCGATTTGGTCATTTGCAACCTCCTGGACTGCCTCCGCTTCGGGCGCCGGCGCCGTTTCCGCCGCCGGTGCCGCCACGCGCGTGGGATTGCGGCGCGCGAACTCCTTCGCGAACGCGCGGTACGCCTCCGCGCCGCGGCAGGACGGATCGTAGAACACGACCGGCTGGCCGAAGCTCGGTGCCTCGCTCGTGCGCACGTTGCGCGGGATCATCGTCTCGAACACCTTGTCCCCGAAATGCCCGCGCACCTCCTCCACCACGTCGGCGGAGAGACGCGTGCGCGCGTCGAACATCGTCATGAGGATGCCGTTGAGCTCAAGCGCGGGGTTCGCGCCGTTCGCCTTCAGGCGCTCGATGAGGTTCTGCATCACGCCGAGGCCCTCGAGGGCGTAGTACTCGGCCTGCATCGGCACGAGGATGCCGTCCGCCGCCGCGAGCGTGGAGGTCATGAGGATGCCGAGGGACGGCGGACAGTCCAAGAGGATGTAGTCGAACACGTTCGCGTCGCGGATCGCCTGCAGGACGTTGCGCACGACCTGGAGACGGTCGGGACGCTGCGCGAGGTCGATCTCGGAACCGGAGAGGTTCACCTCCGAGGGAATCACGTTGAGGTTCTCGTACGGCGTGGGCTGGATCATGTCCGCGATCTGCTGCGTGCCGAGGAGGCACGGGTAGAGCGACACGCCCTCCTGCGGCTGGAGCCCGAGGCCGGTGGTGGCGTTCGCCTGCGGGTCCAGGTCGATCACGAGCACCGTGCGGTGCATCCGCGACAGCGCGGCGGCGAGGTTCACGACGGTCGTCGTCTTGCCGACGCCGCCCTTCTGGTTCGCGATCGCGATCACGCGCGTGTTGATTTGCATAGAGTCTAGCCTCGCCTGACGAGTTTGAAGAAACGGTCCTGGTAGCGGTCGAACACGCCGTGCCTCTGGAGAAGCGCGCCGAGGTCCTTCACGAGAGCCGGGTTCGCCTGCGCCTGCTCGAACGCCCGCTCCACCTCCTCGCGCACCGCCCGCGGCGTGGC
>JAFRSR010000218.1 GCA_017427485.1 Kiritimatiellia bacterium
AGGTAGCCGTTGTTGTCGCGGTTGCCGTGCTGGCAAACCTTGGTGGGGGTCCACATGCGCATCGACATGTTGCTCTGCCCGGAGCAGAGCCATACCTCGCCCACGAGCACGTCTTTCACCTCCGCGCCGTTCGCCTTGAGGACGCGTCCCTCCGCGGACGCCTCCATCGGCGCGAGGCGCACGAGCCAGCGCCCGTCCGCGCCGGCCGTGGCCGAGGCGGACTGCCCCGCGAACGTCACGTCCACCTTCTCGCCGGCGTCCGCCGTGCCCCACACCGCCACGGGCTTCCCGCGCTGCAGCACCATGCCGTCGCCGAACGGCGAGGCGAACTTCACGGCGGCGGACGCCGACAGGGCGCAGAGCGCCGCCAGGGACAGAACTGACAGTCTCTTCATGGGATCAGCCCTCCACTTTCTTGACGATGGACGTGCAGGCCTTGATCACGCCGGCGACGTTCGCGAGGTCGGCGGGGATGATCATCGTGTTGTTCGACTTCGCGAGGTTGCCGAACTGCGCAAGGTACTGTTGTGCGAGCTGCATGTTCACGGACTCGATGCCGCCCCTCTCGTTGAGCGCCTCGGCCACCTTGCGGATGCCGGCCGCCTGCGCCTCGGCGACGAGGAGGATTTCCTTCGCCTTGCCCTCGGCCTCGTTGATCTTGCGTGCGCGCTCGCCCTCGGAGAGCGCGATCGCCTGCTGGCGCTCGCCCTCGGCGCGGTTGATCTTCGACTGGCGCTCGCCCTCGGACTCCGCGATCATCGCGCGTTTCTCGCGCTCGGCGCGCATCTGCTTCTCCATCGCGTCGCGGATCGTCTGGGGCGGCGTGATGTTCTTGATCTCGTAGCGCGTCACCTTGATGCCCCACGGATCGCTCGCCTTGTCGACGGCCGAGACAATCGCCGCGTTGATGGTCATGCGCTCCTCGAAGGAACGGTCGAGGTCGAGCTTGCCCATCTCGGAACGCATCGTGGTCTGCGCGAGCTGCGTCGTGGCGAAGAGGTAGTTGCCGATGCCGTAGGAAGCCTTGGCGGGGTCCATCACCTGCATGTAGAGGATGCCGTCGACGGAGACGGCGATGTTGTCCTTCGTGATGCACTCCTGCGGCGGTACGTCGATCGCCTGCTCCTTGAGCGTATGGCGGTAGGCGATGCGGTCGATGAACGGCACGAGGATGTGGAACCCGGCCTCGAGCGTGCAGCGGTACTTGCCGAGACGCTCAACGATGTACGCCGTCTTCTGCGGCACGATGATGGCCGTCTTCAGGATCGTGACGAGCACGATGAACGCGAAGACTGCGAAAAATACGAGAGGTCCTGTCATGGCATATTCCTTTCCTTGGTTTTCTGTTAGTTTAAATCATCTCAATCAATTATTCACTATTACTTATTTGTTGTCCTGCTGGCCTTCCACGCCTCGGCGAGCGTGTAGTACTTCACGAGCATGTTCGGCAGGTAGTCGGCGGGCTGCTCGCCCTTCTTCATCCAGCCGAGGTACATGCTCATCACCTGACTGAAGTGCGCCTCGTGCCCGATCTCGTACTTCTGCGGCACGACCATCGTCCAGCCGTCGCCCTCGGCCTTGAACTCCACGCCGGGATACGTCTTGTTGAACTCCGCCACGGCGGCCGCGAGCGCCTTCTCGAGCGCGGCCTTGTCCTGGCCGGCGCGCGGCTTCACGTACACGCGCGGCTTGTAGCCCTCCTCGGGGCCTTGGCGGATCACGATCTCCGACTTCGTGCCGCGCATGAGCGAGTAGTGCGTGTCGCCCGTCCCCTTCGGCGCGATGAAGTGCCACTCCACGCTCACCTTCGCGTGCACGCCCTTGAGCGCGTACGTAAACTCGCCGTTCGCCTTGCACTGCAGCACGTTGTCCTTGTCCACGTCCTTCTTCAGGAATTCAGGCCATGTGTCGAGTCCCGTAGAGGTCTTGTAGTCGGCCGCCGTGATGGGCGTGGGCCACGAGCGGGCCTTGATCATCTTGACGTCGGAGTACGTGAGCGTCTCACCGGGGAACGTCTCCCACTGCACGAGGTCCGTGAGGTGCGTCGTCACGTCCACGATCGCCTCGCCCTGCTGGTCGGTGTCGTAGTACCAGCCGGGACGCTGCAACGGCTTGCCGTTCACGAGCTTGCAGAAGTGGTGCACGCTCACCTTCGTGACGGCGGGGTCGTCGGGCGTGCCCTTCTCCTGCTCGCCGTAGAGGTCCTTCGCGGCCACGAGCGCGCGCTGGAGAATCGTCGTGATCTCGTTGCGCTCGGTCATGATGTCCGCGAAGTAGAGTCCCTTCTCGTCCGCGAGTTTCGCGGCCTCCTGGAGTTTCGCGAAGGCGTCGGGCGTGATGGCCATCGGCTTGTCGGAGAGGATGTTGAACCCGGCCTTGATGGCCGCGAGGTAGTAGTCGGCCTTCTTGTTGTTCTTGCCGGCGAGCACCACGACCTTGGAGCCGGGGTCCTTCACGGCAAGCGCCTTCTCGAGGTAGTCGTCGCCCGTGTAGATCGCCTCCTTCCAGGATGTAGGGTCCTTCTCGCGCGCGTTGAACGCATCGACGAGCTTCTTGTGCGCCTCGACGTCCGGCCCTTTCGGCGCGAACACGGGCACGTCCTTCGACACGCCCTCGTAGTTCCGGTTCAGCACGAGCGCCGCGTGGAAGTGTCCGGGGTCGATCTCGACGAAGGAGACCTCCTTCACGGGCTTCCGAGCCGCGACGTTGCATTTGTCGCAGCATCCGGCGGCCACCACGGCCGCAGTCATCGCAATCATCATCTTTTTCATGCCTTTTTTCCTTTCAGGTACGCACACATTATATCACAAATGGACCAAGGTCTGCGCAAAAGCGTCGAGGAAACGGTCCACGTCGCGCGCGGTGTGGGCGGCGGAGACGAAGTTGCACTCGAACTGCGAGGGGGCGATGTACTGTCCCCGTTTGAGCAAGCCGTGGAAGATTTTCGCGTAGAGCGCCGTCGAACACGCCTTCGCGTCCGCGAGGTCCTGCACGGGCAGGTCCGTGCAGAACGGCGTGAACACGCCGTTGAACGACTGGCACGTCACGGGCACGCCGTGTTCGGCGGCGAGGGTGGAGACGCCCACCGCGAGCGCGCTGCCGAGCTCGGCCATGCGCGCATAGGGCATGTCGCGCTCGAGAATCTCGAGCGTCTTGAGGCCGGCCGCGACGGCGAGCGGGTTGCCGCTTAGCGTGCCCGCCTGGTAGATCGGGCCGTCGGGCGCGAGCTCGTGCATCCACTTCCGGCGGCCGCCCACCGCCGCGAGGGGCAGTCCGCCGCCGATCACCTTGCCGAGCGTGACGAGGTCGGGCGTAATGCCCGCGTAGAGCGCGGAGTACGTGGAGAAGCCGAAGCGGAAGCCGTTGATCACCTCGTCGCAGATGAGGAGCGCGCCGTGCTTCGACGTGATCGAGCGCAGGCCTTTCAGGAAGCCGTCCGCCGGCGGCACGATCCCCATGTTCCCCGCGACCGGCTCCACGATCACAGCGGCGATCTCCTCCCCGCGCTTCGCGAAGGCGCGTTCGACGGCCGAGAGGTCGTTGTAGGGTGCGACGAGCGTATCCGCCACCGCGCCGCGCGTGACGCCGGCGGACGACGACGCCCCCATCGTGAGCACGCCCGAGCCGCTCTTGACGAGCATCGCGTCCGAATGGCCGTGGTAGCAACCGTCGAACTTGAGGACGATCCGCCGCCCCGTCACGCCGCGCGCGAGGCGCACCGCCGTCATCACGGCCTCGGTGCCGGAGCTGACGGCGCGCACCATGTCGAGGCCCGGCACGAGCGAGACAAGCCGCTCCGCGAACGACACCTCGTCCGGCGTCGCGATGCCGAACGTGGTGCCCAACTTCGCGCGCGCCGCGACGGCCCGCGAAATCTCCGGATGCGCGTGGCCGAGGATCATCGCGCCCCAGCTGCAACACCAGTCCGTCAGCTCGCGCCCGTCCGCCGTGCGGATGCGCGCGCCCTTCCCCGACTCGACGAACACCGGCGTGCCGCCCACGCCGTTAAACGCCCGCACCGGGCTGTTCACGCCGCCGGGAATCGCCTTCTTCGCCCGCTTGAACAATTCTTCGTGCTTCATGTCTTTCGTCTCCATGCGCACAGTATACCAAAAAATTATGCGGATGCTTGTCAGTTTGGGGCGCGCTCGCCGTCCATACACCATGTAAGGAGACTTGAAAATGAAAAAGATGATTGAAAAGATTGTTGACGACATCCTCGAGCTGATCTCTGCCCCGTTCGACATCGAACTGCAGGACATCGACTACGACGACCTCGCCGCCGAGGCGGCGGGATAGACGAGCGCAAACCGCAACGCCCCGACCCGACACCTCGCGGACAGATTCCGGCATCACCGGCTTCTCAGCCAGAGAGGTCGCGTACGAACGAAAGCAGCATTTCCTGATACCTCTTACGCCCCAACGCGTCAATGAAGTCGGTGTGCCCGGCACCTTCAACCGGGATGAACCGCTTGGGCTGAGGGGCGAGGTCGTACAACGTGCGTCCCTGTGAATACGGGATCACGGAATCCGCCGTGCCGTGGAGCATCGCGATCGGACACTTCACCTTCTGGATCCTGCCGCAGTTCGGGAATGAATCAATCAGCAACAGCCGAATCCGCGTCACCGCCCGCGGCGCCGAAAGATAGGGAGCCTCCAGCCACAGCCCGCCGACTTCCCGGCTCGCTGCAAGCTCGGTGGCAACGCCCGTCCCGATGGAAAACCCCACGACGACGACGTCCTTCGCGGCGAATCCCCTTTCATGGACCAGCCAATCGTAGAGCCGGTGCGCGTTCCTGTAACACCCTTCTTCGTCGGGCGATCCGTCCGAAAGGCCATATCCGGGATAGTCAAAGGTCGCAATCGTGTATCCGTCGTCGACAAGGGCGTCGAACCGGCCATCGATGGCCGTCATGTCCTCGGCGTTCCCGTGGCAATACATGACGACCTTCTTGCCCTTGGCCGGCCCGATCACCCGCGCCGCCACGGCCACGCCGTTCGTGCCGATGTCCACATATCCGTCCAGCGTCCGGTCATACCCGCCCTTCACCGGGTGGAACATGAAGCGATTGATCAGCAAGAAAGCCAGCAACTGCACGATCGCCACCCCGGCGATCAACACCGCCACATCCCGCTTCCGGAACATTTTCTTAACCCACGCCATGGCCTTCTCCCTTGTCCAAGTCCTGACTCACTTCCCCTCTATGGGACTTGGCGCATCTTTTTGTTCAAAGACAATGCAGCCATTTTCATTCGTAAAGGTCGTAGAATGCATGTGCGCCGCCGCAAAGGAAAAGATCTCTTCGGCATGCATTCTCGGTATTTGAAAACTGTATAGAACCTTAGGTTGACCAATTCCGATTTGGCACCTCCCGCCTAACGAGAACTCTGAATGCCACCTCATTTCACCGTTGATCCTGAACAGAAGGAATTGCACGACCTCGGGAAGAGTCAATTTATCGACCGTATAGGGCCCGAACAGATCAGACGCTAGCTGGGCGTGGAACCTTGCGGTCCGCTCGTCTAAACTAAGAGCTTCAATTCTATTTTCTTCAAGCCGCCGCTTTTCCAAATCTTTGGCAAGACGAGCGATCAATGTCTTCAACTCATTGAGTTCCATATTTTCGTTGCCGTCGGGAGAAACGAATGCAACGTGATTTATGGCATGTTTGAAAATGTCCTCTGCGACTTTCTTGCCCGATTCTGGAGGGAGCATGATCACGAGCACACACCCCGTCGGCAAGTTGAGATGAGTCTCTTCGGTAAGACTGTGAAGGTCCATCATACGTGATTTCACGCCCAACCTGGAGACGAGCGAGTTGAGCGAAGGAGAGGTCACAATGACATACATGTCATCGAGGATTTCTCCTTCAGCCGGGATGTTCGCACGAGCATTTGATTGCAAAGTCTGACGTCGGAATAACGTCTTCGCGACGAATTTATCACGTTTCACGTCTGTTCGCACGGAAAGCTCCGCACACCAGCCGCAACCATCAACGTCTTCGCAGAATGAAGTGAAGTCCCCGGGGCTCTCCCTTCGTTCAAACGGACGTCCCTTGAAACGTTCGACGAGAAACGTCTCTAATTCCTTGAGGGTTGAAATGGCGATGTTCATGTCTGACAAGGGAACCGTCTCTTCATCGGGGCCCCGTTTATCGAGCCCCCGTTCGTACTCAAGCACGATCTCGGTGAGAGCTGTGTGGCCGTGGTTAAATTGCTTTGACCGGAAAATTGCAACGTCAAAGAGAAAGAATCGTTTCGGAAACCTGCAGACACCATCTCCCAACATGTGGACGCCATACCCGCCCTTCTCAATGGGAGTCATAAAGATTTCCGACAGATCGGCAAATGCACTCATCAAACCCAACCCACAGGTGATTAAACAGACAAGACATTGTCTCATGACTCGTTCTCCTCCATCTTCGTTCGCATCCTATGCCCGCCTACCTACCCGACATCCCGCCTCCTCGCCATCCGTCGCCACCACCATAATTTCATACGCTCCGTAATCTCATTCCCGTATTTCGCCCGCCACCCGGCGAGCATGTTGGCGTCCTCCATCCGTTCCGGGTCCGTCAGGGCGTCCAGTCTTTCCATCAGCGCGGTCGAACTGCCCCTCACGCCCTTGACCACCTCAAGCCACACAGCCTTCGCCCGCACCACTTCCAAATCCGGCACCTCCGCCTGCGGTTCCGCCAGCACGGCCTCCGCCGGCACGGGGTCGGCGAGGTCCACCACCTGCCGCAGCTTCTTCGCCATCGCCTTGTAGCGCATCACGGTCGTGTAGCGCACGTAGAGCGCGGGGATGTTCACCTGCAGCCACGCCTTCACGCCGCCGCGCCGCCCGACGATCGCGCCGTTCCCGTCGCGGAGAAGCGAGTTGTCCACATAGCATTCCAAGTCGTGCACTAGGCTGCCGAAGCGCACCGCCGCCGCATGCGAGTCGCGCCGATGGATCCACGCGTCCAAGATTTCCTCGCGCGCGGGACAGGGGTTCGTGGTACGCCGCCCGCCCACGCGCCGACGCTCTTCGGCGAGCGCCTCCCGCCGCGCCCGCTCGCGCGCGTAGTAGAGCGGACGCCGCAGGCGGCTTTGCGCCCGGTCGATGTATTTCGTCGCCCCAACGCGCAGCCACCGCGCGAGCGTGAGCAGCGTGAGCACGTCGCCGTCCGCCCAGCGCACCATCTCGCGCATGCTCCACCCCTCGCGCCGCCAGACTACGGCCAACCCCTCGGTCGCCTCGCACAGGCCGGCGAAGTCCTCCGCCGCCTCCGCGCGACGCCGCGCGCGGTTCGCGAGGCGCCGCTCGTGCGCCTCGATGATCTCGCGCTCGACCGGTTCATAACGCGCCAGCCACGCCGCCAGGCCGTCGCCCGCCGCCGGCCTTGAAATGCCTGTTTCCCGTTGCATGGCGGCATGATACCACAGTGATTGATTGAAGGCAAATGGAAAATGAGATTACAGTACGTATGAAATCTTAGGGTTGGCGCGTGCGGCGTGGAAGTAGCATTACGCAGGTGGGGAATTGCGCCCTTCGGCGAGAGTGGAGACGGAGTGATTAAGCCAAGAGAGCGAGGGGATTGTCGCGGCCGAGGGTGAGGCAATCGGCGTGGGAAAGGCCGATACGCGCCTGGAGGAGCTCCATCATCTTCGCCATGGGCGTAGTCGCTCCCACGAGGCAGTTACGCGCTGGATTCCAGAGGAGGCCATCCGACTCCAGCACGGCGTCGGCCCCCGATACGCGGTAATGCCCCGATGGCATGCCGGCCGGATACTGCGCGTCCGAGACGGCGATCAGGCGCGAAAGCGGCACGGCACGCGTGAATACCTTGAGCATCGTGTCCGGCAGGTGGTGTCCGTCGGGGATGAACATCACCTTGGCCCGATCTTCGGCCAGCGCCGTGAAGAGAATGTTGTCGTGGCGGGGAATCATGTTCGGGATGCCGTTGCCGAGATGCGTGAACGCACGCGCGCCCGCCGCGAGGCACGGCTCGATCTCCGCCGGAGTCGCCGCCATCTGGTGGCCGAGCGACACGATGACGCCCTGCTCCGACACCGCGCGCACGAACTCCGGCATCCCCGGAATCTCGGCTGCGACCGTGATGAGGCGCACAAGCCCCTCCGCCGCGTCCTGGTAACGTGCGAACTTCTCAAGAGACGGCGTCGTCACCCATTCGATCGGATGCGAACCCACCGCGCCCAGCTCGGACGAAATGAACGGACCTTCGAGGTGCAGGCCGAGGATGCGGCGCTCGCACTCCGCGTCCGCCTTCCGCGCCGCGACGATCGTGCGGATGTTCGGCAGCACCACCTCGGGATCGCCCGTCACGAACGTGGGGCAAAAACCCGCCGTGCCGTCCGCCGCAAGACGCCGCACGACCTCCTTCACGGCGTCCACGGTGAGTCCGGGCGAATTGAAGTCCACGCCCGCGTAGCCGTTGATCTGCAAATCGATCCATACTGGTTCCATCTCACGCCTCCACGAAATCGAATCCGCGCACCTTCCCGATGGTCACGTCGATGAACGCGCCCACCTCCGCCGGACTGCGCAGATGGACGACGCCGTCCACGTCCGGCGCCTGCGAGGCGAGACGCGCCACGCCCGGCGCCACCACGAGCGCGCGGAAGGTTTGGCCCACATACTTGCGTGCCTTCGCGGACCAGATGCGTTTCTGGAGCGCCATCACTTCGCCCGCGCGGCGTTCCGCCACGGCGAGCGACGGACGGCGCGGCAACTTCGCCGCGGGCGTCCCCTCCTCGGGCGAGAACGCGAATACGCCGAGATGGTCGAACGACATGCGCTTGATGTCGGTGAGCATCCGCTTAAAAGCCGCCGGCGTCTCGCCCGGGAAGCCCGTCATCACGGTCGTGCGCAACGTCACGCCCGGCACCGCCGCGCGCAGACGCACCGCCGCCTCCCGCGTGGCCTTCACGGCCGACCCGCGCGCCATCGCCACGAGAATCTTCGGATCCGTGTGCTGGAGCGGCACGTCCACATATTTCACGGCATGCGGGGAGGTGTTCAGCCAATCAAGGAAATCGTCCGTGATCTCGCTCGGGTAGGAATAGAGCACGCGCACCCAGAAATCGCCGGGGATCTTGTCGAGCGCGCGGAGGAGCGTCACGAGGTTCGTGCCGTCGCGGAAATCGACGCCGTAGAGCATCGGGTCCTGCGCGATCACGTTCAGCTCCTTCACGCCCGTCTTCACGAGCGCGCGCGCCTCGGCGAGGACGCTCTTGAGCGGACGCGACCGGAACTTCCCGCGGATCGCGGGAATCGCGCAGTAGGTGCAGCGGTGCGCGCATCCCTCCGCCACCTTGAGGTACGCGAACGCCGCGCCCGTGAGGCGCAGCGCGGGCATCGGCGGGTCGAACACCCTCTTCGGCATCCCCGGCGGCACGGCGGCGGATTTCAACCCGCCCACCACGTCGACGATGCGGTCGAGCGCGTCGACGCCGAGGATCGCGTCGAGGTCGGGAAACGCCTTGAGCACCTCGGCGCGGTAGCGCTGTATGAAGCACCCGGCCGCGACCACGGCCTTGCAGCGCCCCGCCCGCTTCAGCTCACACGCGCGCGCAATCTCGGCGGCGGCCTCCTCGCGCGCCGACTCGATGAACGCGCACGTGTTCACGAGGATCACGTCCGCGTTGTCGGGATCCGGCGCGAGCGTGTGCCCCGCCTTCAGGAGATGCCCGCTCATCACCTGCAGGTCGACCGCGTTCTTCGCGCAGCCGAGCGAGACGAGGCCGATGGTCACCGGACTCCCTTCTTCGCGGACGAGAACGTGACGGACCACTGTTCGCGCTGAATCGGGAAGATGTACTCGGGTTCGGGCTTCGGCCCGCAGCTCGCGCCGCCGAGGCCGAGCTGGCGAATGTCCAGGTTGAGGCACACTTCCGCGCGCGGCGGCTTCACGTTCCAAATGCGCTGCTGCTTGTCGCGGTGGCGCGCGAACTCGAGGTCCTCCCAGGAGTGGTGGAGCGCCTGCACGAACAGCGGCACGCTGCCGCGCACGACCACGCCCGCGCCCTTCGCGTCCGTAAGCGCGGCCCAGCGCACGTCGCTCTTGTAGCCGTTGTCCTGCGGACGTACGTAGTCCACGTACTGCTCCGTCACCGTGGACGACCATTTCCCGATGAACGAGCCCGTGCAGCGGTCGATGTAGTTCTCCCATGGGCCCCTTCCGTACCACGCGAAGTTCTCGAGGCCCGACTCAAGCAGAAGCGAGAGGCCAAGGCGCGGGAGGGCGGACGGCATGCGCCCGTAGGGGGTCACGTCGTTCTTGATGGTGAACGACCCGTCATCCGAGAAGATGTAGTCCGCCACGTGCGTGAAGCCGGCGGACTTCGCGCCCTGCACCTCCACCACGGCGCGCACGCCTCCCGGGATCGCGGTGAGCGACCGCGTGTGGTAGCGGAGCTGCGTGAGGCCGCTCTGGTAGATGTTGCCGAATCCCAGCTTCATCGGCGCGTCGGCGCGCCCGCGCAGCCAGATGTCGTTGTCCGTGAGCGCGCGCATGACGGTGAGGCGCGGACCGCGCACCACGCCGTCGCGGTCCTGAAGCACGACGCGTCCGTCCATCTCCAGGAACGAGAGCGTGCCCGTAGCACGGCTGAACACGGCCTTCGTGGTGCCGATCTGGACCTTAATCTCATTGCCGTCTTGAAGCGGCGAGACGCCGCTTCTCCCAGGGTGATCAAGCGGCGAGACGCCGCTTCTCCCAGGGGCCCCGAGCGCGATCTGGTCGCGCGCGACGGCGTGACCCTTCTCCGCCCAGAGCGTGTCCGCCTTCAGGCGGAAGGCAACGTTGAGGAAATACTCGACGCCCGACTTCAGCGCGCCGTAGTTCGGCCACGGAAGCGGCGCCCGCGCGCCCGGATCGACGGGCGGCACGTCGAAGGTGCCCTGCGCCGCGACCTTGCCGTCGGCCAGCAGCTCCCACGTGCCCGCAAAGGCGTCAGCGCGCGTGAAGGAGAAGCGGTTCCACAGCTCGAGGCCGTCGTCCTTCCGCGTCACCACGAGGTTGCGGTGGACGTGGCCCACCTCCACGAGCTTCGGCGTGACGTGGCGCTCGGCGTCGATCACGCCGTTCGCGCAGAAGTTGCCGTCGTTCGGCTCGTCGAAGTCGCCGCCGTAGGCAAGGTAGCGCTGGCGCTTGCCGTCGGGGCCGATGCGGTCGGTCTCCTTCCACACGGCCTGATCCACCCAGTCCCAGATGCAGCCGCCCACGAGCGAGTCGCTCGCGTAGAACGCGTCCCAGTATTCCTGGAAGTTGCCGAGCGCGTTGCCCATGCAGTGCGCGTACTCGAAGAAGAACTGCGTCTTCTTGAAGAGTCCGCGTCCCTTCGTGTACGTGATCGTGGGATAGCCCGGGCCGTCCCAGGGAAAGCGCTCGCAGTCCTGGCGGTAGACGATCGGGAGTGTGGGGTCGAGCGGACGGCACGTCTCGGTGACAATGTCGAACGTGGGCCCCTGTCCGGCCTCGTTGCCCCAGCTCCACGAGAACACACAGGCGTTGTTGCGCCAGTTGATCATCATGTCGCGGCAGCGGTCCACATGCGCCTGCGTCCAGCTCGGCGGCGAGGCGAGGCACTTGAGGCCGTAGCCCATGCCGTGGCTCTCCACGTTCGCCTCGGCCTGCACGTAGAGTCCGTAGCGGTCGCAGAGGTGGTAGAAATAGGGATCGTTCGGGTAGTGCGAGGTGCGCACAGTGTCGATGTTGAAGCGCTTCATCAACAGCACGTCGCGCAGCATCTCTTCGCGCGACACGCTGCGCCCGTTCACGGGCGAGGCGTCATGGCGGTTCACGCCCTTGAACTTCACGGCGCGTCCGTTGATCCATACGGCGCCGGAGGGACGCACCTCCACCTTCTTGAAGCCGAGCTTGCAGGTGCGGACGTCCTCGCCCGCCGTGATGACGAGCGTGTAGAGGTAGGGATCCTCCGCGCTCCAAAGATGCGCGCCGGGAACGTCCAAGTGCAGGCGACCATTGCGCGCGGCGAACGTGCCCACGGGTTTGTACGCGGCGTCGTAGAGGGTGGCGGCGGCGGTCGCGCGGGAGCGCGACCCTCCCGCGCCGTGCGTGCGAAGCTCCACGTCGAGGTCGACGGAGGCGTCGCGGTAGTTGTTGACGAGGTCCACGGTGGCGTGGAAGTCGCTGATCTCCGTCTTCGGCGTCGCGAAGAGCATCACGTTGCGGTAGATGCCCGAGTAGCGGAAGAAATCCTGGTCTTCGAGGTACGCGCCGTCACTCCAGCGGTAGACCTCCACGGCGAGCAGGTTGTCGCCGGGACGGAGGTACTTCGTGACGTTGAACTCGTGGGCCGTGCAGCTGTCTTCGCTGAAGCCCACCTTCTCGCCGTTCACCCACACGTAGTAGGCGCTGTAGACGCCCTCAAAGCGCAGGAACACCTCGCGGCCCTTCCACGCGTCCGGCATGGTGAACGCGGTGCGGTAGGACGACACGGGATTGTAGTCGCGGTCCGTGTAGGGGGGATTGTCGGGGTGGGGATAGGGGATATTCGAGTAGATGGGGATGCCGTAGCCCTTCAACTCCACGCAGCTCGGCACGGCGATGTCGTACCAGCCGGAGTCGTCGAAGCCGGGCTTGTAGAAATCCACGGGGCGCTGCGACGGGGCGCCGCACCAGTTGTAGCGCCACGTACCGTTCAGGGACTTCACCCACGGCGTCTGCGGCAATTCCGCCGTAAAGGCGTCCTCCACGCGCGCGAGCGGAAACGAGTAGGCGCGCGAGGGCTCCACGTTCACGTAGTTGACGAGCTCGTTCTCCCACTCGGGGGCCTTCTCCCTCGCACGCTGCGCGCGAACCTTCTCGAGCGTGGCGTCGCGCACGTCCGCCCACTGCAGACCGTGCGTCTCGCGGAGGTCGGTCCACTCGAAGCGCCCCGCCTCCGTCGGCACGGGCTTGAGGCGTTTCTCCACGAAGTGGCGTAACGCGGCCTCGGTGCCGGCCACGTCGGAGCCGTGGAAGTACATCACGCCGTTGCGCAGACCGTACTTCCAGGAGCCCTTCGCGTCCCAGGGCTGGGTGGACACATAGAAGTCGCCGGCGAACGCGGGCGCGTAGCCGAGCACCTGCACCTCCACGCCCGTCACGCGCTTCACCTCCGCGGCGAGCGTGCGCATGAGCGCGTAGGTGCCCTTCGTCTCGTCCTTGCTCGCGTGGATGCGGAACGGACGCGCGTCGCCGCGCTCGATGGTGAACGTCTCGGCGGCGAGCGGTCCGGCGAAAGCGGCCGCCGCCGCGAGGCAGAGGGAGAGGCGTCTCATGACGGCTCCTCCTTCAGCGTGAAGCTGCGGCATTTCACTCCGGCCTGGCGGAACATCTCCTTCACCGTATCCAGGAAGGCGGTGTAGTCGCCGCCATACACCACCTCGGCGATGCCGGCGTTGATGATGAGCTTCGCGCACGTGAGGCAGGGGGAGAGTGTGATGTAGATCGTGCCGCCGTTCACGTTCACGCCGTAGCGCGCGGCCTGGCAGATCGCGTTCTGTTCGGCGTGCACGCAGAGGCACTCGTCGAGGCCCTTGCCGCTCGGCGTCTTGCCCGCGCAGCGCGGGCAGCCGCCGTCGAAGCAGTTCTTCACGCCGCGCGGCGTGCCGTTGTAGCCGGATGAGAGGAGATGGTTGTCCTTCGTGATCACCGCCGCCACCTTCCGGCGCGAGCAGTTCGACCGCTTGGCAACCACCTGCGCGATCTCCATGAAGTACTCGTCCCAGGTAGGACGCGTGTCGTTCTTCGACTTCCGCTTCATGTCAGCATCCCTGGAGGAGCAGGCCGGTCGAGGCGAGGTCGCGCGCGTCGAGCGCGTAGACGGGGTCGATCTCCACGGGCACGTCGTCGGCCACGTTGACACCCGCCGCCGCGAGCTGGCGGCGCCATTTCGCCTGCAGGTCGGCCTGGCAGGTGGCGGGGGAGTCCTCGCCCGTTGCGTTCTTGACGGGCGAGAACTCGTCGCGGCGGTCGAACGCGCAGCACGAGGCGCCCTTCGCGTCCGCGAGCGCGTCGAAGATGAACTTCTCGAACTTGTAGCCGTTCGGCTCCGTCGGCTTGACGGTGGCGCCGGAGGCGTCCACGTACGGGATCTTCTTGTGCGCGAGGTGGAGCGGCATCGCCTTCGCGGCCTCCTTCTCGAGGAAGGCGCGGTCGAACACGTGGATGGCGGGGGAGCCATACTTGAAGTAGAGCTCGCCGTCCGCGCGGCGGCGGTTGTTCATCTCGTCCGTCATCTCGGTGTACTCGATCATGTCGAAGTGGCCGTCGCGCTTCACGACCATGCCGAGGCCCTCGTAGGGGTCGCGCTTCGCGGTGAGCTTGAGGGAGTACTCGCTCTTCTCAAGCGTGTGGAGACCGATGAACGCGGGGTCGGCCACGTCCACGAGCGGGTTGTCCACCTGGAAGTAGAAGAGCGTCTTGACGCCGCGTTCGCGCATGTTCTTGAAGCAGCCGTTCGCCTTCAGCGCGGCGATCATGCCGCCGTGTCCGTCCGGGCTCATGAAGATGCGGCCGGGCGCCTCGAGGATGATCTTGCCGTCGGGCGTCATGCCGGGCCACATGCCCTGCTTGAAGAAGATCACGTCCGCCGGGTCGAGCCCGAAGTAGTCGTTCTCCTCGAAGTGAGCCACGGTGGCGGCGTAGTTCGCTGCGCTCGTCATCACGTAGAACGGGATCGGCGTCTTGTAGCGGAGGGTCAGCGCGAGGATCTTGCGCGCGTGGAAGTAGAAGAGCGACGCGCCCGTGACGGGGCCGATCGAGTAGGCGCCCTTCGGCCCGTCGAAGCCGAGGCGCGAGCCCTGCCCGCCCGCAACGAGCAGCACGCCCACGTGCCCGGCCGCGAGCTCCTTCTCGCCGGCGTCGACGGCGCGCTTCAGCGCCGCGCCCTTCAGCTCGTGCACCTTCGGGGCGGTCGGCTTGCCCTTCTTCGCGGCGGGCGCGCCGCCGCCGGCGACCATCGCCTGGCACCGCGCCAGCTCCTTGAAGTCGATCGTCTCGACCTGCGCGAGGAGCGCCTTGCGCTCCGCCGCGGAGAGTTTCTTCCAGAACTGCAGGACATGGCCCTGCCCGTTCTTCTCCAATGCCGTCTTGGCCTGTTCGTATGTCATCTTGACCTTCCGTGGTTCGTTTGAAATTGTTGTATAGTATACCAAAACCACTCCTTGGCGTCACTTCCGCACTGATTCAGGGTTTGATCAGCGACCAGTCCTCGGGGCCGATCGTGCGGCCCGCGTAGGCAAAGGGCTTCGCGCCATAGTTCGTGACGAGGCGCGAGCCGTCGGACCACGTGGTGCAGAACACGTCCTCGGCGAGGCGCGCGTGCTTCTCCATGAAGAGGTACTGGAGGTAGTTCAGCTTCGCGTAGATGTCCCAGCCCTCCTTGATCTTCGCAACGGAGTCGCGCAGCTCCTTGTCGGTGCCGCAGCGGAGGTCCGAGTCGCCCATCCAGTCGGTGCCGTCCGAAACGAATTTCGAGTAGAAGTAGAAGTTCGGGCGGCCGCCGTACTCCAGCAGCTTCAGGCGCGAGTAGCGGTCCTGCGCCGTGAAGTTCACCGTGGTCGTGAACGGGTTCTGCACGATGAAGCCGTTGTAGACGATCTGCCATACGGGGATCATGCCGTCCACGAGGCCCTTGTTCTTCTTGCGCGGGTCGCCGAAGCTCGCGTAGAGGACCGAGTCCGTCTCGCCCGCGAAGTGGTCGAGCGACCCCTCGCTCGCGAAGCCGCCGAACGCCTTGCGCGTGAGCGCGGCGCAGCGCCCCCACCACTTCGCCGAGTCGGCGCGCGAGCACTTGTGGCGCGGGTCGTCGCACTTCGGCGCGAGGAGGATCGTCACCGTGTCGAAGTAGCCCATGCCCTGGAACCCGAGCGCGCGGATGCGCCAGAGGTCGCGCGTGCAGAACTTCTCGTAGGCGCGCTGCGGGCAGATTTCGTACGGGCACCCGCCGCCCCACCACTGCGTGTGCGCGGGCTTGATCGTACCGTCCGCGTTCTTGACGGTCCACTCCGCGTCCCAGCAGTCCGCAATGAGGTAGGCGTCGCGCCAGTTGCCGTGCGGCACGATCTGGTAGCCGTTCGCCTGCGTCATCTTGATGAGCTCGCGCAGACGCGCCTCGCCGCCGAGCGACGGCTCGACGGGGAAGATCTGCGGCCACCGGCCGTCGTGTCCGCCCACGTTCCAGCCGACGAGGCAGAGCTCCGCCTTGCCGACACCCTGCCGCTTCAGCTCGCGCACGATGTCCTGCACGCGGTCGAACGTGACGACCTGCTTCACCTGCGGCTCGTCCTCGGGCGTCTGATTCGGCTTGGGACTCGGCACCGGCTTCCACGCCTGGCGGATGCGGATCTCGGGCGCCTCCACGCCGTACTTGAGGAGCGGGTTGTCCTTCACACGCTCCGTGAACGGCACGATCGCCTTGCGGTCCAGCTGGTACTTCCGGTAGGCGCGCGCCATGCCGCTGTAGTCGGCGTTGCCGCCGGAGAGGAAATGGTACTCGATCGAAAAGTCCTCGTAGGGATCCGCGCACTGCTCCGCGTTGAGCACGCAGCTCATGCGGTAGACGCCGTCGTGCGCCGAGACCTTCGCCGTGAAGTAGTACTTGAGCCCCGTCACGAACGCGACCCATGTCTTCTCCGGCGTCTTCATGCCGAACATCGACATCGATGGCCACGAGCACGAGTAATCGCCCGTGTCGCAGCGGAACGTGCCGTACTGCCCCGTGGGCACCACCCAGTAGCCTGCGTCGCCCTTTCGCGCCGTGGCGAAGTCGGGCGTCATCTCCAGGCGCTTCGCGCCCTTCGCGCGGATTTCGCCCTGCGCCACGCGGAACGACAACACGCCGTCCTTCTCCACGAGCGGCCGCGTCTCCGTCTCGACCTTGCCGTCGAGGAGCGTCCATGTCATGCGCATGTCAGCAGCGCCCGCGAACAGTGCCCCGAGCGCGACAGTTGCAATCCAGAGTTTCTTCATCTCGTTTTTCCTTTCCTATCTGAAGATGACGGTGATGCCGCGAACGTCGGCGAGCGTGGCATAGAGGCCGTCCGCCTTCAACTCCACCGTGCCGCGGACCGGACGATCGTGATTTGCGGACACGACCTTCCAGCCGTCGACCGATCCGCTGATGTTCGCGCAGTTGACGACCTTCACCTCGCGCTTTCCACCGAATGCGGCGAGGTGCTCCCAGTCGGCGTCCACACGCAGCGTCCCGTTCGCGGGAAGCGTCAGCGTCCCCGTGCACGCGAGCGCGTTGTCGGAGAAGTCGTTCGCGAGCGTCGTCTCCAACACGCCGTTCGCCCCCAGCGTCACAGACATGTCCACCGTCCCCGCGCCCGAGAGGATTCCCACGGTCACGTCCGCCTCGTCCTGACGGAAGGACGTGCCCGCCGCGACTGACAGCGAATCGTATGCAACCGGGTTCGCCGTCCCCTTCCACTTGTGGAGAAGCGCCTTCGCGGCGGCGCGCCGCACGTCGTCGTGCGGCTGGTAAGCGAACGCCATCACCTCGCCGATCCGGCATCCGCCGCGGGCATATCGCGCCATGATTCCTGAACCAGGAAGTGACACGCCCATGTAGCCTAGCGAAAGGAGGCAGTCAGTCGTCCTCATGCGATACTGCACCACATTCATTCCGTCTGGCAGGGCAACGTTGGCGGCGTGATTCACATTGTTGACGCGGCACTGGTTGCTGTTCATGTAGGTAGCGTGGACATTCGAATAGAGCAAATGGAATCCATTGCCGTTTCCGCCCTGCCCGCGCATGAGGTAATAGGCTTCACCCGATGCGGTGGCGATGGCACTAGGACCGAGATACGCCGTTGTCGCATAGGAAACCTCGGGGATCGCATACGTCTTGGCCTCTTCGTTGTCCTCGAACACGCAGTAGATTTCGCCGAAGTTCTTTTTGCCAGTTGTTAGCACCATCGACGCGCCATATCCCTCTGGATTCGCCGTCGCGGCCAGGGTTCCGAAGTCGAGCAGGGTGTGTCCGTTGCGCGCATTCCTGAAAAGGAACGGCCTCGCGGCAATGCGCGGCGTGCCCACGGCAATCGTCTCCGTGTTGGTCGATGCGGACAAGCCGCCGCTGATCAAATCGACGACACGCGTCACGTAGTTGGTGCCGTCCTCGTTTTCGTCGATCGTCATGTGTTTTTCATCGCTCATATCAAAATGCAAGACCGGCGTCTGGCCCTCAAACGGCGATACGACGAGTGCGCCGGCGTCCACCGCGATGCCCGTCACGCCCGAACTGACCGCCGCGACCTTCAACGTGCCCGCACCCATCTTCGTGAAGGTTCCCGAAGCGGAAAGAAGCTCGAATTTTGACGTGCCGTAAGTGACGTTCACGGTGCCGTCCGCGTTGAACGCATAACCGGGATGCACCGGATTGCCCGTCATGACGCCCGGCGTGACGGAATCGCCCGCAACGGGGAACGGGTTCAAACCCGTCTTCCGCGTGATTGCCAGCTTGCCGTCACCCGAGATCTCGGCCGCGCCGTTGTCCGAGAAAGTCCCGACCGTGAGCTTGTGCCCGTTCACCTGGAGCGAAGTCCCTTGCGCGAGCGTGAGGGACGCGAGCGACATGCCGCGCCATTTGGAGCAGAGCGCGGCGACCAGCAGACGCCGCTCGTCGGCCGCCAGCAATCGGTCGAACATCATCACTTCGCCGATGCGCAAGCCGCCGTACGATTCGCACCTGCCAAGGGTGGAGAAGTAGACTGTGGCGTTCTGCGTGTGGTAGAGCACATGGATTTCGCCCGCCGCCGGCCGGGTGCCTCTCGGATTGAAGGACGACCAGCTGCCGTTGAGGTAATAGCTTGTAGTCACGGTGCTTGCGATGCGCTGGTGGATAAGGCAAGGAACATATCCGTTGCATCCGCCGCCGCGTCCAGCTTGGTTGCGCGCACTGCCAAGCACGGATGGGCCGGGCACTTCAAGCTTTGTTGTCGGAAGAACGAGGTCTTTCGTTTCCTCGCGGTCCTGCATCACGTAGATGTAGTCCTTGACTCCGTTGATCGTCGCCGAGATGTTGAACGCGGCCCCGTAGCCGCTTTTCAGGAGGGCCTGCGTCGCCGCGTCAAGAGGATCAGCGGTCCCGTCCGAGTGGGTGATTCCCACATTGCCGGAATAGTACATCTGCCCGAAGTCGATCATGTCGAGTCCGGCCGCGTGGTTCGCGGCGAGGATCGGACGCGGACGCGCCGTGTCGTACGTCGCGTAGTAGGCTCCGCCCTCGGCGTCGTTCCAGCGCGTGACGAAGTTCATGCCGTTCTCCGTGACCGTCACGAGCGACGAGGTGAGCGAGGCGTCCACGTGGAAGAGCGTGCCGGTCGTCGTCAGCGTCCGCGGGTCGGAGAACGCGAGCGTCCCCTCCGAGACGGCGATGGAGACGCCCGTGTTGGTGACGATGCCGATCTCCAGGCAGCCCGCGCCGGTCTTGGTGATCGTATGGTTGCCGCCGAGGAGGAACTCGATGTGGTTCGTCGTCCCCGCCGGCACGGCGATCTCGACATCGCCCGTCAGGGTCAGCACGTCGGCCGCCGGCACACACGGGGAGGCGATGCCCGTTTGGTCAGCATGGCAAACGAGTGCCGCCGCACAGTTCACAAGCAGCATGATGGTTGTCACGTTGTTACGCATTGTTGCTCCTTTCTCCTTGAATCTTGTAAAGTTCTCTTTCTCAATAGTTGTCCTTTTCCTCGCGCAGGATCAGGTGTCCCGCAAATGTCGGCACCCGCACGCGCACCGCCGCGAGCTGCCATCCGTCCGAATCTGCGATCCTCACGCCAATTCGCTTTGTCCGAACCTTGCGGAACGGCACCGTGCTGACGTTGCCGCCGCCAGCATGTGGCACGACGAGGTTCCGAGCTACGACGTTGCCGTCCTCACCGACGACATCCACGCTTTTCGGGAGATGCGCACCGGCCGCACGAACGGAAACGAAGTCAAGTGCCGTGACGTCGTACGGCCGGCCGAGCTCGAATACGATCTCGGACGCCCCCGAGAGACATCCCTGCGCGGGAACGACGCGTTTGAGTTCGATCTCTCGGCGCACAAGGGTTCCGTTGCCGAAGTCTGGACGCCCGTATTCGCGCAATTGCTCGGCGCCGAGACGGATGATCTCAAGCGCACGTTCGCGCCTATCCGCCGGAATCCCCGCAAGACAAGGACTCAACTCTGGTCGCGTGAAGTTTACGCCCGTGCCTAGGCGCCGGGTCTCGTCCACTCGTTTCCAGATGCTGTCCGCGAGGATCGACGCCCTGTCCCCCGTCACCTTGACAAGCTCACGCACCTGGTCGAACGTGAGCGGCGAGCGTCCGTAAGGACGCTCCGGGAATGCCGTCTCGTACGTAGGATAGTATGGCGTGTTGAGGTCAATCCACTCGATGATCTTTCCCCGCTCCAACTTTGTCAGCGACACACCGTGATGACCGGCGTCAAGCATATCCACAAGACGACTGCGGTGCGAACCCCACGCATACGCGGGCAGCACGTCCGGCGGCCCATCGTCAACGGGCTTGAGCAGTTCCTTGGCCTGACCGGGCGCGTCGGGATACCACCGCAACGCGATCATCGCGCGCAGGGACATGTAGGACGTGTTGAACACGATGCCGAGGTCGGGCGCGAGGTTCACGGCCTTTTCCCCCGATTTCCCGTAGTCGTGGCACTTCAAGCAGTTCCGATTCCAGATCGGCTGCACGTCGCGCACATACGAGAACGGGCGTGACACCTCTCCGTCCGGCAAGCGCGGCACGTGCGGCGCATGATGCCGCGCGGACGCATCCTTTGGCGGCGGAGTCGCCTCCAGACGATCCTCATGGCACCCGACGCAGCTCGCGCGTTCGCCCGGCTGGAGCGTCGTGCCGTTGCGCATGGACTGCACCATCTTACCATCCGCGTCGAGTGCCTGGAAGTAGACGAACAGCCCGGCCTCCACCTCGAAGAGCGCAGATCCGTCGTCCTCTACGGGCACGACGCCCAGGACGCGCTTCGTATTCGTGCAGTTGTAGTTCACTGCCGGGCGATGCGTCGTGTCCGTGTTCCAGAAATGATCCGAACGGTCGCGTTTCGGCGGCGCCTCGACGACGCGAAGCGCCTTGATCGTTCCGCGCGGCACATTCTCCATGCCCGTGCCGTGATAGACGTCCGCGAGATAGAACACGCCGGTTTGCTTCGTGTCGTCAACCGCATCGACAAGTGCGGGCGGCCTGGTCCTGGGCGTAAGCGGCATCGGGTCGAAGCAGCCGAGCGCGGCCTCCTTGTGGATGAGCGTCTCGGTTCCATTCGCGAGGGAACAGAGGAAGATGCCGGTCTGCTCGCTCTTCTTCGCCTCGACCAGAGTCCGAGCGCAGAGTATGCGGTCGGCGTCAAGCGGGAACGGATCCTCGTACTTGAACGGCAGCGACCTGAAGGTGTCGATGAAAGATTCGCACGGATGACCGGACTCTCTCCCTTTCCCGAGACTCGCCCCCACGCAGATGCGGTTGGTGATGTCTCGCGGAAAGGAATACATGACCGGGGTCATGCCGTCCAGCCCTTTGCGCCGGTCGAGCGCGACCAGCGCACCCCACGGACGGTCATGGCACGCGCCGAAGATGCACACCACGCGCTCGGGATGCCCGCCCGGCAGCGCGCGTGCATCGAAGATCGCGCCTGGCGCCCAGGCGTTCTCCCCATAGAAAAGCGCCTGCGAGCGTCCATCGGGGAACATCGTCCACAGACCGAACGAGCATCCGAAGTGGCGATCCACGTAGTTCCAGCGGTCGTAGATGATCCGGCCGTCAGGCAGTACCGACGGGCGCGATTCGTAGAGGTTGTTGCGTCCGAGCTGGCGAAGGTTGGAGCCGTCCGCGTCAATGCGGAAGAGGTTCCCCTGAAGATGCCAATTGCATCCGCAGTACTTCACGTCCCGGTTGGACGAGAACACGATGCGCCTGTCCGGCAGGTAGCAGGGATCGATGTCCGCGCCCGCACCGTCCGTGAGCCGTTTCAGTCCGGAGCCGTCCACACCCATCTCCCAGACGGAAAAGTTCTCGGAAGGCGTTTGCCGCATGGAGAAGAGCAGCCTGCGCGCGTCCCACGACACTTCGAGGTCGCGAATCACGCCGTGAGGGCAATCCAGCAGGGTCGTGACGTTCGTCCCGTCGAGGCGCCGGATCGCCGCGCCGGGCCGCACATTGTGGCACGAAACATCTCCGGCCGTGAAGTCGGTGCCCGTGTTGTGATGATCAACGGCGTATTGCCGCCGCGCCACGTAGACGATCGGCGGCAAAGCCGCATGCGACAGGGCAACCATGCCGAACGCGACCAGCAACGCACATCTCATCTTTCCGTCTACGGCCATGTCGTTTTCTGACTCGGGACTGCGATTTCACGAGCGGAATGCTACGGCGACACCTTCTGCACGTACTCCGCGAGCGCGGCGCAACACCAGATGAGCGGGGCCTGTCCATGCAGGTCGCCTGTGATGCGGGGACGCTTGTCGTAGTACTCGCGCGAGTTGCCGATGTTGGTGCCGCAGCAGACGTCGCGTACGTCGCCGTTGGGCTCGATGTAGTCCTGCAGCGCGAGGAAGGCCTTGCGCGCGGCGGGGGCGTAGACCGCCGGATCGATCCAGCCGTGCTTGGCGCCCTCGATGAACGCGTACGCGAACATCGCCGAACCCGAGGTCTCGGGCCAGATGGTGGGGTCGTCCACGAGCTGGCCCCAGAGGCCGTCGGGACGCTGGTGGCGGAGTAGCCCCGCCATCATCTTGCGGAAACCTGCGAGGATGCGTTCGCGGTTCGGGTCGTCCACGGGCAGGCTCTTCAGG
This sequence comes from Kiritimatiellia bacterium, assembly GCA_017427485.1. Classification (GTDB taxonomy): domain Bacteria; phylum Verrucomicrobiota; class Kiritimatiellia; order RFP12; family UBA1067; genus RUG572. The sequence continues at coordinate 22,825 of JAFRSR010000218.1, forward strand.
AGCATCGCCGTGCCGGCCGCCATCCAGCCATTGCCGCGCGCCCACGTGAACGGCGCACCGGGGCCGTGGTCGAAGAGGCCGTCCGCGCGCTGCATCTTGTCAAGGTAAAGCACCATCTCGTGCGAGGCGCGCTCCGCGTACACGCGCCGTTCGGACTGCCGGAACGCGTTGAGCTGGAGAATCGTGATCATGAACATGTCGTCCATCCAGAGGCGCGTCTGCGGCGTGTAGCCGCCCTTCCACAGCTCCATCCGCTTCTCGTAGTTGAACATGCCGTTGATCTCCTTGTCCTCCGGCTTCGGCTCCGCCCACTGCGCGTCCGCCATCGCGAGGCCCTGCTCAAGCGCGCGCGCGTCGCCCGTGTAGGCGTAGATCGAGAGCGGCAGGCAGCCGAACATGGAGTTGTCCACGTGGTTGGCGGGCGGCACGTGGCTCGCCCACTCGCCGAAGAACTTGCCGTAGCGCGAGGCGAGCGGGCCGCGCAGCTTCCGCGCGGCGGGTTCGTCCGCAAGCGTGGACGCGAACTCAAGCGCGCCGAACCAGGTGCACACCGTGGGGTAGGTGATCGTCTTCGATCGGGCGCTGTGCATCTTCGTCCAGTCGAGGGGCGTCTTCTCGAGGAAGCGGTTCACCAGGCGCACGCCGAGCGTGCCGGGGTCCTTGCCCGCCGGCCAGTCCGTGAAGTTCGCGACGGCGGGGTCGGGACGTGTGGTGGCGTCCACGAGGGACTTCACGGGCGTGACGATGATGTCCATGCGGCCGTCCGCGCGGTCGAGCGTGCACACCACGTAACGGTCGTTGCCGCAGAACTGCGGATGGCCGTCGGGATGGAGACGGCTCTCGCGACTCCGGGGGCACAGCGCCGCGCTTGTTGCATAAATCCAGGCGTGGCGACCAGTCTTCCGGTTATAGAAGCCGATGCGCTGCGGCGACCCGCGCCACCAGCCCTTCGGCTTCTGGTCAAAGACCACGTAGTTGAGGTCCTCGCTCACGTTCGGATGCTCCGCCACAAGCGGCGAGAGCTGCATCTGGTTGGCGGTCGCGAGATCCTGGTACCACACGCCAAAGGGCTTGGAGCACCAGTAGTGCCCCTTGCCGTCGCTCGCCCACGTCTCGTGCGTGGGCTCCTCGTCGCACCGGCGCGCGGGCTGGAACTCGAGGCGTCCGTTGCGGTGAAGATGCCAGATGCGCGGCCAGAACCCGATGTTTTTCCTGAACTCCCGCCCCTGTTGGAGCCAGTGTTCCTCCCAGGCGCACATCGCGATGTCGTCGCGCGCGGGGTTGATCTGCCCGTGGTTCGCGAAGAAGTAGGTTTCACCCCACGGCTCGTACTTCCCCGTGGCGAGCTCCACCGTGCCCTGCACGTACTTCTTCTTACCCTCGGGCGTGCGCACGCAGCTTTCGAGGAACGCGCGGTCGCGCCCCTTCGTGAGGGTGAGGTGCGTGCAGAGGTACTGGATCGAGCCGAGCTTGGCGAGGTCCGCCGGCAGCGGGCAGACCGCCGTACCCTTCATGCCCGGCGACGTGAGGTCGTGCACGCGGAAGCCGTCCGTGGCGTTCACGGTGTAGATCTTGTCCGCCGCCGTGTCGATGAAGTAGCTGCCGCCGGGGGAGACGCGGAAGTCCTCAAGTTTCGTCACGGTGTCGGTCTCGAAGTCGATCACTGCGAAACGGCGCGGCGGCACCTTTGGGCCCGGCTGCTCCTTGTCGAGATGCATCACAACCATGAATCGGCAGTCGTCGGTGATGCATTTCTGCACGAAGTAGGTGGACTGCTGGACGGACGCGAGGAGCCCCGGCTTGAGCATCCGCCCGGGCACGCAGCAGTCGGGGTCCACGAAGTCGACGAACAGCGAGCTCGTCTCGGGCGAGAATCTCGGCGCGGCGGCAAGCCCCGCGCAGGCCAGCGCGGCGAGCGCGCAGCCGAGGGGTTTCCAGATTGTCGGTTGCATGTCCTATGTCCTTTCGGAATGTCAGAGCGTGACGCCGTCCTTGAAGATCGCGATGCCGCGGGCATTCTCAACCTCGTTGCGGGCCGGCGCGCCGGACGCCACCTCCAGCACCTTCGCGGCGAACGCCTCCACGTCCGGGTTCGCCATCGCATCCCAGTCGATCCAGTGCGGCTTCGCCTGCGCGAGCGCCGTGTTCGTGGAGATCTTCATCGTCGGCACGACCGTGCCGAACGGCGTGCCGCGTCCGGTCGTGAAGAGCACGAGATGGCAGCCGCTCGCCGCGAGCACCGTGGAGGCGACAAGGTCGTTACCCGGCCCCGTGAGGAGCGAGAGGCCGTGCACCTTCACGTGCTCGCCGTAGTCCAGCACGTCCTCCACGGGGGAGCTGCCGCCCTTCTGCACGCAGCCGAGCGACTTGTCCTCAAGCGTGGTGATGCCGCCCGCCTTGTTGCCGGGCGACGGGTTCTCGTAGCACGGCTGTCCGTGGCGCGCGTAATAATCCTTGAAGTCGTTAACCATCTTCACGCACTTCTCGAACACGGCGCGGTCGCGGCAGCGGCGCATGAGGAGCGTCTCCGCGCCGAACATCTCCGGCACCTCCGTGAGGATCGTGGAGCCGCCGCGCGCGACGAGCCAGTCGCTGAAGCGCCCCACGAGCGGATTCGCCGTGAGGCCCGAGAAACCATCGCTTCCGCCGCACTTGAGGCCCACCACGAGCTCCGACACGGGCACGTCCACGCGCTCCGCCGGACGGTTCGCCTCCAGCTCCTTGATCAGCTCCACCCCGCGCGCGTATTCATCGCCGGGATCCTGCGCGCGCAGAAAGCGGATGTTGAGTTGTTCGTGGTTCGCGGTTCGTGGTTCGTGGTTCGCGGTTTCGGAGAAGAGACGGGCCTTGAAGGAGTCGAGCGTGTTGTTTTCGCAGCCGAGCGCCACCACGAGCACGCCGCCCGCGTTTGGGTGGCGGCAGAGGGCGGCGAGCAGATTCGCCGTCATCTCGTGGTCCGCCCCGAGCTGCGAACAGCCGTAGGGGTGCGTGAGGGCGATGCCCCCGCAGGAGGCAGCGAGGCGCTCGCAGAGGTTGTTGACGCATCCCACCGTGGGCACCACCCAGATGTCGTTGCGCACGCCCACGCGCCCGTCGGGATGGCGGTAGCCCTTGAACGTCGGCACATCTCCCCTTGTTGTTGTACGCTTGCTGTCTCCTTCGCCCTGCACCACCTCAGGATCCGGCTCGTAGGTGTATTCAAGGTTGTCGCCGAGGTTCGTGGCAACGTTGTGCACGTGCACGTGCTCGCCGGGCGCGATGTCGCACGTGGCATGCCCGATCGGCATGCCGTACTTGATCACGTTCTCGCCCGCGCGGATGGCGCGCAGAGCGTACTTGTGGCCGTCATCGCGGATTTCGACGTTGTCAAGCGGATGGATGATCATGACAGGCTTTCCACGTCGGCGCGCATGCGGGCGATGTCGGACGCGTCGAGCACGAGCGCGGCGGCGCCGGCGTTCTCCAGCGCGTTCTTCACGCGGCGCGCGCCGCAGAGCACGGCCGTCATGCCGGGCTGCGCGGCGGTCCAGGCCGCCACGAGCTGCGCCGTGGTGCAGCGATGCTTCTCGGCGAGGTCCGCCCAGCCGTCGAGCATCGCGATCACGCGCGCGCGGTTCTCGGGCTTGTACCACGGGATCGTGCTGCGGAAATGCGAGGGGTCGAGGGGCGTGTCCATGCGGATCTTCCCGGTCAGCAGGCCCTGTTCGAACGGCTGGTAGCCGAGGAAGGCGATGCCGTTCGCGGCGCAGGCGGGAAGGACCTCCTTCTCGGCGTCGCGCACGAGCATGGAATACTTGTTCTGGCACGAGTCGAGCGCGCCGGCGGCCGACCATTCCGCGAGGCCCGCGGCGGTTTCGTTGCTCACGCCGATCGCGCGGATCTTGCCCTCGGCCTTCATCTTCATCAGTTCGCCCATGGTGTCGGCGACGGGCGTGAGAAGCGGCGGCTGCGCGGGGAGGTGGATCTGGTAGAGGTCGACGTAGTCGGTGCGGAGGCGGCGCAGGCTCTGCTCGAGCTCGCGGCGGATAGAGGCGGGCTCCACGCATGAGCGCACGGTCTTGCCGTCCTGTTCGTACCACACGGGACCGCGGTCGCCGTCCCAGGGCAGGCCGCACTTCGTCGCGAGCACGGCCTTGTCGCGCCGGCCCTCGAGCGCGCGGCCCACGACCTCCTCGGAGTGGCCGAAGTAGTACGTGGGCGCGGTGTCGACGAAGTTCACGCCGTTGTCGAGCGCCGCATGGATCGCGGCGACGGACGCGTCGTCGTCCGTCGCGCCCCACCACGGGCCGCCGCCGACGGCCCACGTGCCGAGCGCGATGGGGGAAACCTTGATGCCGCTGTGGCCGAGTTCGCGCATGTCCATCAGAAGAGTCCTTTCACGTGGCCGGTCTCGACGTCCACGTCAATCCGGCGGTAGGCCGGCGAGGCGGACGTGCCCGGCATGAGCTTGATTTCGCCGGCGACAGGCACGAGCAGCCCGGCGCCGCGGTAGATGAGGACGTCCTTCACGGGCAGGCGCCACCCCTTCGGGCGGCCGAGCAGCTTCGGGTCGTGCGAGAGAGAGTATTGCGTCTTCGCGATGCACACGGGCAGGCGCGCCGTCTCGGGGTCGGCCTGGTAGGCGGCGAGCTTCTGGGCCGCCTCGCGCGTGTAGTCCACGCCGTCGCCGCCGTAGACCTCCTTCACCTGCTTCTCGATGCGGTCGGCGAGCGGCTCGTCGAGGTTACAGAGGAACTCGAACTTGTTCGGCTCGTCGCACGCGGCGATCACGGCGTTCGCGAGGTCGAGCGCGCCCTCGCCGCCCTTGAGCCAGTGGTCGCTCACGGCGAAGCGCGCGCCGGCGCCTTCGGCCATGCGCCGCACGAGGTCGCGCTCGGCGGGCGTGTCGGTGTAGAACGCGTTGAGGCACACCACCGGCTGCACGCCGCTCCGACGGATGATGTCGATGTGGGCGAGGAGGTTGTCGCAGCCCTTTTCGAGCAGGCCGAGGTCCTCGTGCGTGTAGACGGGGTCGAGCGGGAGGCCGGCCTTCACGGCGGGCGCGCCGCCGTGCGCCTTGAGGGCGCGGACGGTCGCGACGAGCACCACGGCGTCGGGCTTGAGCCCCGAGCAGCGGCACTTGATGTTCCAGAACTTCTCGTAGCCCATGTCGCTTGCGAATCCGCTCTCCGTCACGACGTAGTCGCCGAGGGCGCAGGCGAGGCGGTCGGCCACCACGCTGTTCTGGCCGATCGCGATGTTCGCGAACGGACCCGCGTGTACGAACACGGGCTGGCCCTCGATGGACTGCATGAGCGTGGGCTTGATCGCGTTGACGAGGAGCGCGCACATCGCGCCGTCCACCTCGAGGTCGGCCGTCGTCACGGGACGCCCGTCCTTCGCGTACGCGACCACGATGCGCGAGAGGCGCTTGCGGAGGTCGGCGAGGTCGGCGGACATGGCGAGGATCGCCATCACCTCGCTCGCAACGGTGATGTAGAAGCCGCTCTTCATCTGGAAGCCGTCGAGCGCGCCGCCGCCGAGTCCGATCTCCACGTTGCGCAGGCCCTGGGCGCAGAAGTCGATCGCCCAGCGCATCTGCACGCGCTCGGGGTCGATGTCGAGGCGCTTCAGGCCGCGCGCGGCGAGCCAGGCGTCGTCGTGGTTGCGTTCGTGCTGCATGCGGCTGTTGAGCGCCACCATTGCGAGGTTGTTCGCGTTCGTGATCGCGTCGATGTCGCCGGTGAGGCCGAGGGAGAGGTTCGTGAGCGGCACGACCTGCGCGAGGCCGCCGCCCGCCGCGCTGCCCTTGATGTTGAACGTGGGGCCGCCGGAGGGCTGGCGCACGCAGCCGACCACCTTCTTGCCGAGCCGCCCGAGGCCCTCCACGAGGCCGAGCGTGGTGGTGGTCTTGCCCTCGCCGAGCGCGGTGGGCGTGATCGCGGTCACGTCGATGTACTTCGCGCGCTTCATCTCGCCGAGGCGCTTCAGCACCTTCGTGACGTCCACCTTGGCGAGCACGTCGCCGTAGGGCGTCCATTCGCCGGACTCGAGGCCGAGTTCGGCCGCGAGCTCCGCCGCCGGGCGCAGCGTCTCTTCCGCCGCCTCGGCGATTTCCCAGTCCTTCATCTTCGTCGGGTCAAGTTTCATAAACACCTCTTTTTTCTTGAAAGGTTTACCATACCACAATTTCCCGTTACCCTTAGGGCCGCAGGGGGCTTCTACCAGACAGACTGAACGGGATATTGCGGAATGATTCCGTCTCGGGTCACCATAACCAGTCCTTCCTCCAAAGCCTGCGCGATAAGAAGCCTGTCAAATGGGTCGCGGTGAAGTCTGGGAAGCGTCTTGATTCGTTCAATGGCGTTGGAACGAATCGGCAATATGCGAATGTCCCGCAGATGGCATTGCGCCTCAATCCCCGGGACGCTCAATTCAATCTGCAACTTGCCAAGACTTTGCTTGATCCCAATCTCCCAAAGCGATGCCATGCTGACAAAAAGATGAACTTCCGTCTGCAATATACGCTTTGCCTTTTCAGAAAGCTCTGCGGGCGCCGAAAGCATGAAAATCAAGACATTCGTATCAAGCAGGTACCGCATCACATATACTCCGCAAAATCATCCAAAGGCTCGTCAAAATCAGGTGCAATGTAAAATCCCTTCTCAAACCCACCCAGTTCCCGCATCTTGGCTTTGCCGTGCACCTTCTCAAGCGCCTGCGGATCGTCATTTGCCACTTCGTAAATGCCCCCGCCGCCATTCGCGCCCTGCGACAGAAGAAAACGAACAAACATTGCGACAGCGTTCTGCTGCGCCTCATCGAGTTGTTCTATCTCTTTCTCAAGTACTGCGTATGGCATCTCTTTCTCCTTTCCCTAAAAGGATGCAGTTAGTATACCATAAATTGGTGCCATGAGGAGTGTAGGTGTTAGGTTTTTGCTTCACTGCTAGTCGGTTTGGAACGGCAGGTTGTCCAGGCGATCCACGCGGAGAGGCCGAAGAGGACGACCGCCGTGAAGTACTGGAGGAAGCGCGGCGCCGACGGCCACTGGGCGAGCGCGCGGGCGATTCCGCCGCCACAGAGCGCGACGATGTTGAAGGAAAGCAGCGTCGAGAGGATGAAAATGCCGCCAAGCGTCATGAACTGGCGCACGAGATGGCCCTTCTCCAGGCACATGAATTTAGGCAGGAATGAAAGGAAGAAGAGGATCACCTTCGGGTTGCTGGCGTTCATCACGATGCCGCGCAGGTAAAGTCGCAGCGGAGGCAGCGGGGGCGGCGCGGCGCCGTCCACGGCAACCACGCGCGCGCCCTGCAGCGCGCCCCAGGCGAGGTACGCGAGGTACGCGGCCCCGCAGAGCGTCACGGCCTTGTACGCCCGGGGATGGCGGTTCAGGAACGCGCCCGCCCCGAACGCGGCAAGCGTGACGTGAAGGCAGATTCCCGTGCAGAGGCCGAGCGTCACGTAGACGCCGGCCAGGCAACCATGCGCAAGCGACTGCGCGAAAACGAAGAGGATGTCCGGCCCCGGCGTAAGGTCGAGCGCGAGCGCGATCAGGAAGAACAGGCCGTAACGGCGGAACGCCCCCGCCGGCGCGTCGACGCCCATCACCCCTCGGCCTTCTCCACGCGGATCTTCGCGGCGTGTCCGTTCAGGTCCACGGACGGCGCGTCGCCGCACGCGGCGAAATCAAGCGCGACGGCAAGCGTTTCGGCGGTCGCGTAGGCGCGGTGCGCCTCGATGGCCGCCTTCAACTCGTCGTCCGCCTCCACAGTCACGCGGATGCGCTGCGTCACCTCGTAGTCGGCTTCCTTGCGCATCGCCTGCACGTGGCTCACGAACTCGCGGGCGAGGCCCTCGGCCACGAGCTCGGGCGTGAGGGCCGTCTCAAGGCCCACCACGACCGGCCCTTCCGAGGCCACCACGAGGCCGGCCTTGGGGGCGCGGGTGACGAGCACATCCTCAGGAGCGATTTCGATGCCCTCGATGACAACGACCGGGGACTGCGCCCCCGAAACCTGCCCAACGAGCCCAGCGATGCCAGGCGCCGCTCCCGCGATGGCGGCGGCCACGGCCTTCATCTTCGGGCCGCACTTCTTGCCGAGGGTCTTGAAGTTCGCCTTGTAGGAGACGTCGCAGAGCGTCGTTTCGTCGGCCACGAACTGCACGGCCTTGACGTTCAGCTCGTCCTCGATCAGCGCCTCGAGCCCCTTCACGTCGCCGCCGGCCACCTTCAGGACGGAGAGCGGCTGGCGCACCTTGAGGTCGTTGTCGGCGCGGAGGCGGCGGCCGAGCTCCACCACGGCCTGCACGTCGGCCATGCGCCGCTCGAGGTCGAGGTCGCGCGCTGCGGCGTTCGCCGTCGGGAAATCGCACAGGTGTACGGATTCGGGGTCGCCTTCGCCCTTGAGGTTGCGGTAGATTTCCTCGGCGATGAACGGCGTGAACGGCGCGGCCACCTTCGCGAGCTGCACGAGCACGTAGCGGAGCGTGCGGTAGGCGCAGAGCTTGTCGCCGTCGTTCTGCGACTTCCAGAAGCGCCGGCGCGAGCGGCGGATGTACCAGTTCGTGAGGTCCTCGATGAACTTCACGAACGGACGCACCGAGCGCTGCAGGTCGTAGGCGTCCATCGCCGCCGTCACGTCGGCGATCAGCGTTTCCATGGAGGAGACAATCCACTTGTCGAGCACGTTGTCGCTCTCGGGGTAGACGACTTCCTTGTCGTTGAATCCGTCCACGTTCGCGTAGGTCACGAAGAAGGAATAGGCGTTCCACCACGGGATAAGCAGGTCGCGCATGAGCTGCTTCACGCCGTTCTCGGAGAACTTCAGGTTCTCGGCGCGCACGACGGGCGAGTAGATCATGTAGAGGCGGATCGCGTCGGCCCCGTAGGTGTCGAGCATCTTCGTGGGGTCGGGGTAGTTCTTGAGGCGCTTCGACATCTTCTTGCCGTCTTCGGCGAGCACGAGGCCGTTGACGATCACGTTGCGGTAGGGCGACTTGTCGAAGAGGCAGGTGCCGAGCACCATGAGCGTGTAGAACCAGCCACGCGTCTGGTCGAGGCCCTCGGCGATGAAATCGGCGGGGAAGAAATCCGAAACCGTGGTTCGTGGTTCGTGGTTCGTGGTTCGTGTGGTCGCAGAAGCTCCGTCACTCGGCACGAGACACGAATCACGAGACACGAGACACGAATCCTCGCCCATGTAGTGCTGCTGGGCATACGGCATGGAGCCGCTCTCGAACCAGCAGTCGAGCACCTCGGGCGTGCGGTGGTAGGTCTTGCCGTCCTTCTTGATCACGATCTTGTCGATGAAGTGCTTGTGGAGGTCGGTCACCTTCTCGCCGGAGAGCGCCTCCAGCTCGGCGACGGAGCCGACGCAGATCATGTCGGAAGGATCGGCGTCGTTCACCCACACCGGGATGCAGCTGCCCCAGAAGCGGTTGCGGGAGATGTTCCAGTCGCGCGCCTCCTCGAGCCAGTTGCCGAAGCGCTTCTCGCCCACGTAGTCGGGCGTCCAGTGCACGGTGGCGTTGTTCTTCGCGAGGCGTTCGTGCAGGTCCTCCACGCGCACGTACCAGGCGTCGATTGCGCGGTAGATGAGCGGCGTGTCGGTGCGGTCGCAGAACGGGTAGGAGTGCACGATCGTCGCCTGGTGCACGAGCTTGCCCTCGGCCTTCAGCCACTTGATGATGTCCTTGTCGCAGTCCTTGCAGAAGCGGCCCTTGTACTCCGGCACGGCGTCCGTGAAGGCGCATGCGTCGTCGAGCGGGTCGGCGAAGGCGGTGATCCCCGCCTCCTTGCACACGCGGAAGTCGTCCTCGCCGTAGGCGGGGGCGATGTGGACGAGGCCCACGCCGTCGTCCGTCGTCACGTAATCGTCGTTCAGCACCTGGAACGCGCCCTCGGCCTTCTTGTCCGCGAAGTACGGGAACATCGGCTCGTACTCCGACCCCTTCAAGGCGTCACCTTTCCCCTCCCAGACGAGCTCGTACTGCTCGGGCTTCTTGAAGATGTGCGGCAGGCGCGCCTTTGCCATCACGTAGATCGGCCTCTCCGCATCGGTCAAATCGCGCACGGCCACGTAGTCGATGTTCGCGCCCGCGCAGATCGCGAGGTTTTCAGGCAGAGTCCACGGCGTGGTGGTCCAAATGAGGAAATAGATGGTGTCGTGGTTCGTGATTCGTGGTTCGTGGTTCGTAGTTTCCCCTTCACGAGTCTCGAGCCACGAAGCACGAACCACCTTCACCCTCACCGTCACGGTCGGGTCCTGCACGTCCTTGTAGTTGCTGCCGGCCTCGAAGTTGGAGAGCGGCGTGGAGAGCTTCCACGAATACGGCATGATGCGGTGGCTCTTGTACACGCGTCCCTGGTCCCAGAGCTGCTTGAACACCCACCACACGCTTTCCATGAAGCCCGGCTCCATGGTCTTGTAGTCGTTGTCGAAATCCACCCAGCGGCCCATGCGCGTGACCGTCTTGCGCCACTCGCCCACGTAACGGAGCACCATCGAGCGACACTGCTCGTTGAACTTGTCCACGCCGATTTTCTTGATCTCGGGCGCGCCCGCGATGCCGAGCGCCTCCTGCGCGAGGGCCTCGATCGGGAGGCCGTGCGTGTCCCACCCGAAGCGGCGCTCCACGTACTTGCCGCGCATCGTCTGGTAGCGCGGCACGATGTCCTTGATGGTCCCGGCAAGCAGGTGCCCGTAGTGCGGCAGGCCCGTCGCGAACGGGGGGCCGTCGTAGAACGTGTAGCGCTCCTTGCCTCTGTTCCGGTCCAACGACTTCCGAAACACGTCGCCTTCCGCCCAATACTTCAAGATTCCCTCTTCCATCTGAGGGAACTGGACCTTGTTGGATACAGGTTTGAACATCATCTTCTCCGAATCTGTGTAAAACGGGCGATAGTATACCAAAAATCCGCCCGTTCACCAATACCCATCAGCGCGCGAGGTGCGACGGCAGGATCAATCGCATCCAATGCGGCGTGAGCGCGGCGAGCGGCGCGGGAACCGAGCCGTTCGCGTCGGCCGTCTGCCAGATGCCGTGCCATTCGCCGTCGATCTTCAGGAGCACCACGTCCTCGGGACGCTCCAGCGCGAAGGACAAGTCCGGCCCCTGGACGCGCGTGAGACCGCCGGCGGCAAGCGCCACAATCTGCCCCTTCTCGGCGCGTACGGCGACCAGTCCCTCCGCCGCAAGTTCCACCTTCACGCCGTTCGACTCCACCGTCTCCGCGATGGGCAGTCCGCACGGATGATCCCAGTCGGCGCGGATGCGGATCGCCGTCCCGTCGATGAGGCGCAAGGTTCCGTCCGGTTCGGGATACATGGAGCCGGCCTTCGTCCCGCCCTTCACGGACGGCTGGCGCACGGCGCCGGCCTGCTGCAGATAGTCGGCAACGGCCTTGTCCTCGTCGCCGCCGAAGATCCGCGTCTTCAGGGCGCGTCCCTTCACGACCGCGTCGAACGCGCGCCTCTCGCCCGCGCTCAGGTTGTGGAGCATGACGGCGAGGTAGCGCTGCTGGCCCACGCGCAGGTAGCCGTCGCCATCGACCGTGAACGTTCCAAGGCTGCATTCGCTGGCCGGATAGGCGTCGCACCACCAGCCCTGCGACATCAGCGCGAGAATCTTCCACTGGCCGTGATCGTTCCAGCCGTCGCCGCTCCAGTCCACGAGCCGCTCGTGCCCGAACACGTAGGCGACGGGCGAATCCACCTGCGCGCGGGAAATGAGGTTCGGCAGGCGCACGCGCGTCTGCGCCGTGACGTTGCCCGGCGCGAGGAGATCCACCGCCTTGCGCACGCGGCTCTCCTCCCAGGGCATGTCGTTGTACTTCTTCATCTCCTTTGGATTGCCGCTGTAGAGACCGTGGTACACCTGGCGTCCGCCGCTCATCGCATACGTCCACACGCGGAAGACGTTGCGCTCGGGCGTGGCGGTGTAGCCTTCGTTGAGCCACACGGGGCCGCCGAACTTCTTCGCCATCGCGTTGAGGGCGTAGATGGGCGCGTTCTCGTCGCCCTGCGCCCAGTCGCGCGGCGCCTGCCACCAGTCGAGACCGTTGTGGAAGTACTCCTGCGGACAGACGGCGCTGTGCCAGGTGGGGTGCTTCGCCACGTACACGCCCGCGCCGAAGAGGCGCTTGTCGGTCTCGTAGAAGTCGCGCTCGATCTCGACGTTGCGGGCGAGGACGAGCTTCATGAACGTGCCGATCGCCGCGGCGCGGGCGGCGTCGCCCTTCGCACCGAACGCCATGAGCGGGAAGTCGTCCATCAGGCTCCGCCCGCACGCGGCACGGTAGGCGGCCTCGAAATTCGGAGACCACCAGAACTTGTGCAGGCTGGGCGCGTGGTCCGGGATGAAGCCCCACTCGTCGCGCATGCCGCCATCCGCCCCGAGCGCCTTGTAGCGCGCCATCAGTTCGCGCGCGAACGGGATGATGTGCGGCGAGAACAGGTCGGCGGAGAAGTAGTCGGCCTCGAGCGTGACGACCAGCGTCTCGTCGGCGGCAAGGCCCTCCGCCTTTCCGGAGACGACGGCGTCGCCGCGGTCCATGTAGCCGCCGCCGGTTGCGTCGCGCCGGCTCCGCACCGCGATTTCGGACGTGACGTCCACGGGACGGCGCTCCGAGAGGTCGAGCGCGCCGTCCGCGCGCCGCCGCACGGCGAACGCGGCGGCGACGCGCGCCCTGACCGGACGGTAGGAGTTGCGGGCGCCGCCGGTCATGTGGTCGGTCGCGTCCTTGAACGTGTAGGTAAAGGCGGCGACGCCGTTCGTAGGCGCGGCGGTGACGACGACCGCGACGCCCTGCATGTCGTTGGGCCAGCGCGCGAAGAACTCGCGGCGCGCGATGCGCGGGTCGGTGTCCATGTACACCTTGATGCCCGCGGCATGGGCCTTTTCGTTGACTGCCTGGGCCGCGAGGAGCGTCTCCTTGTCGCCCAGCTCCGGGTTGCAGCGCAACGTGAGCGTTACGCAGTTGTAGGTGCTTTTGGCCACGCTCTCGTCGATCATCCGGCTGAAGGCCTTCAGACCATCCGGGAAATCGCGCGTGCCAAAGCCCCAGAACACGTTCTCCGGCACCACGTCCACCGGTAGGCGGCGGACGGACTTGCCGTCGTTGTCGCGCCAGAACCGCACGAGCGGGTCGGCGGAGGGTGCTATGGTGAGAGGAGCGCAGAGTCCGTTCAAGGCCGCCGCGCAGGCAAAGGCGATCAGGGTACTGGTTTTCATGTGCACCAGTATAGCAAATTCGCGCCAAAACGGGAAGGAACGCTTGCGCGGAGACGGGGGAATGGAGTATACTAGACGCCATGGAAACGAAAGTCTACATCGACCCGAAGGACTACCTCCACGACATCTGGCGCCTCGGGCGCCAGATCTACGACAGCCCCTGGCGTCCGGACATCTTGATCGCCCTCTGGCGCGGAGGCGCGATCCCGGGCGTGGCGGTGCACGAGTTCCTCAAGGTGAAGGGACTCGCCCTCCCCCACAAGCCCGTCAAGTGCTCCAGCTACACCGGCATCGAGACGAGCGAGACGACCGTGACGTTCGACGAACACGCCGCGCAGGTGTTCGCCTCGCTCAAACCCGGTACGAAAGTGCTCGTGGTGGACGACGTGTTCGACACCGGACGCACGGCCGCCGCCATCCACGCCCGCATGGCCGACATCGGCTGCGACATGCGCTTCGCGTGCGTCTACTGGAAACCGGAGAAGAACGCCACCTCCTTCACGCCCGACTTCTTCGTGAAGAAGCTCAACCAGTGGATCGTGTACCCGCACGAGATCGAAGGCCTCACACCCGAAGAGGTGGCGCTCAAGGACCCCTTCCTTGCAGAGCTATTGAAAGACTGAACCACTTACGGACAAAATGATTGTTCACAAATCTCAATTGACCACAAATGCCATCATTGCCACAAATGCAAAAGTGGTTGGCTGATTGATTGGTGCAGGCATTATTTAGACAGGATTACAGGATTTACAAGATTAACAGGATTGTTTCCTTAATCACAAAATCCTGTAAATCCTGACAATCCTGTAATCCTGTCAAGACAAACGAACAGCTCAAAAACAAAGGCCTCCGCACCGTGACGGGCGGGGGCCTTTCCATAAGGCAAAATGCCTAAGACCGAGCCTTACATCTCGGTTGAACGACGACGCGAGCGGTTCCGGATGCGGGCACGCGCGGATTTCTTGCGCGCCTTCACGCAGGGCTTCTCGAAATAGCGCTGGTCGCGCAGCGTCTTGATGATCCCCTCCTTGTCGAGGATCTTCTTCAAGCGCTTGAGCGCGCGTTCAACGGACTCGTTCTTCTTCAGCTTGAGCTGGATTGCCATTTGCCTTTTTCACCTCCTTGGTGCTTCCGGCCCTTGGGGCGCCGAAAAGTGCCAAATAGTATACCAGAGTCCCTGGGCACTTTCAATTGGAAAATGCAAATGATTTTTCCCGTATTTTCGGATTGAGTTAGGCGCGGAAATGCGGTATACTATGCGCACTTTTTCTGCTTGGAAGGGTGTCCGAGTGGTCGATGGTGCAACCTTGGAAAGGTTGTGTAGGCGCAAGTCTACCGGGGGTTCGAATCCCCCCCCTTCCGCCATGCAGAAAAGTCACTTTTCCCGTCACACCTTCGGCGCCGCGACGGGTACCCATTTCGGAACGGGCGCATCCCCTTCGCGCGGCGGCAGCAGGCTCTTCGTGGTCGCCTCGCACACCGCCACGCTGTGCAAGCCCTCCTCAAGCGTCATGCCCGTCACGCGTTCCGGCGCGGCGGCGCCTTGCAGGAACTCCGCGTACTCGCGGTAGACGCGCGCGAGCGCGTCGACGTGCGCCGCGCTGCCCCCGAACGGCGTGTCGACGCCGCCGAGCGCGCCGGGCGGCGTATCGTCCGAATAGACCTGCTCCTGCCCGCCGTGCTCCAGCACCACGAGACGTCCGGGCTCGCTCTCGCACCAGCGCAGCGTGCCCCGGTCGCCCCAGATCTCCAGCACGAGACCCTCGCGGTGGCCGGTGGCGACCTGCGAGATGAGGAACACGCCGGGGATGCCCTTGTCCGTGCGCATCATCACCACGGCGTCGTCGGGGATGAGCCGCCCGGGCACGCAGGGGTGTCCGCCCGCGCACACCTCGGTGATGCGGAAGCCCGTGACGAGCTCCATCACGAACTGGCAGTTGCAGGCGAGCGTGTTCACCACGCCCCCCGCGCCGTTCCGGCGCGCGTCCGTGCGCCAAAGCGCCTGGCGGCTGCCCCGGTTCTCGAGACGCGGCGCCATCCAGCCGAGCTGCATGGACACGAGCACGCGCCGGACGATGCCGATCCGCGCCTCGCGCAGCAAGTCGCGCGCGCGCATGAGCATTGAATATCCGGGATAGGCCATCGCGATGCGGTACGGCACGCCCAGCGCCTTTGCCCGCCGCACGAGGTTCGCCGCCTCGTCGATGTTGCACGTGAACGGCTTCTCGCCCAACACGGGGATACCCGCGTCGAGGGCCGCCATCGCCACCGGATAGTGCATCGTGTTGGGCACGGGCGCCGTGACGAAGAGCACGCGCGCTTCCTTGGGCAGACGCGCCTGCGCGCGGAAGAACTCCCGATACGTCCCGTAGATTTTCTGCCCCGCGAGGCCGTACGGCTCCTGGCAGGCGAAGGAGGTCTGCCGGACGCTGCCGAACGCGCCCGTCGCCAGTCGCACGTTGCCCGCCTTCTCGATGGCTTTCATATGTATTGGGCCCATAAAGGAGTCGAGCCCGCCGCCAATCATCGCGATATCTGCCTTGTCTTTTGTCATTTCATATTTCGGCATTCGTCACTTTCGTTCCGTCTGGTAGGTCACGTCGCCGCCGCACACCGAACCGGCGAACGCCGCACGGGGAGCGAACGACACGGTGGCGCGCTCCAGCACGATCAGCCCGTCCCCTTCCACGCGCTCCAGCGACTCGTTCACGTCCGCGAGCACGAGGCGCCCCGCGCCGCACACCTTCACGGGGTAGTTGACGGGCACGACGTCGCGCAGCGACACGGGGAACAGACGCCCCGCTTCCGCAAAACGTTCCTTCGGCGCCGCGAAGTCCGCCACGCTTCCGATCTCCTGCCACTGCACGCGGCTGCCGTCCGCAACGCCCGCCGACACCGTCCAGCTCGCGGGGTCGCGCGCGATCGCGTCGTTCGCCGTGACGAAGGTGTAGGCGTCGAAGACGACCTCGCGCCCGAGGTCGAGGACGAGCGGACGGTAGTAGCACTTCGTCTTCACGTTGCCGTCGATGCCCTTGTCCGGACCCTCGCGCGAGCCGACCGGCCCCACGATCGGCTTCGTCCCCTCCGGGAACGGCACGGGCTTGCCGCCGCAGGAGAGACGGAACTCGCTGAACTGCGAGCCCGAATCCGCGTACTCGGGCGGTCCCTTCTTGCCGGGCCGCGTCTTGGACACGTCGAACCGCACGAAACGCGTCGACACGGAGCAGGTTCCGCCGCCCCGCAGGCGCACGGACCCCGCGCGGACTTCAAGCCCCGCGTTCGCGAGCACCGCGCCCGTCAGGTCGAGCTCGCCCGCGCCCGTCTTCACGAGCACGTCGCCCGCGAACCGCCGTCCCGGCTCGACCGCGCGCGTCTGCCCGGCCGGCACGTCAATCGTCTCCGCGTGCGCGAGGCACGCCGCCGCCGCCAAAGCCACCACGAGTGTTTTCATCCTGCTGTTCCTTTCAATTTCCGAAACGGAGAATCCATTCGTCCACGCTGCCGAACATCGGATGGCAGTTGGAATAGATGTTGTCGCTCTCCTTCCACGTCTCCCACAGCGTGGTCGCGTCGCGGTCGAGCATGTGCAGCCAGCCGGGGAAGCCCTTGTGGAGCACGATCTTCTCCGCCACGTCCTGCCGCCCGTGCTCCGAGAGGTACATGAGCATGTAGCGCGTGGAGAAGATGCCCGTCGTGGGACCGTACCCCTTCTCCTCGACGGCCTTCACGAGCTGCCGTTCGGCCGCAGCCACCTGCCCCTGCGGCACGAGGCCGAGGTAGAGCCCGATCGCCTGCGCCGACTGCGTGCCGTTCGCCACGACGCCGTCCTTCACGTACTTCGCGGCGAACGCCGCCTTGATCTTCGCGGCGAGCATCGCGAACTCGGCCGCGTCGTCCAGACGCCCCAGCCGCTTCGCGAAGCCCGTCGTGAGCGACACGAACCGATACCAGTGCGCCGTGGCCGTCACGCCGTCCGGCGCGCGAGCGAGCGCCTCGTGGTCGCCGATGCACTGCGGGATGAGCCCGTCGGGATGCTTCGCCGCCAGCTGGCGGATGTAGCGCGCGCAGACGGGATAGTAGTCGAGCGCCTTCGTCTCGTTGTAGTGGCGCAGGAGTCCGTCGATCAGCTCCGGCACGGCGAGCGCCCACGAGACCGGACCCGAACGTCCGCCCTCGCCCTTCACCGCGATGCCCACGTACGGCGCCGTCTCGGTGATCCAGCCGTCGTCGGACGCCTCGTCCGCGAAGTCCTGCAGGACCTTGAGGTAGAGCGCGCGCATGTCCCAGTTGAGCATGTACGCCTCGTACGTGGACACGATGTCGCCGCCGTAGCCGAGGCGTTCGCGTCCGGGGCAGTCGCTCTGCACGCCGCCGATCATGTTCGCCTGGAATGTCCGGCGGCACATCTCGTGGATCGCCGCGAGGTCCTTGCTCTTCGTCTGGAACGCCTTCGCCGCCGGCGCCTTCTCCTTCAGCGACAGCATCGAACGCACCGTGCGCGCGGCGTCGCCCGCGCCCAGCAGGTGCTTCGCCCCGCGGATCTCCGCATAGCGGAAGATGTGCCAGGTGAACGGCGGCGTGAAACGCTCGACGTTTGATGGTAGGGCGGTCGCCCCGCGACCGCCGCAGATGTACACATCGCGCTGGCACGCGACGTGCGGCGCGCCCGGTCCGCCGTTGCCGCGCTTGATCTGGCCGGCGGTCTGCGTCAGCACGTTGACGGTCCCGTCCGCGTTGAGGCGCTCCCCGTAGACGATCTCGACCTGCGTGCCGCGCGCCTCGCCGCGGAACGCGAAATCAGGCACGCACGACGCGTTCACGCCGAAGTCGACCACCTGCACCTCGCCCTCCTTCAGCCAGCGCGCCGTGCCCGCCTGGACGCCGTCGACGCACATGTCCGTCTCCGGCCACGGTCGGATCGTCCCCTGCGGACCCGTCACCGTCGCCGCCGGTCTCCACTCGGCGTCCTCCGGACGCGTCGCGTCGATCTCCGCGCCGAGGTAGACCGAGTTGCGGATGACATTTGTCTTGCGCCATTTCCATTCCAACGGTTTCTCCATGCCTTCGATCGCCATTTTGAAACAGGGGCGTCCATGCGCGAGCACCTCGCGGAAATGGCGCGAACCCCAGAAGCGGAGCGGCGGCAGGTTGTAGAAGCCGTTGCCGAGGCGCACGACGACTTCAATCGTCGGCGACGCTGCCTTCACCGTGAACGTCTTCGCGTAGACGGTCTTGCCGTAGGGCGTCCAGAGCGTGTCCAGGCCGTCCGCGCGCATCAGCGTCTCGTCACCCACGCGGAGCGAGGCGAACCCCGCGCACGCGAAATGCGCCTTTGCCTCACGTACGCCTTCCGGCAGCGTGAACGTGGCGCGGAACTCGGGCGCAGGATCCTCCTCGTACCAGTCCGCGCCGTTCCGGTCGGGCTGTCCGTCGCCGATCCACGGGAGCGCCGCCAGCGGAGAAATGCCGGCCTGCAGCAGACCTGCGGCGAACGTCACCGCAAAGAGACTCGCAAGTGCATGTTTTTTCATACGCGGGATTTTACCACACCCGCCTCATCGTGTAAATTGAATTCTGGTCCTCGAATCGCGCGCGTGGCGGAGAGCGCCCTCGTCATTTTTCGTCGGGTTCGGAGCATGCGAGGCGGAAGCCGAAAATGGCGTTGCGGAGCGCGGGGTCGCGCTTGAGCCGGTACGCCGAACGGCAGTCGCGGGCGTAGAAGAACCAGCATCCGCCGCGGAGGACGCGGAAGGAGCCGATGGAGGGGCCCTTGGGGTCGGTCGCCTTGGCATCGAATTTGCCAAACCAGTCATAGCACCATTCGAGCACGTTGCCGTGCATGTCGAAGAAGCCCCATGCGTTGGGATGGTTCTTGCCGACGGGATGCGTCTCGTTCCCGCTGTTGGCGTCGTACCACGCCATCTCCGACAGCAGCCCGGTGCCCGAGATGGGGCTGACGTTGCCGGCGCGGCAGGCGTATTCCCATTCCGCCTCGGTGGGGAAGCGGGCGACGCCGCTGAGATCGGCGTTCAACTTACGCAGGAACGCATTGCAGTCTTCCCACGACACGCTCTCCACGGGGCGGTCGGGATCCTTGAACTTCGACGGGTTCTCGCCCATGACGCTCTGCCACTGTCTCTGCGTGACCTCGTACTTGCCAAGCCAGAACCCCTTCGTGAGAGTCACCTGATGCTGCGGCTCGTCATCGAACCTGCCCCTCTCGGCAAGGGGGCTGCCCATCATGAAATGACCCGGCGCGCACCAAATCATCTCCATCGTCGCGCCACCCGGAAGCTTGATGGTCTTCGAGGTGCCGCTTCTGCGCTCGTCGGACGCTTCTTCTGTGCTGTCTGCCTTGCCCTGCGCCACCGCAACTGGACCGGGGGCCGCCTTGCGCGCGGCGCCCGCCTTCTGGAATTCGACCTTGGCGAAGTCTCTCACGGGCTCATCCAGCAGTGCGGCGGCGAAGGGACGGACGGTCCCGTCGAAGGCGAGGGAGACTTGTGTGATCGGCACGTCGCAGATGGATGTGAGCGTGCCGTCCTCGGCGAACGTGAACGTGTGCTCCGGCATTTCCTCGTCCTTCGCCACAAACTCGTTGATGGCCAGCAGCGCATCGCGCAGCCTCACCGGCTGCCCGCCTCGCGGATTGCCGCCCGTGCGCGCGAAGCGCCGCTTGATCCGCCAGGGCGAAAGGTGGCTGACGTCGCCGAATCCCACGGCGATGTCCGTCGTGGGGTTGCGCGCCTCCTCGCCCTTGGGCACCACGAGCGACGGGGGGGCAGACGGCGCATCCGCCGCCAACACCACGAACGAGAGAAGCATTCCGGCAAGAAATGCCCCCACGCGCGCCTCGATCGTTTTGCACATCATCTGATTCGCCTTTCTCATCATCTGATTCTCCTTTGAAATCGACAGCGCGAATTATAGCATAAAACCGCCGACGGCAAAAGGGAAATTATCAGAGAGTTCCGAATATGCGGTCGCCGGCGTCGCCGAGTCCGGGCACGATGTAGAAATGCGAATTGAGCCCCTCGTCCCTCGCCGCGGTGAAGACGGGAACGTCGGGATGCTCCCTCTCCACCCGCGCGATCCCCTCGGGGGCGGCGATGAGGTTCAGGAACACGATTCGCCTGTAGCCAAGCTTCTTGAGCTGGTCGAACGCGTCGCACGCGCTTCCGCCCGTCGCAAGCATCGGGTCGATCACGACCGCGATCTCGTCGCCCTTTGCGCGAGGTACCTTCGCATAGTACGGCACGGGCTCGGCCGTCGCCTCGTTGCGCTGCATTCCCAGGACGCCCACCTTGGCGTAGGGAAGGACGCGCAGCATGGCGTCGAGCATCCCCATCCCGGCCCGGAGAATCGGGACGATCACGATCGAATCCTCTATCTTGACGCCCGTGGTCCTGGCGACGGGCGTGGTGACGGGCACCTCGACCGTCCTCAGGTCCTTCAGGCTTTCGATTGCAAGGAATTCCGTGATCTCGTTGACGAGTTCGCGGAACTGCTTCGGCTTCGTGTTGATGTCGCGCATGAGCGTGACGCGGTGCCGAACCAGGGGATGTGTCAGTACTGTGTGCATGGCTGCACGGCCTTTCCTTTGACGATTAGGTGTCCGAGGTTACTGAAGATTTCATGCGCACATTATACCCGAACTTCCGTCCGCGCGCAAGGCAAACGCGACGGGATTGCGGTTGTATTTTATGGTGGAGTTTCAGATGGCGTTTTGGTATACTACGTCCGCTTTTCAGCACAGAAGATGGAGCAAACAGGAAATGAAAATGAAGAAAATGAACAGACTGACGAGCGTGGTGTCGATCGCGGCGGGCGTTCTCGCCCTCTGCATGGTGACGGGCTGCGGCACGTCCAAGCCGGTGCTGCGCATCTGCACGTGGAGCGATTACATTGACGAAGGCGTGGTGCAACAGTTCGAGAAGCGGAACGGATGCCGCGTGGAGATCAAGACGTTCGACTCGAACGAGGAGATGGTCGACAGCCTGAGGGCCGGCGACTCCGGATTCGACATCGTCACGCCCAGCTCCTACATGATCCCGACTCTTGAAAAGGAAGAGCTGATCCAGCCGCTGGACCACTCGAAGATTCCGAACATGCGAAGGAACTTCGACCGCTCCTTCGCCGAGGCGATCCTGGATCCGTCCTTCACCTACAACGCCCCTTACATGGTGACGTACACCGGATTGGTCTATCGGAAGGACAAGCTCCCCAAGGGTCTGTCCCCCACTACGTGGGACGTGCTCGACAGCCCCGCGCTGGAAGGCCGCGCGTCTCTTCTCGACGACATGCGCGAGACGATCGGCGCCGCGCTGAAGTCGCTGGACTACTCGCTGAACACGGAGAAAAAGGAAGAACTCGACAAGGCCGTCGAGGTCGTGCGGAAGTGGCGGAAAAACGCCCCCAAGCTTGACAATGCGCAGTACAAGGATTCCGTCGCCTCGGGCGAGTGGCTGATCGGCCATGGCTATTCCTCGGACGCGGCGCAGATGATGCGCAAGGACCCCAACATCGGATTCGCCCTTCCGAAAGAGGGCTTCACCATCGCCTTCGACGAGATGGTGATTCCCGCCGACGCCCCGCAGCCCGAACTCGCCCACAAGTTCATCAACTTCATGTACACTCCGCGGATCGCGAAGGCCAACGTCGAGGGCGTGTGCGCGCCGATGCCCGTGAGAAGCGTGATCAAGTTGCTTGAGCCAAGGCTGCGCCGTCTTGTGGAGGTGGACGCCGATACGTTCAAGCGCGGAGAGGTTCTTCGGAGCATCGACGACAAACCCGCCGTCCGCGACATGTACCAAGAGGCGTGGGAGCGGATCAAGGCCGGCGAGTGACGTGCCGCCCGAATCAGGGCGCGGCCATGACGGCGAAGTAGTCGCACACGCGGCTGACGCCTTCCGGAACGGGGACGGTTGACAGCCAGCAGGCGTCGGAGTCCTCGTCCGCCGGATCGAACCCGTGCATCCCGTTGAGCGGCTTCACGCCCATGTCGCTTGGGCAGAACTGGACGCCGGCGTCCGCAAGGAAGATCGCGTCGCCGAATTTGTGGTCCTCGCGCCAGATGCCGTGGTGCCTCATTTCATCGTCGGTGAGCCAATGTCCGGGGAAACCGGCGAACGCCGCCTTGACCTTGGCCTCCGCCTCCGGCTTCAGCCACCAGAAGCGCGCCATCGTCGAGTCGATCGCGCTGGCATAGTCTTCGCCCCAGGCAAGGCCCGTCTTCGCGAGCGCGGCGGGCGCGTCGGCCGTGCCGCGCAGGGGCGTCATGCCGTGGTCGGAGAATACGGTCAGCTCAAACGGCTTGCCGCCCTCCACGAGCGCGCGATGGAGGGCGCGGATGGAATCGGCGTACCTTTCCACCTTCGCCCGCAGCACGTCGTCCCGCCCCACGTTGTCGTGCTGCAGGGCGTCGAACGCGGCGGAATAGACGAACGCGCGGTCCACCTCGCCCGAGCGGAACGCCTCGGCCGCGATGCGGAAGTTCTCCGTCTCCGGGAGCCGCCAGTCGGAGATGAGATAGCGATACCCCTTTTCGCTCCAGACGTCCGCGAGGTTCTTCACCGGGGCGAGTCCGCCCTTCACGAACAGATCGGTCTTCTCGCAGTAGTCGAGCTTCGGGAGGCGCTCCACGGGCACGCCGTAGAGCTGGAAATACCCCGTGAAGCCGTAGAGTCTCTTGATGAGCTTCGAGAGCTGGTGGCGGACGCGTCCGCG
Source organism: Kiritimatiellia bacterium (assembly GCA_017427485.1). GTDB lineage: Bacteria > Verrucomicrobiota > Kiritimatiellia > RFP12 > UBA1067 > RUG572. The sequence continues at coordinate 45,769 of JAFRSR010000218.1, forward strand.
CCGCCAGAAGGAGCGCGGACGCAGAAACGGCGCCAGCCACTTCATCTTCCTGAACGGGCTCTTCGCCGGCGCGTAGTCGTAGAACGCGAGGTGTCCGTGGACCGACGGGCGCTCGCCCGTCAGGATCGTCGGGATGGCGGTGCAGCTGTAGCCGAACTGCATTTCGATCTTGCGCCGGTTGGGAAGCAGGTCGCGCAGGAATCCATAGCGCTCGACCTGCTTCCATCCCAACGCGTCGATGAACACGAAAACCTTCACCATCTCAGCACCTCCCAACTCTGACCTCGTCGTAGATGTCCATGAGCCGCGCGATGACGTTCGGCCAGGCGTAGCCTTCCACCGTCGCGCGCGCATCCTTCAACATCTGCCCGACGCGCGCCGGCGGCAGGGCGACGAGGCGGTCGAACGCGTCGACGAGCCCGTTCGGCGCGGACGGGTCGAAGAGTATGCCGTTCTTCCCGTCCTGCACGAAATCCGGCAGCCCGCCCACGTTCGACGCGATCAGCGGAATCCCGCGCGCCATCGCCTCGAGTGCCACGATGCCGAACGGCTCGTGTACGGAAGGCAGCACGAACACGTCCGCCGCCGCAAAGGCCGCCTCCAGCTCCGCGCTGCCCGGCGGCAGGCCGGGGATGAGCGTAATGCGGTCGCCGACGCCCAGTTCCTGCACGCGCGCCTTGATTTTGTCCGCATACCACTGGGCCGTGAGCGGCCCCACGAGCGTCAGGCGGCAGGCCGGACGCGCGGCCAGCAGGTCCACGAGCGCCAGCTGGTTCTTCTGGTAGTCGATCCGCGAGACGCAGAGCACATTGATGCTCGGACGTTCGCGAAGCGGCAAGAGTGCCGCTTCTCCGAGGCGTGGCCCTTCTTCGGGGAAGCGGCACTCCTGCCGCTTCATCTCAACATCCACGCCGTTCGGCAGATAGCGGACGATCCGGCTGGGATACTTCTCCTTCAGGAGACGTTCCTCCTCATGCGAAATGCAGATGATCGCGTTGACGCGCGCCAGCGGGTCGAACCTCATCCCGAACATCCTGTCGAGAATCCCACCGTAGGGAAACTTCCCCTTGAGCGGCTTCAGCATCTCCGCCAGTTCGCTCGCCGGCACGGCCGCGGCGCCGCCGTGGAGGGACATGACGCAGGGGACGCCGAGGCGTCGGGCCAGCTTGACGGCCGCGCACGCGAGCCGTCCGCCCGCATGGATGTGGATCACGTCCGGGCGGAAATCCCGCACCGCCCTGAACAGCGAGGGCGAATAGGGACTGCCACCCTTCTTGTCCAGTTTCAGGCGATCCGCCGCCGGCATCGGGAAATACGGGTAGAAATAGGGAAAGCAGCTGACGCCGTCCGGCGGCGCCCCGGACGGCTGGAGGGCCGCCGTGCAGAAGATGCGCGGTTCGTGGCCGAGCTTTCGCTGTTCCGCGACGGTGTGGCACACGACGGTCTCCGTGCCGCCCCACTCCGCCGACGAGTACCGCCTCACGACGTGCGCGATCTTCAGAGACTTTGAAATGGAAGGCTTCATCAGTGCCATCATTATACCACTTCCGCGACGCGCCCGCCAACCCTGAAAAGCCAAAAAATGAGGGGAAGGACGTAAGACGTGGGACGTAAGACTTTGGCTCGCCCAAAGCAGCAAATTCGTTCAGCTGAATGAACAACGTTCCAGGCGGACGATAAATACGATATACTATGCGCACCCGAGGCAATGGGGCTTCGGGTAAAAGAAAGAAAAAGAAAGAACATGAAGAAGATTGCTTGCTTCACGGCTCTTGCGCTTGCAGCCACGGCTGCGGTGGCAGAAGATGCGTTTACCTTCGTCACCGACGGTAACTACGGCTACAGCTACATCCAGATCAATCAGGATCTTGACTCGTTCTCGTTCAAGTCGGACTGGCACTCCCTTGGAAACGCCGGTAAGGTTGGATACGTTGTCTACACCGCCGACATGAGCGATAGTGATCGCGCGGCCTACATGGAGGCGAATGCCAACAACCCTGAGTTCCAGAAGAGCATCAATGACGGCGTGGTTGACGTTGGCGCGCTTAAGGCGGGCGACCGCGTCGGTTTCTACGAGGTTCGCCCGAACAGCGGCACGTACACGCAGTCGGCGTTCAAGGAGCTGCATGGCAAGCAAGTGCTCGCGTTTGACAAAAACGGCGGGGGCGGAAAGGACGAGTGGATGTCCATTGAAGACATCTCGGCCCAGTCGGCTGGCGGCGGCACCGGTGGTGGTACTGGCGGCGGTACGGGTGGTGGCACCGGCGGCGGAACTGGCGCTCCTTCGGGGGCCCCGCTTCCTGGGGTTCTCGCCGTGCTGCTCGTCGGCGGCGTTGGTGCGGGTGCGTTCAAGTTCGGCAAGAAGAGGAAGGCGTAAGTCCCTCTTCCATGTCGAGTTGCGAAAGGGAGCGCGTCAGCGCTCCCTTTCTTGTTTGATGGTTTGAGGGTTGAATAGGGCGCATCACCGTAATTCACCAAGCAATATCGTGTCTGCCGACGGCAACACGGAGAGCAGAGATGTCACGGAGACAGGGAGTTTGTTATGGGGAATGTGCTTCGCACAAATCAACAACAACATCTTACCCTAAAATCCTCGGTTGAATGTCTCACGCAGAGGTGCAGAGAGGCGGAGAGCGCAGAGAAAGTTCAGATATCCGACGGGAAAGAAAACCATGACAAGAAGAATCTCGGAAAGTTCTTTCACCCAATTGGTGAAAACAAATACATACTCAAGAGCCAGTTGCAAAACCTGCTTTTTAGTCTCACGCAAAGTCCGCTAAGTTCGCAAAGTCATCCATGAAACAGAACTTCGCGTACTTTGCGAACTTGGCGTGAGATATTTTTGGAGATTTTGCAATTACCTCTCAAGCAATGGGGATAAACACTGCGAACTCTGCCTCTCCGCGCCTCTGCGTGAGATATAACATGGAGTGGTAAATCGAAATGAGGAATCTAGGCTTACAGATTGGTGAGAGGGTAAGTCATTCAGTTGTGCGAAGCAAAACTCCAAAATGATCTCCGTGTCTCTTTACAACCTCCCTGTCTCCGTGTTCAGCGCCGCAGGCAATACGGGTAATGGTTGAAAAACAGAGACGTGCGCCAGTTTGACAGTTGGATGGATTTCTGGTTTCCATCCCGCGAGGAGATTTGATATACTGATGCCATGGATTCTCGCTTTAAAAATATATATGCCTGGCTTGAGTCGATGCACGGTGCGCGCAAGGTCAAGGTCCTGTCCGGCATCCGCGGCGTGGGAAAATCGACCCTGCTCCGCCACTGGTGCGCGCGTCTGCTGAAAAGGGGCGTGCGCGAGGATTGCATCATCTACGTCAACACCGAGGAGCCGGCCTTCCGCCACGTCCGCACCGGCGAAGAGATCCTCGCCTACCTGAACACCCAGCTTCCGCCGGGCAACCAGCCCTGTCTTCTCTTCGTCAACGAGCCGTCGTCGTTCCCCGATTACGAAAACGGCTTTGGTGAATTGCTGCGGAAGCGCGACATCGACATCTACGTGTCCATCTCGTCGCGGCGGCTGCTCAACGAGGGGCTTGCCCCCTATCTGCGCGGTTCCGTCGTCCTGCGGGAGCTGCTGCCGCCGCCGGAAGGCATCCAGGAGACGGAGGACCGTTCCCGCGCGCGCTGGAACGAGATTCTCCTACGCGACGTCCTTTCGGATCCGCACCTCACCTCGGCGCCGCTCGCGGAGGACATCGCCGCCTACCTCTCCGACCATGTGGGCGACCCGATTTCCCTGCGAGCCATCTCGGCCGAAGTCTCACCGCCCGGACGCATGATCTCCCCCAACACGGTGAACGCCTACCTGACCGCGCTCTGCAACGCGCACATCGTGGAGAGGTGCATGCGCTGGAACGAGGACTCGGAGGAAACCCTGAAGACGGGCTACCGCGTGTTCTTCAAAGACCCGGCGCTGCGCACCGCGCGCTTTGGCCCCGCGCCGTCAGATGAAGCCGCCCGCGCGGCCATGAACAGGAGATGGCTGGAGGCCCGCAACCAGGCGCAATCCGTCATGCTGCCCGAGCAAGCCGCCTTTGACAGTCCCTTCATCCGACGCGGCTGAGATCAATCCGTGAGCATGCCGTCCGGCATGTCCTTGCCCCAGATCGTCCGGAACCGCGCGCGCGCGATGGCCTCCTGAATCTCCTCGATCATCTCCTGCGTGACGAATCCCCTCTTGTGTTCGTCGCAGTAGTAGCTTGCCACGAGCCCCTTCTCCCTCAGTTCATCGGCGTGCTCCTGTTCGTACTCCTGCAGGAGGCTTCCGCCCTCGCCCTCGCCGATGAAGATGAAGGAGCGATCCTTCTTGTGATGATACCTGAAATACCATTTCAGGGCAGCCTCCATGTCCTCGGGCGAGGCGATAAGCGGGGAGAACACGCGCGCGATGCCCCCGAACTTGTCCTTCCCCACTTCAAGCCGGACGTGGTCCTGCATTTTCTGGACGTCTGCGAGTTTCGTGTACAGTTCGCTCTGCACGTAGATGACGTCCGCATGGATCACGAACGTGCGGACCGGATCTTCGCGAACCAGCCAGTTCTCCACGTAGTCGTACGGAGACGTGTGCGAAAGGCATCCCGCAAGGGACAATGCCAGCAGGGCCAGCGAGCAGATGCGCGCTCCCGCAATACAGTTCTTTTTCATGTTCATGTAGTTGTCCTCTTTTCCAGTTCAACAAACAGGTTTTCCATAAAACGGCCGGGGTCGAACAGCCGTTCCACGATGTCAAGCGCGTTTGCGCCCATGCGCGCGAGGGCGGCGGGATCGGCCATCCTGTCCAACGCCGCCGCAAGCGCGGCAGGCGTACGGGCCTCCGGCACGCGCGTCCGTCCGTCCGGCGCCTGGGCGAACAAGCCCGTCTCACCGGGAATCAGCCAGTCCGCAAGCCCGCCCACGTCAAACGTGACCACCGGCACGCCATGCGACAGCGCCTCCGCCCCCACGGTCCCGTAAGGCTCGTGCCAGAGCGACGGGACCGCGCAGACGTCCGCGTCGGCAAAGAACCGCTGCGCGTTCTCCTGCCACCCGAGGAACGTCACGCCCTCGGACGCGCACCGGCGCAGCTTCGCCTCGTCCCGTCCCGTGCCGACGACCAACAGCTCGTGCGGACGGGTCATGAGCTGGGCGGCGTCCACGAGCATCCCCACGCCCTTCCCGGCAATCAGCTGTCCCATGAAGAGAATCCGCAGCTTGCCAGCGGGCATCCACTTGTGCGCAGCCGCCTCCTCGCGCCGGGGACGCACGAAGAGCGGATAGAGGACCTTGACCCTTTCGGGAGGGAATCCGTTCTTGACCAGATTGTCCTTGATGTAGGTGGACGGCACGAACGTCCGCACCTCGCGCATCTCGTCGAGAAACGCGCAGAGCGGATGGAACACGTTGCGCAGAACCCACTGCGGACGCGTGACGGCGGCGCAGAGGCGGCAGGGGAAGAACGAATACGTGCGGTCGCAGAGATGCCGGAACGGATCGTAGTAATGGCGCCGGAGACAGTATAGCGCGTGGTCATGCGCGTAGAAGCGGAGCCGGTCGCCGTAGCGGGCCTTGAGGCGACGGAGATCGGCAACCGTCGGCGGAATCTTCTGCATCAGGACGAAGTCGCGGTCGTCCAGCTCGCGTGGCGGGTCGCCGACGACGTCGACCACGTGCCCCCGCTCGCGCAACGCCGCCGCCGCCCGTTCGGCGAAGCGCTCGAGGCCGCCGTACAGGTGCTTGTAGACGCCGGTGAAGAGGATCTTCATTGTCCACCTCCCGCATGAAAGCCGCGATAGCCGGTGAGCCGCCCGACGAGACGTGCCGTGAGACGCACGCCCAGCACGCGCAACAGAAGGCGCTTGAGCCATGCCGTGCGCGGCGGCCAGTCGATCGCGCGCAGCCACTCGGGATGCGCGGCAAAGGCGTCAAGCAGTTCCGTCCGGTCCGGTTCGGTGAAACCCGGCGTCGCCAAGTAGAATCCAAAGAGATTGCAGGCCAGGGTGGACGTGAAGCCGCGCCTGATGTCGGCGGGCAGGCAGGCCGCGTCCAGCTGCGCGTAGACGTGCGAAGTCACGTCGAGGATGTCGCGCACGCGACGCGGCGTGAACGTCTCAGTGGCCGCGCCCGCGCGCGCCGGCAGGTAGGCGTAGAGCGGTTCCTTGGAGATGTACACGCGCCCGAACCCGGCAAGCTGAAGCGGGAGCACGTCCATGTCCTCGTGGATCCTGCCCGCACGGAAGCGCGGAAGCGAATCGCGCCGGTAGACGAAACGCCACGGCTGCCAGTTCATGCCGCCGACATTCTTGCGCGCGAAAAGGATGTCGAACGCCTCGAGGCCGGGATAGCCCTTCCCGCCAAACTCCGAATAGGCCGGCGGCACGCAGGGCTGCAACGAGCCGTCCGGCTGGATGATGTTATACGGAAACTGGAGGCAGTTGCAGTCGGCGTTCGCATCGGCCAGCTCGGCGATGCGGCGCAGCGCGCCGGGCACGTAGGCGTCGTCGGCGTCCAGCCACACGATCCAGTCGCCGCGCGCCTCGTCGAGTCCGCGGTTCCGCGCCACGGAGACGCCGCCGTTGGGCTGGTGGACGGCACGGACGCGCGGCTCCTGCCGCGCGAGCTCATCGACGAGCCGAGGCGTGCCGTCGGTGGAGCCGTCATCGACGACGACTGCTTCCCAGTCGGCGAAGTCCTGTTCCTGGAGGCACTTCACCGCATCCCCGAGATGCGCCTCACCGTTGTAGACGGGAATGACAACCGAAAGCTTCATGAGGTCAACCTCGCGATGAATTCGGTTCGGGCCTTTTCAAGGCGATTGGTGAGGCGTTCGTAGGCGGCGGCACGGATGGAGGGCCAGTCGTCTGCGGCTCGCCGGGACGGCTCGCCCCACCCCTTGAATGCGGCGAGAACCTGCTCAGTCACCTTGTCCCAGTTGCAGTCATACACGCTGCCCACGACCGTCTGGCCGAAGTTCGAGAGCCAGTTGGCGAGCTTCGATCCGCGCGCGATGCCGAGTCCCGGCGTGCCGGCGTTGGCCGCGAGGATCAGCAGGTGCAGGCGGCTCGACAGCACCACATCGCACCCCGCCGCCGCCTCCACGACCGCCTCGGGCGTGGTGCCGGGGATGCACTCCACGCCGAGTTTCTCCAGAAGCGCGCGGTCGGTCTTGATGTTCATCGGAATACCGAGCACGCGCGCGCCCGCCGCGCGCACGGCGGCGATCAGGCGACGCACGCCGTCAAGGTCGACGACCTGGCGCTGGGTGGAGATGCAGAGTCCGAGAGTTCGTGGTTCGTGGTTCGTGGTTCGTGGTTCGTGGGGAGAATCGAGCAAGATGGCGGTGTCGGCGGCGATGCCGGCGCCGGGGAATCCCATCGACGCGAGCATGGCCGCGCTCTGCGGGTCGCGCAGCCACACGCCCCGGCAGCGCGGCAGGACGCGCGCGAGGCGACGCGCAAGACGCGCGCGGAGGAAGCGCTCGTACGCCCCGACAAGGCCGAAGAGACGCAGCAGCGCGCGTCGTTTCCCGGCAGCCTTGAAGAAGACGGGGTTGAGTTCGGCGTCCATTCCCACGCCCCACACGAACGTGGGCACGCCTTCCCTTTGCGCGATCTCGAGGAGTTCAAGCGCAACGTGCGGATAGTCTGAAAGTCCGGTCGCCCCGCACCACACGTAGGCGTCGTGGCGGCGGACCTCGTCGGCAAAACCGCAAAAGCCGACGTCGAGGAATCCGAACACCGGCACGACGTTCACGCCGAGATTCGCCGCAGTGGACGGATCGGCCGTCGCCACCGTCAATTCCACGCCGGGGATCGATTCCTTCAGCATCTTCACGACACAGGCGATGATCGCCTCGTCCCCGATGTTGTCGCAACCAAGCGGAATGCCGCCAAGGAGAATCTTCATTTCGCCGTGCCTCCCTGTCCGCTATTTGAAGAACTTCTTGGCAAGCCGCTTGAGTAAGGGGCTGTTCCTGATGAACGTGTGCAGTCGTCCGTTCATCATCCGCGCGCGGAACATGTCGAGGCAGTTGACCTCTCGCCGCAGGTTGACGCCGCGTTCCTCCGCCAAGTCGACGATGTGCCGGAAGAACATCTCCTTGTCGACGTTGACGAGCGTCTCGGCGATGAAGAGCCGCCGGGCCTCACGCCGGTACTTATCCACGTCGAAGACGGCGCGGAAGGCGTCGACCTTCCCGATCAGCTCCAGCGTGAGCAGCGTCCTGCAGCACTTGGGGCAGATCGAGCAGTTGGTGTCCAATGTGTCGTGGTTGCCGCAGACGTTCAGGTAGCGCGTGGCGGGTTCGTAGTCCGCGATCAGGACCGTCTTCTGCGAACGGTCAAGGAACGTGCCGTCGTCGACAAAGTCGAGCGACTCGGTGGAGAGCCACGGCAGCAGGTATGGATTCAGGTACGCGATGTCGTCCGGACGACGCCGCATGCCGAGGTAGTGCCACAGGTGGAAATAGGGATGTCCGGCCGATGCCAGGTAATAGCGGCGGATGCCGCGCTGGAGGAACAACGCGGCGGAGGCGGTGGCGAGCGTGGCCACCTCAAGATGTCCCCACGGGTGGAACTGGTGGACGTTTGAATTGACGGGTACGAACGGCAGCCCCACCTCGGCGGGAAAGTTCTTGAGCTTCTCGTATCGGGCCTGGAACTTCCGCTCGATGGCCAAACGCTCGGTCTCGTCCTTGGGTATGCCGTGCGCGCCCACGTTGAAGAAGAAGAGATGCGTGAGCTTGAACCCTTCCGGCGTGGGGCGTTCAAAATGCTCGCGGATGGTCGTGAAGGAGTCAATGCCGCCGGAAAAGCCCGTGCCGACGGCGCGGGCGGCGCGGCAGCCTTCGTCATCCGTTGCGTCCGCCGTCGCCTTGATCGGCTTCAAGCGCGAATCGCACATCGCCATAAACGGAATCAGGTATTCGTTGAGGTTGTACAGCAGCCTCGCCGAGACCGTTCCCTCCACGTGGATGTCCTCGCCCGCGCGCATGGCCGGATAGAGAAGGCCGACAAGAAAGCAATTGGAGCTTGCGGTGTCGGCAAAGTCGGCAAAGCGTTCGGGGACGGAATAGAAACATTCCGTCTCCTTGCCCTGGGATGACACCTGCGCACGGAGCACAAGCCATCCTCCCGCCTGGGCCACTTGAGCTTGCCGGATCAACATTTCACGTGTCCTTGGAAAAACCGCGCATATTTTACCATGCCGGGCACATTATGGCAAGAGCCAATAGCCGGGCAAGTCGCTGAGCAGCTGCGCGGGGGGACGGCGCGGACGCAGGGGCGTGGCCGCGTCGGGGGAGATGAGGTAGCCGGTCACGGCGGCGGCCGGCGCGATCGTCTCCCACACCGTGTACTCGCTCGCCGCCACGGTCTGGCTTTCCAGATTGCCCCAGCGCCGCCAGATGGGCCACTTCCCGGCCCGCTGCTTGTCGATGCCCCAGATCATTTCCAAATATCTGCCGGGAAGCGTGTACGTCCAACGGTAGGGCGTGATTCCCGGCACGTACTCGGCGATGTCGTCCACGTAGGACGGCAAGTCGAGAAACGTGACGGGGTAGACCTCGCCCAGCCCGCTCGTCAGGGTCGTGCCCTGCGGATTGCAGCCGTTGTGGAAGTCGTTTGCGAGCGAGATGGCGTCGAGGTACTTCTGTTCGCCCGTAATCTGGTGCGCGGCGACGAGGTAGTGCGCGCGCACAAGCGGGTGCGAGTGTCCAAGGCCCATCGCGTGCACCCATCCCTTCTGCGGCGCCCACCACGGCGCGCGGTAGGCGTAGGCGGTCTCGATCTGCTCCAGAATCTCGGTGGCGGTGTTGACCTTGCCGCGATCCCATGTCTGGAAGAACTTCTCCAGTTCCTTCGGATAGCCGAACGTTCGCTCGCCGGAAAACAGGAGCGGGATCCAGCCCCAGGCGTTCTTTCCGCGATCCTTGTCGACCCGGTCCATGTCCCGCACGACCTCGTCGATGTAGCGTTTCTCCCCCGTGAGGGCATGCAGGTTCACGGCTGCTTTCACGAAATAGCCGGCGGGCAGGTCGGGATCCTCCTCCCACACGACGTTTGCTCCCTTCACCTTGTACACCGCCGTGCGGGGTCGTTCACGCAGGGCGAAGTCCCATGCGCGCTTCGCCGACTCCAGGTACTTGTCGCGAAACGTCGGATGGCACCGCGCGAGAAGCGCCGCGTGTGCGGCGTACATGATGGAGCTCCTGCGCGTTGCCTGCGCGAGCGCGTACTTCATGTCGTCCTTCTCCGCGACGTTGCCGGGACCGGGATGCCCCGTGCTCTCGACCCACGTGCCCACGCCGCCGTCGCCCTGCTGTCCGGCCAGGAGATGCCGGAGCCCCCACTCCGCCTCGTCGAGGATATCCGGAATGCCGTTTGCGTTCTCGGGGATCGCGAGCTGTCCGTCGCGGAAGTTCTGCGGACGCATGAGATAGACGGCGCAGAGGTCGTTCACGATGTTGAGGTGCATCGGGCGGCGGTCGTAGTCCGCCGCGTCATGCCAGCCGCCCACGAGGTGCAGCTTCTCGCCATGTTCCCAGTCCGTGTTGTCGCGAATGATGTCGAACCATTTCACCCCCTTCTGGTCCAGCTTGCCCTCTTCGGAGGCGAACGTGCCGCGCACGACTTCCGTATGGCAGGCGCCCGCCGTCCAGTGCGTATACGGCTCTTCCTTGGCGATGCCGCAGCGCTTCTGGTAGAGGCCGCCCATGTGGACGCGGAACGCCTCTTCCGCGGCGTCTGCCGCGATGCGGAACGTGGCGCTCCGCCCCACGTCCGGTATGCGCACGAAATACGAGCCCTCGTTCGTCACGCTCGAGAAGTCCATCTCATACGTCTCCTCGCCCGTGAACGGCACGCCCTCCTTCGTGAAGCCGTCGGGCACGCGCAGGCAGGGCGCGGCGTGACCGCCGCGCAACGGGACCGGCTTGCCCGTGGACGCATCCACCAGCTCCCAGCTCGTCATCGGCTTCTTCGGCTTCCATGCCCCGTAGGTCGGCCCCAGCCACGCGCCCACGTACGCGAACTTCGGCGCGTGCGGCAGGTAGCCCACCTGGTTCACCTTGAAGAGGGGGCTGGGCACGTTTGGGTCGTAACCGTCGAACGGCGATTTCTGCACGGAGAAGACGGTATGCACCACGCGCGCCTCCCACTTCTTCCATGCCGCGAGCGGATTGACGAGGCCCTGCGGAACCGGAAAGTATCCCGGATCCGACGCAAGACGCTTTCCCTCCTCCGGATCGTCGGTCTGGTACACCTTGGTGTACGGATCAAGGAAGCGCACCTTTGAGGCTGACGCGGGCGGGACGAAGGTTGCGGCCCTCAGGTGCCAGGCGACCAGCGCGCCCGCGCCGATGACGGCCGCGACAAGGGTTCCGATGACGATTTTTTTCATAGGCCGTTTAGTATACCACATTCCCAGGCCCTTGGGCGCGACACGTCCCGGGCCGACGGCAAAAATTGTTCACTGAAATGAACAGGGGGCCGCCGGCGGGAAAAAAGTAGTAAACTACCCGTAAGCCTTTTAAGATAACAATAAAAAGAAAGAAACGAAACATGAAGAAAGTACTTGCATGCGCAGCCGTCGTAGCGGCCATCGGTTCATATGCGGACGAGGCGTTCACGTTCGTGACCGATCCGAGCGGCTACAGTTATATCCAGATCAACCAGAACGTCGACTCCTTCAAACTCGACATCGGCAAGTACGGCGAGGCCAATGCGCAGGACAACCGCAACGGCCAGTGGGGCGAGGGGCACTTCAAGTACTACACGTACAAGGGCGACGTCCAGAAATCGACCACCACGACGGGATATGGCCATCACCAGAGCACCACGACCACGTTAAAGGATTCCGCGACTGGCGAGACCATCACCCCCACGACGATCACGAAGGGATCCGACAGCATTGAACTCGGCGCCTTGGCCGCCGGCACCAAGATCGGCTTTGCCTTTGACGATCGCGGCACGGACGAGTGGGCGTTCAAGTTCACGGACTCCGGCTACTACCAGAATGGCAGCAGAACGTACTACACGTACAATGCCGCGGACGGCGAGACGCTCGTCAACTTCAACCAAGCGTCCTACACCGGCCATGGCGGCGGGAACAACAACTGGGACGACTGGATGGTGATTTCGGCCTCGGCCACGACCTCTCCGGTCAACGCCCCGTCTGGCGCTCCGTTGCCAGGCGCGCTGGCCGTTCTGCTCGTCGGTGGAATCGGTTCCCTGTGCGCGAAGAAGAAGAGAAGCTAACTAAACGAGAGCTCTCAATCCTTTTAGGGTTGAAGGCTTATCTAAGTGAATGCGCCCCTGTGCCAAGGCACAGGGGCGTGTTTCGTTCTGCAGAAAAGCATTGGGCGCGACACGTCTCGTTTGCGGTTTGAAACGAGTTGTGGTATAATGTCCGCCGTGAGTTCATGGCTGTAGAAAGAAAAATGGAAATGAACCTCAAGATGATCAAGTACAAAGTCTTCGGAAGATATCCCGAAGGCCTGATGGCACCAGGGGACTTGTGCCACGTCGAGGATCCAACATCCGATCAGACGCATGAAGACGTCCTCCACCCCTGTGTTCGCTTTGTGGAGAACGGCTTTGAAGGACACGCCTGGTGGATGGCATATACGCCGTGTTTCGACACCCCCGCCCTCGAGAATCCCGTGTTGTGCTATGCCGACGGTCCGGGAAACAAACCTCCGACGGACTGGCGCTACTACTGTTCCATCGTGGGATCTCCGGAAACCGGCTACAACTCGGACCCGACATTGCTGTTCCGCGATGGAAAATGTTTTGTTCACTGGCGCGAATACCACACCCCAAAGGCTAAAGACCTGGGATGCTACGAGACAACCTTTGGCGGAGTCGTCGAAAATCGCGCGGTCAGATTCAACGAAGTGCAGCAGTTGACGGAAAGTGCCGAAAACCATGACAGGGAGATCAGCCCCACGTTCATCTCCCTCGACGGGCTTCCAAGGGCTTATGCCGTGCATATCCGCTTGAGGAAAAAGCGGGAGAAGAATCCGCCGTCGGGAATGCGGCGACTCTTTGGCAGGATTCCGGCATTTCTGCGCAGGCTCGGGCTCTGCCAACAGAAAAGGAGCCGAGGGGTGGCGGTCTGGGATGGCCCTTCCCTGACCGGACAATTCACTTATTCCAAAACCATCCCCTTCAAGAACGTCAATTGGCTCTATGATCCGTGGCACATGGATCTGTTCGAGGCTCCTGACAAAACGGGAACGAAACGCCTTTACGCGGTCGTGCTGACCAATGACTACGAAGGCGACATCTGCCTTGCACGAAGCGATGACGGAGAACGGTTCAGCTTTTTCAGGAAACCTTTGCTGACGCCGCAGACAGTAGGTGGAAACGGAATCTACAAGCCGACCGCCGTCATGGCAGACGGGGTCTTCCATCTGTTTTACACCGTTCGCTCGCCAACGGACAGACGCCTGAACATGCTTTATGTGACATCTGAACGCTGGCTTGACCTACTTGACAGGCTGAACTAACGGCTCTCGCGCAGAAACCAAAGGCCAACCTTTATCGGCAGAGATACACCTCGGTGTGCCAAGGCTCGATGCGGACGGTGAAGGTTCCATCGTTGCTGGGAATATCTGTGGTGCCGTGCCAAAGCGGGGCGAATGCCTTGAACTTACCCTTCCATTCCGGATCGAGCGTGAGTGTGGTCTCGATCGGCTTCTCCGTGGCGTTTCGCACGGTGAAGAGGCATTCCTGGCCCTCGACTGCACTGCCATAGCGCTCCACGAACAGCTTGGGATTGGCCGCGCGAAGATGCGTCTCGGGCTGCCAGCCCGCCGCGTTGAGCCGTCGGATGAGCGGGACGGCCCGCTTGAACAGTGCGCGGTCGCGCTCGCATTGACGCGCCTTGCCGAAGTAGCGCTTCCACCCGCGGTATCCCGGGAAGTCCTCGCCGCCGATCGTCACGACGCCGGGATAGAACCCGTAGAACAGGTGATGCTCCACGTAGCCCGCGATTCCCTCGGCGGTGATGGCCGGCGTGGGCGTGGTCCAGTTGCCGTCCTGCAGCATGTCCGACACGGGCCGCTGGAAGGCGAAGAATCGCTCCTCGCAGGCATTCTCGTCCCTGTTGAACTTGCGCAGCTTCTCGCTGCGGTCGGCGCCGTGTCCCCAGAAGCCGGTCTCGGAGCCGAACACGTCTATGAGCGTGGCGTTGAACCGGTACGCGCCGTTGGGGAACACGTTCCCCGTCACCCGCTTGCCGAGCGGGTGCAGCCAGTCGCCCAGCGCCTTGACGAACGCCACCTGATGCTGCATGGCGTGGGCGCAGGGCTGTGCCGTGTCCGCGTCGTAGACGAGCGGCTCGGTCATGACGGCGAGGTGGTCGGGACGGACGTTGTTGAAGTTCTGGATGTACACGTTGTCGAGATAGACGCCGTCGATCGTGTCCATGCCCCAGCCCGCGACGACGTCGAAGAAGTGGGAGGCGGCGCTGGGCTTGGGCAGACGCGGATCGACGTTGAGGCGCCAGTAGTGGACCACGCCGTCGTACCACTCCAGCGAGAGCGGATGGGTGCCGTCGGCCTGCGTCGGCATCGACCCCAGGACGAGCTTCGCGAGATCGCTCTTCGAACTGAAGTTGCGGTGCCCCCTCTCGTTCGTGATCGGAAGCCAGCTCTTCAGCTCGGCGATGCGGTCCTCCATCGGCGGCATGTCGCCGTAATCCTTGAAATGGTGCGTGGGCATCTGCCAGGCGAGGATGTACGGATGCACGCACATGCCCTTCTTCCGCGCAAGCAGGCGCTCGTTCTTCCCGCCGTTGGGGATGTAGAACGACAATCCGAAATCTTCCGTGTTCTCCGGCAGCTGCGAGGCGATCACGCCAAGGTAGCTGCGCGTCCCCTCCTTCGTCCCAGGAGGCACGACCATCGAAATCTTCCACGCCTGCGACGTATAGTACTTCTTCGCCGCCGAACGGAAGCCCCACTTCCCCTCAAAGGAATAGACGAGCCACGTCAGCACCGCAGATGCCCCCACGTTCCCGCGCTTCAGCAAGCCGAGTGCGCGGCGGCTGCAGACGCCGTTCCGCGTGACCGTGCCATATTCGAACGCCGGATCGTCCAGACACGTGCCCAGCGCCACGCCCCTGCCGTCCTTCGACACGGCCGTGATCGGATAGATGCCGACGGCCAGGCCGGTCACGTCCCGGCTGTTGCTCAGCAGGGCATTCTTCTCGACTGGCACGTCCGTGCGCCAGTTCTTGTGCCATGCCCATCCGGAAAGGTCGTGCCGCCACGAAACGGACACGTCGAGCGCCCGCGGCTTCGGGGACGCAGACGTGTCCGCGACCTCTGCCTTGATCCGCGCAACGCCGGCGCCGTCCGCCGTCACCAACGCCCGCACGCGCAGCGAAGCGGCGTCGCTCGTCAAAACCAGCACGCCGTCTTCGTCCGTCTCGCGTCGATTGAACGCGATCTTCTCGCGAACCGTCTGCCGGGGCATCTCCTCGAACACGAGGTCGCGGCAATCGTACCATTCCGCCTTTCCGTCGACCCATGACGCCAGGATCGGCAGCACCTGATGCACGCCGTCGGGAATCAGCACGCGCATTTCCTCGTCATGCCATTTCGAAGGGGCATTCGAACATTTCCGGTACACGGCGATGTTGTACGGGGTGTAGGTCCAGTCCTTCGGGCAGAGGACCTGATCGGAAATGTTCTTCCCCTTCTCGTCCAGCAGGCGCAGATACACCATGCCGCAGCCCTTCGGCGCGCGTCCCCAGAATCTCAATCGGTACAGCTTCTGCGGCGTGACGGCAAAAGGCGCCGCCGGACGTATGCCACCATGGAACGCCGTCTTTCCGTTCAGGCCCATGCGCACGAAGCTCTTGCCGTCCTCCGTCTTCTTCTCAAAGTGCTTTTGCGCGCTGGCGGCGCGGTACTGCGCGTCATTCGCGAAGTCGACCGAATAGGATCTGGGCGTGGCGTTGGTGACGGACTTCAGTTCCTCGACCGCGAGAACCACTTTTTTCACAAGCGGATCGGGCACGGCGAGGGAGCAGTCGACGGGCTTCGGCGGCGGACGCCTCGGGGAGGCGTCCCTACCAGTTACGGCAAGCGCGTCGCAGATGCCCGGCGAGTAGTTGCGGTAGTCGACGCATTCGAGGTACGCGCCCGCGCAGCCCGTGTCTTTCGCGATCCGCAGGAGCTCGCGCGCCACGTCGGGGGCCTTCTGCCCCGTCGCCTTCACGTAGCCAGGAATGCCGTTCGGCATCGCGTAGGTGCTGCAGTGGAAGTAGAGACGCGCCTTGCCGCAGTGCGCCTTCGCGTAGGAGAGGATCTCGCGCGTCGACTCATACGCCCGCTTCGGGTCGTAGTCGACGTCCATCAGCACGACGGCG